>JAKSBX010000099.1 GCA_022360905.1 Chromatiales bacterium
GATCCAGAGCGATCGCACGGGACAGGGCCACCCGCCTGGCCATACCTCCGGACAGCTCCGAGGGCATCAGCTCTCTGGCGCCCCGCAAGCCAACCGCTTCGAGTTTCATCAACACCAGGCGACGGATCATCGATTCCGGCAGATTGGTATGTTCACGCAACGGATAGGCCACATTATCGTAGACCGAGAGATCGGTCAGCAGTGCACCGCTCTGAAACAGCATGCCCATCCGCATCCGCAGTCGATAGAGGGCCTTGCGGGAGAGTTTATGCACATCCTGACCATCAACCTCGATGGTGCCCTGGGACGGGCGTAACTGGCCGCCGATCAGCTTGAGCAGGGTTGTCTTCCCTGTTCCGCTCGGCCCCATGATTGCTGTCACTCTGCCCCGGGGGATATCGATATCGACCCCTTGGAAAATTGGACGATCTCCATGATGGAAGTGCAGATCTCTGATTTTTATGAGCGGTGGTGTGTTGTTCACAATGGTTTCAGAGCTTCATGCTCAGCATATGGGGCAAGGTGGATAGCATTGTGTCTTTGTGGTGGTGAGGCGTCAAGGTATAAGCCCAACATGTTACAACATAATCGAATTAGTAGATTGTATTGAATATCCCACAAATAAAAAAACCCTGCCTTAAAAAGGCAGGGTTTTTGAATGAAATGACTGTCAGCGGTTAATCGTTCACAATGACATAACCCGTCGACGTAGCACCACTTGGCGTGGTTACTCTTACGGTCAGCACACCTGTCTCATCTCCGGGATTTCTGTTCTCCGTAGGTACTAATGCGACTCTATAGTCAACAACACCTGCTTGAGAGGCCAATCGAGGATTCGCATTGGTACTGGGAATAATAAAGCTACTGGCCGTCTCTATAGTGCCGTTGGTGGTTGCGAAATTTATCGTTGTACCGGCAGGCAAGATCTGCCCGGTAACTGCACCTCTGATAGTAAAGGTGTAAGTTGAAATACCTGCTGGCAAATCGATTGAAAGAAAACCAGTAGCCACATCCACATCAACACCATCCAACAGAATCACAGGAAAGGATTCAGACATCACAATCACCAGGCTATCCCGGACATTGATGTTCTTCTCCGTACTGCATGAGACGACAGACACAGGCGTCACACCGAAACAGACACCAGGATCTTCGCCCGCGGCAACCGCCGATTGAGCTTCAGCGACCGCGGCCGCATCACAACAGAGCGCACCGTTGTAATTCGGGTCCACACCGACACCGTCATAGGAGTTATTATTATTGAAATCAACAAATTCTTCCGTCACCGGATCACGTACACCATCCTCATTATCATCACGATAGGCTTCTGGAATATCCGCGAATGGAGTATCACCAGAGTCCAATACCCCATTACCGTTGGCATCGACAAAAGACTCTTCACCCAGCATGGTTGCCAAAACAGTTACTCGCCCCATGCCACCAGGCAGAAGGTCATCCCAAGGCCTAGGGTTTGAACTGGTCCAAACCACAGTACAGGAACCATCATCTGTTTGGCATTGCGACTGTATTTGACCACCTTCAGTCGTAAAATATACAGCTGTTCCGTCTGGAACAGGATTGTTAAAGTGATCAGAAGCATGCACGGTGATATCAACTTCGGTACCATCAATGTCCAAACCTTCCGGATTTAGTGTTTCCGCGCTTAAGGAAATACTATTTTGGTCTGATACGCCCGTGGAAATAACCAGGCCATCAGACTGGGTTGAGATTAATGGATTAGATTCCAATGAGGCAGTCACACGTACTGTAGTAGGTACGGTACCCGATTTCACATCGGTTCTGACAATACCGTCTATATCACTGGTTGACTTAATGGAGCCAGCAGGGATTGCGACCCCGCCGATATCTGTATTCAACGAGAAGTTAACCACCTGTTGAGAAACAGGATTACCGTTGGTGTCCAGTACCTGAAACGAAACTTTGGAGACCTCGGTCAGGCCAACGCCTCGAATACCAATCACCGATGGTTCCGCAGAAACAAACTGCATTGAACCGATCTCTGCCGGTTGGATACTGACTGTTCCAGTGGCTGTTGACGTATTTCCATTAACTGTTGTAGTTGCACGAATCGTGTCGGAGCCCGAGCAACCCTGGGCAACATAGGTCGCCGTTACTACGCCATCTGTTGTATTTACGGATGAATCTATTGTCGCCAGTCCGGAAGCCAGGCAGTCGGTTGTGAAGGTGACTGTGGCATCATCCTGGTAGAGATTCCCCTCTACATCAGCCAAAGTCGCCCTGACTGAGGTCTGGCCACCGGCGGAAAGGGTGGTAACCGCAATATTAAGCTCACCGATTTCAAATGAGGATCCTGCACCGTTACCCAGAAATATGGTAGCCCCAGCGGTTCCCGCATCGTCAATGGTGTCACCAGTCCCGGTTGTCCCGCCACTACTATCCCAAGGGGCATCGGCATCACCACCACCACAGGCAGCAAGCACTAACATAAGAAGAAAAGGGGTAGCTAAACGGGCTAAACCTGACATGGCAAACTCCAAAATCCCATACGAAACAGTCCATTAAGTGAGGAAACTTAGACTAATTTCTTAATAGTATACAATCACTCGGCTAATGCAAGGGATTATAAGCAATGAAATGGCTATTTTTTCGCTCCAATACCAACCCGCGTCACGCTTTAGCATCAGTAGCGGCAAGCCACTCTACACCACTCAATCCTCAACTTCTACTGAGTAGCGGCAGCATCGTTTGCTGCTTTAGGAAAATCTAGGAGGCCAATCCGTAAAACATGACTGAGTTCCTGAAAATGCTGCAATTATCCAGTGGCAAGCCGGATAACTCAGCTAAATGGTCAACCGTTCTACGATTTCACCTTCAATGATATGTCGTTGTAAGATCTCATCGATATCGTCACGGTCCACATAGGTGTACCAGACCGCCTCGGGATAGACCACCAGCACCGGCCCCAGATCACAGCGATCAAAACAACCGGCCGTGGTAACCCTTACCCCCCCTGGACCGGTCAGGCCCAGCTCCTTAACCTTGCCTTTCATGTAGTCACGCATGGCCTTGGTACCATGGCTTCCACAACAGGGGCGTCCATCCTGCCGCTCATTGACACAAAAGAAGAGGTGATGACGATAGTAGGACATGGCATAGCCTCGGCATTATGGTTTGCGTGCTGCGTTCAGAACCCAGTGTTTCAGATCATGTCCAATATTAGTGACTAGGGCCGCTCTCCTCAACCAGATCAGCCAACCCGTTAGCCAGTTCGGTTTTCGCGCTAAAGCTTCATGAATTCTCCAATTGACAGCTCTATTCAGGTAAAATGGCCGATCTTTTCCGGAAGCGCTGCCCGTTGTGACACCTGAAGACCTGCTTGTTGAAGCAGACCGCTGCGTAAAATGCGGTCTCTGCCTAACTGTATGCCCAACCTATCGCCTGCTCGCCAGTGAGGCCGACTCACCTCGAGGTCGGATCAGTCTGATTCAGGCACTGGCGAAAAACGAGATCGACCTACATTCCCATGTAGAACAGCATCTTGACCGCTGCCTCAATTGCCGCGCCTGTGAATCCGCCTGCCCATCCGGGGTGAAATACGGCAGCCTGCTGGATGCCAGCCGCTCAGCGATTACCACGGAACATCGAAAAAAGCCGCTGCTGAAACGACTTCTCCGTCAGTTGAGTCATGCCCAAAAGCTCAATTTTTGGATCCGTCTGTACCATATTACCCGTCGAACAGGCTTACTCGCGTTGGCTAAAATCCTGCCCTTTAGCCGTCTCAGGCAACTGCTAACTATGGCGGACCAGCTGCCTGTAAACCCCGCGGATCGCACTGGGTTTTATGCTTCAAAAATACCGACCGGAAAAAAAGTACAGCTGTTCACCGGCTGTATCGGCTCCAAACTCGATGACAACTTGATCAAAAGTGCCATCCACATACTGACCAGCCTGGGTTATGCGGTTGATATTCCTTCTGATAGCCAGTGTTGTGGCGCACTGCATCGGCATAACGGCTTTATCGAGGAAGCCGAGCAACAGTGTGATGCGATTCGTAAACAAACCACTAAAAGCGGCGCGCAAAAGCTGATTACCCTGGCCACCGCATGCCACCTGGAACTGGTTGAACAGCAGGCAAGCCGGCTGCCCCTGGCTTCAATCAGCGATTTTCTGCTACAGCTAGCGGACAAAGAGATGCCGGAACTGGCGCCGTTGCCAATCAAGGCCGCCCTGCACCGCCCTTGCTCTTCTCGGGACAACTCGGATTGGCAGATACTCAATAAGATCCCACAGCTTGAACTGGTCGAGTTGGCTGAAAACGAACTATGCTGCGGCGCGGCAGGAAGCTACATACTCACCCAACCAGAACTGTCGAATCAGCTTGGTGAGCTTAAACTATCCCACCTGAAAACCAGTGGTGCCAAAATCCTGATTACCACCAACACCGGTTGTGCCATGCAGTTTCGCCAGCAGATCAAACAAGCCGGACTCGCCATTGAAGTATGCCACCCGATCGAGCTGATTTACCAACAATGGAACAGGGCTGCCACTAACCCGGCGACCAGATAGTCTAAGTTCAGGGCCTGCTCGAGGTCCCTTACCGCTGATTGATCAGTAGACATGCCGCAGTAACCCGATTTACAGGCCGACTGAATCAACTGAAAGTGAACGAATCGGTCGGTGGAGTGACAAAAAGCTAATCAAACAGAGTTGAAGAACCCCTCGATTTAACGCTAAGGTTCCTACATGAGTGAACGTGATTACAAAATGGCCGACCACCTGCTGATAGGCCTGGACAGCGCAGTAAGAACCTTGTTCGGCAGACCCCTGGTCACAGAAAGAGCCAATCCAGCTGACGGCATCGATGAGAGCGAACTCACCGATGAAGAGCGGGATCTAACCGCACGCCTGATGCGGATCAATCATACCGGTGAGGTATGCGCCCAGGCACTCTACCAGGGCCAGGCGTTGACCGCCCGACTCCCAGAAGTCAGAGAGCAGATGGAGAGAGCGGCACAGGAGGAGAATGACCACCTGGCATGGTGCGAGAACCGACTGGTTGAATTGGACAATCGTAAAAGCCTGCTCAACCCATTCTGGTATGCAGGCTCATTCATGCTTGGTGCCGCAGCCGGATTGGCTGGTGATAAATGGAGCCTGGGCTTTGTGGCCGAGACAGAAAACCAGGTAGGTGCCCATCTGGATGAGCATATCAACCGCGTCCCACAACAGGACAAACGGACCCATGCCGTATTACAGCAGATGAAAACAGATGAAGCCGAACATGCCGCACTGGCCCTGAAGGCGGGCGGCGCCGAGCTTCCCCTACCGATTAAAACGGCGATGAAACTGACCTCAAAACTGATGACAAGGTCAGTATTTTACCTATGACCCGAACCCCTGGGTTCAGGTGTGAATCAAACCAGGTAAGTTATCGGACAGATAACCACAGACTTCAGGATTATCCGGCCTCAGCCTGGGATACTTCGCTGTGTACCACCTCATGCCGATCAATAGCCCCAACCTGAACAGCCAACGTCAAACCAAAGCCTATCATGACCAACACCACCACCACAGCAAAGAAGTCTGGTTTATGATGAGGATGTTGCCTTTTCATATCTCTTACAAGTCCAATCAATGACTTAATAACAATTATTCACGTGCATTACGTTGTTTACTTAGACACGCATCACGTTGTTGCATCAGAAACATCGCAAAAATTCAGGTTTTGAGAAGCATAGCGCTCACTACTTCTTCTCTTCCTTACCGCCACCCTCCGTCGCACCCATTTCACTCAACAGCTCGGATACTTCACTGTGACCACCTCGATTGGAGAGGGCCAATGGAGTATTGCCGGCCTGATCCGCCGCATTGACATCCGCTCCACGTTGGATCAGCAACTGCACAACCTCAAGATGACCAAAGGATGCCGCCTCCATCAACGGCGTAAGGCCGGCACCATCGGCCAGGTTTGCATCAGCACCGGCCGCCAACAGGGCACGCACGGTCTGCAGATTGCCATTGAACGCGGCAATATGCAGAACTGAGCGGCCAGATGGATTTTTCGTATTGACATCAACCCCTTGTGACAGCAGATCATTGACCCGCCCCACCTCGCCGGAAGTTGCGGCAGCCAGCAGCGCTTGGCTCTCAGGAGCAAGCTCGACGGCACCGCCATGCGGGACAATGAAGCAAAGTAGGAGCAATAAACCAACTCTCATTTGGGCGGATTCCTGTGATGTTTCCTGATCAGCGTATCGGCACCGGAATTTATTTCTTGATAGAAATCTCAGGCACGCCCCCTTCCGCTATTGCACTACCAACTGTGCCCCAGTACCCTTTAATCAATGAGAACTGTTGAAACAAACAGCACAGCAACATTAACGATCAGGTTTGATAAAGATGGAAAAGGAAACGAAGCACCATATCGAAGTTGAGGTTGAGACTCGATACATCGAGTCCCAATCGCTGCCCAAAGAGCAACGATATGTCTTTTCCTACACGGTAACTATCCGCAACGACGGAGAATCCTCCGCACGGCTCATGAATCGTCACTGGATCATTACCGACGCCAACGGCAAGACCCAGGAAGTCCGTGGCGAGGGGGTTGTTGGAGAGCAGCCGCAGCTCAACCCGGGAGAGACCTTTCGTTACACCAGTGGCACCGTCCTGGACACGCCAGTCGGCAGCATGCAGGGCAGTTACGATATGATCGACGCTCAGGGCAACCATTTTGACGCCCTGATTCCGGCCTTTTCCCTAGCCCGTCCCGGCAGTCTCCACTAATCCAATCATCTGTCATTGAATCAGAGACCTGATTTATATGGCTTTACTCACCAAGCAGATTTCCGAACAGACGACCACCAGCGGTAAAACCAGGCAATAACCAAGAACAACAACGATGGCTATCTACGCAATAGGGGATGTACAGGGCTGTTATGATGAACTGCAACAGCTACTGGAACTGATACGCTTCGATGCAGCCAAAGACAAGCTCTGGTTTGCAGGAGACCTGGTCAACCGGGGACCAAAATCACTTCAGGTGGTACGTTTCATCCGATCCCTGGGCAATCAGGCTGTCTGTGTACTGGGCAATCACGATCTGCACCTGTTGGCCATCTCCCAGGGCAACCGCACCCATCAGAAGCATGGCAGCCTGATGGATATTCTCGATGCCCCCGACGGCCAGGAACTGATCGATTGGTTACGCCATCGCCCGATGATGGTTCACCATGCCAAACGGAACATCAGCATGGTACACGCCGGCTTGCCTCCCCAATGGGACCTCAAGACGGCACTCAGCTGTGCCCGGGAACTGGAGACAACCCTTCGAGGTCCAGGGTTTCACGACTTTTGCCAGCAGATGTATGGCGATAAACCGGATAAGTGGCGGAACGAACTTACCGGTATGGAGCGATTGCGCTTCATCACCAACTGTTTCACCCGACTTCGCTATTGCACCCGGGATGGACGACTGTCGATGCGCGACAAAGGCGCACCGGAGCAGCATCTGAATGCCTCCATCCCCTGGTATGCGGTACCCGGAAGAAAAAGCCGGCATGACAAGATTCTGTTCGGCCACTGGTCGACACTGGGGTATCGACAGATCGACAATGTCTGGTCACTGGATAGCGGCTGTTTCTGGGGCGGCCAACTCACAGCGTTGAAACTGAGAAAACGCAAACCGCCGAAGCCCTATCATCTAAGCTGCCCAGCCCGATAATTGATCAAACTAATACTATTCGCGTCGTTTTGCGGTGATTAGCGAACATTTGCGGCTTCATTGCCTAGGATATCAATCGTCAGCAACAGATGTGCGCCTGACCAGGTTAACAAAAGTGTAGTCATAGGCATTCTTTTCGTCTGCCGAGTGATCTTGACGTGCCACTTCGTGCCACTCCTGCCAGTCGATTTCCGGAAACCGTACATCCCCTTCCACATCCGCATCCACCAGGGTCAGATAGAGGCGATCCGCCCTGGGTAGCATTTCAGCATAAAAATGGCTGCCGCCAACGATCATGATCTCCGGCTCCCCCGCCACCGCCGCCAAGGCCTCCTCGACCGAGTGAACCACCTCCGCGCCAGGCGCGAGATACCCCTCATTGCGGGTCACCACGATGTGTCTTCTACCGGGCAATAGGCCTGGCAGGGACTCCCAGGTATTGCGCCCCATCAGGATCGGTTTTCCCAGAGTCAGGGACTTGAAGTGCTGTAAATCAGCTGGCAGGTGCCAGGGTAGGCGGTTATCGCGACCGATCACACCGTTTCTGGCCATTGCCGTGATAATCGAGATTATCGACACATCGACTCCTTATATATAGGCCCTGCCCATCAAACTGCGACTGGCGCCTTGATGTGGGGATGAGGATCGTAATCGGTCAACTCGAAGTCCTCGTAGCGAAACGCAAAGATATCCTTCACCTCGGGATTGATCGACATGCCTGGCAGCGTTTTCGGCTCCCGGGAGAGCTGCAGCTCCACCTGATCCAGGTGGTTAAGATAGAGATGGGCATCGCCGAAAGTATGCACGAACTCGCCCGGCTTGAGGCCGGTTACCTGAGCCATCATCATGGTCAGCAGGGCATAGGAGGCGATATTGAACGGTACCCCGAGAAAAACATCCGCGCTGCGTTGATAGAGCTGACAGGAGAGCCGGCCCTCGGCCACATAGAACTGGAACAGACAATGGCAGGGCGGCAGAGCCATATCGTCGACCTGGGCCGGATTCCAGGCTGAGACGATCAGCCGTCTCGAGTCCGGATTGCTTTTGATCTGCGCCACCAACTGGCTGATCTGATCGACATGACCACCCCCAGGGGCCGGCCATGAGCGCCACTGATAGCCATAGACAGGCCCGAGGTTGCCCTCCTCATCAGCCCACTCATCCCAGATACTGACCCCATTCTCCTTCAGATAGCGGATATTGGTGTCCCCTTGCAGAAACCACAGCAACTCATGGATGATCGATCTCAAATGCAGCTTTTTGGTGGTCAACAGAGGAAAGCCCTGGGAGAGATCGAAACGCATCTGATAACCAAATACACTGCGGGTACCCGTGCCGGTCCGATCCTCCTTGGTTACCCCAAAATCCCGCACATGGCGCATAAGATCAAGATACTGTTGCATGCTGTTGCCTATAAATCCGATTATCAACCCGGCACCATAATAGGTTATGTCACGGGCATCAAGCAGGCATTGGTTCCCTTCGGTAGGCAAGATAGAGCAACAGCACACCGAACAGAATCATCGGCACGCTCAGCAGCTGGCCCATTGTCAGCCAGTCAAACGCCAGATAGCCGATATGCAGATCCGGCAGGCGCACGAACTCGATGGCGATGCGAAATATCCCATAGCAGATCAGAAACAATCCGGAGACAGCCATCCTCGGCCTGGCTTTGGCGGAGAAGAGCCACAGAATGGTAAACAGCAGTACCCCTTCCAACAGAAACTCATAGAGCTGATTGGGATGCACCGGCGGCGAATAGACGGTGTCCGGGGGCAGTCCCAACCGGGCACAGAGATTGTCAGACTCGATACAGGGCACCCGCATCCCCCAGGGCAAGGAGGTGGTTCCACCCCAGAGTTCCGCATTGATGAAGTTACCCAGGCGGCCGGCGCCCAGTCCGATGGTGACCAGGGGCGCGATAAAGTCGGTCGCCTCAAAAAAGGTCCGCCCCTCTTTGCGGGCAAAGTACCACATGGCCAACAATACACCGATCAAGCCGCCATGGAAGGCCATGCCGCCCTCCCAAACCGAAAACAAGATCAGCGGATTGGCCAGAAAACCCTGTAGATCATAAAACAGCAGGTAGCCGATTCGACCACCACCGACCACCCCGAGCACAATATAGAAAACAATATCGTCCACCTGCTTGGCACTCCAGACGATACCGGGCTTGCCGACGCGGATGCGCCCCAGCCACCAGCCGCCGAAGAAGCCAATCATATACATCACGCCGTACCAATAGATGTCGATTGATCCCAGGGTCACGATTACAGGATCTATGTCGGGGTAAGTCAGCATGGGTGGGCATGTTATCACAGGAATCCCATTCTCCAATGTGACAGTTTTTTGGATATCTGCGATTTTCTGACACACAGGCCATGATAGGATACTGTGAACTTAGTCACATTATTCCCAAGTACTGGAATTAATTTCACAGGCGTTATGACGGGCAAATCCGGAGTGTCAAGTTTTCGTTAGATGCGCCGCTACCAGATACAAGACGATGCAATCACCTTTAGGCATCCAACGGGAAGGACAATGAGCTACGTACACGCACAAAAATTTGAAACATACATACCGCGGGAAATGGATACTCTAGGCTCGAGACTACGCAGAAAAAGACGGGAAAGAGGCTGGACGCAAGAGGAACTGGCACTGCGTGCCGGCACCAATCAGGCCGTCATTCAAAAGATTGAAAACGGGAAGAGTCTGCGCCCCAGAAAAATTGATGAAATCGCTCAGGTTTTGGATGTCAATCCAGCCTGGCTGATGTTCGGTGAGAGCTCTTCCGCTGTGATGGATGATGAATCCATTGAAGTGGCCAAAGCCTGGCACAATCTGCCGGAACCGATTCGCAGCAGAATCAAGCGGAACATCTTCGAACAGGTTCTGCTTCACTCGAACAAAAAGTAGCTCAGCTTCCTGATATCTGGCCGGGATGATTGCGGTACATCCCGGCTTTTTCATTTTTACCCCTTGCAGACAGAAATCAAGCTCGGCAACCGGCTGTGTTGGTTACCCCTCAAGCCGAAGGGTCAGAATCGGTAGGAGAAACCGAACGAGAAGACCGGGTAGTAGCGGTAATCCTCAATATCATCCTCAAACCGCCGCTCTTCCAATTCAACATCATTCGGATCGACCAAATCCGCCAGGGCACCGGTCGGTACCAGGTCGACACTACCGGCCCCCTGATAGAGGACACCCAGGTCCACATTGAATCCCCAGCCTTGGTGTTTAGAGACACCCGTGTCCCACCCCACCCCCAGGTAGGGTGCATAGGACCTGAACCCCACAACCGCATCCAAGCCGACCCCGGGATAGACAGTATTGCCTATCGTCAGGTTTTCAGCACCGGCAGAACCACTGATTTCGTTGTTATTGCGGAAAACCCCTGCGGTGAAGCGAAATGAGGATTTGGATTCGAATGGGTGCCAATCGGCAACCAGAGAGAGACTCCGCCACTGCAGATCGAGATCATATTCAACCCCATCCACCTTCGCATCAAAACCGAAGTCGTATCGATTGAAGCCCAAGCGGGCTTTGAACTGTTCGGTCAGGCCATATCCCGCTTCCACGCCGAAGCCCAAGGAGCCCAGTCTGGCACCCACCACGCTATCGTAGGCAACTGCCGCTTGCGGCAGCAGGACCAAACCGGTCAATAGCCATTGGCTTCTGTTCATTATGCCTCTCCTAGGTTTCAATCCTTAATCAGACTGATGCCTGGGGCCTGTTGATAGCAACCCAATGTGCCCTTTAACGACCGCCCTATTGCCGGCTAATGATCACTGCCCTCCTGTGACCATTGGCTGATCGCCTCGTCATCACTGTCACGGGCGTCGACCCAGCGCGCACCATTTTCGGTTGCCTCTTTTTTCCAAAATGGCGCCTGAGTCTTCAGATAATCGATGATGAACTCACAGGCCCGAAATGCCTCCTTGCGATGGGCTGAAGCCACAGCAACCAATACGATGGGGTCTGTGGGTTTTAGTTCACCAACCCGATGCACAACCCGGCAGCCCTGTAACTGCCAGCGTTCGAATGCCAGTTTCACGATCTGTTCCAGGGCATTTTCCGTCATACCGGGATAGTGTTCGAGAAACATATGGTCGACCCGGTCACCCTCGTTGAGATCACGCATCAAACCAACAAAAGTGACAACAGCACCGATGGCAGGATCCTCTCCGCGCAACAGATCCACTTCACGGTTTGGATCGAAAGGTTCGGAATCCACCCGGATGGTATACATACTTCAGCCTCCGGTTACCGGCGGAAACAGGGCAATCTCATCGCCCGACTGCAGGGGTGTCTGGGGATTGGCCATCTCCTGGTTCACCGCCATCATGATCCGCTGATCCTCGGCCAGCAGCCTCGACCAGGCCCCACCCCGCTGGCGCAACTGACTGAGCAGATCCTCAACACAGCAGAGGTCTTCCGATTCCAACTGTTCCGTATCGACACCCAGCTCTTCTCTGAATCTTGCAAACAATCGTAGTTGAATCATCCGGAAACCCTCGCACAGACTAAAATTGCTGATTTATCAATACTATAAACCCGAATAGTACTGAACTTAAGAGATTAACCGCCAATGGACGCCAATCACCGCGGATTTACGCAAATAGAGGCCTTGATGTGAAAATTATTCGCGGCATTTTGCGGTGATTGGCGTACATTGGCGGTTTACCCTCTTTAAGTTAAGTGTCATTCCTATTAATCCGACAAGCATATCAGATGCACTCTCTATTGAAGGGTTTAGAGTCGGAATCAGCTAATCAATTCACTGTAGGGAATGAAATCTACAACATCGCCGGGTTTTATCGCCGTCATCGGGGGTAAAACAGCCAGTCCATTAGCCCAGGCAACTGAAGTTAAGACACCTGAGGAGCGATTGGAAAACAGCCTGACCACCTCTCGTCCCTGCTCATCGATCTCCAGCCGGCCGCGGGCATACTCCTGACGCTTGTCGGTTGCCGCCTTTTCGAAGCCCGCCACAACCTTGCGGGATATCGGCTGAATGCCTGTAGTCAGGCCCTGCATCTTTTTGATGAACGGCCTGCCAAAGATCGTAAAAGTGACGAACAGGGAAACCGGGTTTCCTGGTGAGCCGAGAAACGGCGTACCGTTGATATGTCCGAAAGCCAAAGGTTTACCCGGTCGACTGGCAATCTTCCACAAGTCCAATGAACCCAGGCTCTCCACGGCCGGCTTCACATGATCCTCTTCCCCGACTGACACTCCACCCGAGGCGAGTACCAGATCAGCCTCTTCGGCACCCTGCCGCAAAGCATCGCAAGTCGCTTCAAAAGTATCCTCGACAATACCCATCTCAAGGGTCTCACAACCCAACTGTTGCAGCAGCCCGGTCAGGGTGAATTGATTGGAGTTGTAGATCTGACCGGCGCCGAGCGGATTACCCGGCATCACCAGTTCATCACCACTGGAAAAGAGCGCCACTTTCAACTTGCGGTATACCGACAACTCGGCCACACCTACAGAAGCAGCCAGACCAAGATGCTGTGGGGCTAGACGCAATCCCGGCTTCAGAATCACTTCACCCTGCAGGATATCCTCCCCGGCACTTCTGATATTCGCTCCGGCCGCCGGCTTTTCCTTGATCAGCAGACGATCCCCGTCTGCCTCGCAAACCTCCTGAATCACCACCACATCCGCACCGGGCGGTACCGGGGCACCGGTAAAGATACGGGCTGCGGTTCCGGGGGTGAGGGGCTTACCCACTGAGCCTGCAGCGATCCGCTGATCTATAGTCAGATGGGTTTTGTCATCCGTCAGATCTTCAGATCTGACCGCATAACCATCCATGGCACTGTTATCCCAGGGCGGCACATCGACCTGACTCTTGACCGGATCCGCCAACACTCTGCCCAGTGCCTGGTTGAGCGGCACCGACTCTCGCTCTGTGACCGATTCAGCCTGCGACAGCAGCAACGCCAATGCCTCATCCACAGGTTTCAATGATGGTTGATGGCGATCGCAATCACTCATCTCATAGCTCTCCTAGGACCTGTTAACACTAATACCTCAAAATCGATAGTCGAACGCCTTTTCGAAACGATGAGCAAAGGACTCGGCGGAGACAATATGGTTTTGTGTCCCAGCTTGCTCAACCTTGATTGCCCCCATCAACGAGGCAATTCGTCCCGTGGTCTGCCAATCCATATCGTTCATCAGACCATAGATCAGACCAGCCCGGTAAGCATCACCACATCCGGTTGGATCAACCACCGCCTTCACCGGTGCATTGGGAATCTGAAATGAACTCTCCCGGGTAATGATTTCAGAGCCTTCTGCTCCCCGGGTAACAACTACCCCTTCCACCATCTCCGCCAACTGTTTAAGGCTCTTGCCGGTTCTCTCCTGCATCAGCATCGCTTCATAGTCATTGAAGGCCATCCAGGTAGCCTGTTCAGCGAACTTCAGCAGACTATCGCCATCGAACATCGGCATGCCTTGACCAGGGTCAAAAATAAAAGGCACGCCGGACTCGGCAAACTGTTCGGCATGATCCAGCATGCCCTGCCGGCCATCAGGCGAGACCATACCCAGCGTGCAATCATCAATTTTTGAGACATCGATCTCGTGAGCCTGGTTCATTGCACCCGGGTGGAAAGCGGTGATCTGGTTGTCGTCTTTGTCTGTGGTGATATAGGCCTGAGCGGTATAGCTGCCGGGAACCACTCGGATATGATCCCGGCTGACACCACACTCATCCATCCATTTCGCATAGGGTTCGAAATCGTCACCGACGGTACCGACCGGTTTACCCTCTCCGCCCAGCATATTCAGATTGTAGGCAATGTTTCCGGCACATCCACCGAACTCCCGGCGCATATCGGGCACCAGGAAAGAGACATTCAGGATATGTACCTGTTCCGGAAGGATGTGGTGTTTGAAGTGGTCATGAAAGACCATAATGGTATCGAACGCGAACGAACCGCAGATCAAAGCCGACATAGCTGCCTCTTGTCCTTAAACTGTTACAAAGATGGCTATTGTACAGAGATACACCGCTGAAAGTGTCATCACGATGCAATCGTGTGGTGAGAGAAACATTACTACTAACCTTTAAGCAACGTTTCCACCACACCACCGATAACATTTGCGACACATTCGCGGTAACTTGCGTCCATTCGCGGCTTATCTTATGAACCCTTCCAGGCCAGATCCAACTCCCGTGCCGCCCGTACATCATCCAATCGTTTTACCGGCATAGTATGGGGGGCCTGTTTAACCAGGTCGGGCTGACTCTCAGCCTCTTGCTTGATGGTGCGCATGATGTCGACAAACTGATCCAGCTCCTCTTTGGCCTCGGACTCCGTTGGCTCCACCAGCAAACACTCCGGCACCAGCAACGGGAAGTAGGTCGTTGGAGCGTGCACACCATAGTCGAGCAGACGCTTGGCAAAATCCATGGTATTCACATCCAGCTCCTTGGCCTGTTTTTTCAGGGTCAGGATGAATTCATGACTGGCCCGCCTCTCCGGATAGGCGGCATCGAAACCGGCTTCCATCAAGCGCTTCAACAGATAGTTGGCATTCAATGTGGAAAACTCAGATACCCGGTGCATACCTTCACGTCCCAGCAGACGTGCGTAGACATAAGCGCGCAACAACACACCCGCATTCCCGGCAAAGGCGGACAGACGACCAATGGTATCGGGTCGATCCTTCTCGCTCAGCCATCGATAATCGTGGCCATCGTAATCAACCATAGGTACAGGCAGATAGGGTTCCAGGCGCTCGCTGACACCCACCGGGCCTGCACCCGGGCCGCCGCCGCCATGTGGTGTGGAGAAAGTCTTATGCAGATTCATATGAATCACATCAAACCCCATGTCACCCGGACGAACCTTGCCCAGGATCGCATTCAGATTGGCGCCATCATAATAGAGCAGTCCACCGGCGTGGTGCACCATGCTGGCAATCTCTTCGATACGTCGCTCGAAGACGCCAACCGTGGATGGATTGGTCAGCATAATACCTGCCGTTTGCGGACCCAACGCGGCCTGCAGGGCCTCCACATCGATATCCCCATCCGCCCCGGTGGGAATCTCCCGGGTTTTGTAACCGCACATAACCGCTGAGGCGGGATTGGTGCCGTGGGCCGCATCCGGTACCAGGATCTCGGTACGCTGATCATCCCCCCGGGCATCGTGATAGGCCCGGATCATCGCCACACCGGCAAATTCACCCTGGGCGCCTGCCGCAGGAGAAAGGGAGACCGCATGCATACCGGTAACGGTTTTCAGGATCTCCTGCAGCTCATAGAGACAGGCCATGAAACCCTGACTGTGTGTATCCGGCGCCAGCGGATGCCGGGCCAGCAGTCCAGGCAGGCTCGCCAGGGTGTTACACGCCCTGGGGTTATACTTCATGGTGCAGGAACCCAATGGATAGAAGTGTGTATCGATTGAGAAATTCTTCTGCGACAGACGGGTAAAGTGCCTGACCGCCTGCATCTCGGAAACCTCCGGGAGATTGGGCCGACTGGTGCGGACCATCTCAGCAGGAATCCCGCTTAGCTCGGGCTTTTCCAAAGGGGCCTGCGCAGTGGCCCGTCTACCTTTTCGCGAATGATCGTAAATCATAACTCACCAATCCGGTTTCAACTGACAGGGCGTCTGGACTTGCGATTGAATCACCCGCTCCAGCTTACCCCGATAGTTTTCAATATCTTCATCACTGCGCAACTCGGTAGCACAGACCAATACGGCATCACCCAGTTCAGGGTAGTCATCCTGCAGATCAAAGCCACCGAGCACGTTGTGGGCTGCCAGCATGCGCAACGCATTTGCAGTTTCGATCGGCAGCTTCATCACCTGCTCGTGAAAAACCGCACCACTGAAGAGGGGCTCCACGCCAGGCAGGCTGGATAGTGCCTCGGAGAGTTTCTGCGTATTGGCATGGGAAGTAGCTGCAACCCGCTGCAGACCTTCAGCCCCCATAATGGCCATATGGATGGTGGCTGCGGTGACCATCAGCCCCTGATTGGTGCAGATATTCGAAGTCGCCTTTGAGCGACGGATATGCTGTTCGCGGGCCTGCAGGGTCAAGGCATAACCCGGTTTGCCATCCATGTCCACCGTCTTGCCGATGATCCGCCCGGGCATCTGTCGCACCAGCTTGTCCGTGCAACAGAGGAAACCGAAATAGGGGCCGCCAGAGGCCAGCGGTGCGCCCAAAGGCTGGCCTTCACCACAGCAGATATCGGCACCCTGCCCGCCCCATTCGCCAGCCGGCTTGAGCAGCGACATGGCCAATGGATTGACTACAGCGATCGCCAGCATGCCGTTTTGATGGGCCCAGTCCGTCAACGCATCGGTCTGTTCCAAGACACCGAAAAAGTTGGGCTGTGGGATCACCAGTGCGGCATAGTCCTCGCCGGCATGACTTTCCAGATCCGCCATATCGACCTGACCAGTCGACTTGTCATAAGCCACCTCGACCAGTTCGATCTGCTGATTGCGGACAATGCTGTGGGCCACCCGACGATAGTGCGGATGCAGATTTTTCGGTACCAGAATCCGCTTCGATTTGGATTTACGGTTACCTCTTACCGCCATCAGCACCGCCTCAGCCAAGGCGGAGGCCCCATCATAGAGGGAGGCATTGGAGACATCCATGGCCATCAGTCCGGTCATCATCGACTGATACTCATACAGCAGCTGCAAAGTGCCCTGACTGGCTTCAGCCTGATAGGGTGTATAAGCCGTGTAGAACTCTCCCCTGGTGGTCAACTCCCACACCGCGGCCGGGATATGGTGATCATAGGCCCCGGCGCCGATGAAACAGAGTGGCTGACCATCGGTGCGGGCACGACTCTGCATCAAACTGGCCACTTCCATTTCAGGCAATCCCGGGGGGATCTCCTGCAACTCTCCGCAGCGAAGCTCCGTTGGAATTTCATCAAACAGGTCATCGATACTGTCGACCCCGATGGTCTCAAGCATCTCCTGAATATCATCTTCTGTGTGTGGGATAAATGGCATATCCGCCTCATCAATCGCTTGTATTAAAACCCGGCGTCCTACTCTTCCTCAGCCACCAGGGCATCATAACCCTCTGCATCCAGCAGGCCGTCCAGCTCAGCCATGTCGGATGCCTTGACTTTGAACATCCAACCTTCACCGAAGGCATCTTCATTGATCGTCTCAGGAGCGCCATCCAGGGCTTCGTTGATGGCGATCACTTCGCCGCTCACCGGGCTGTAGACATCCGAGGCGGCTTTGACCGATTCAACAACCGCGCAATCGCCTCCGGCATCGAGTGACTGACCGACTTCCGGTAGATCGACAAACACCAGATCACCCAGCAGCTCTTGTGCATGATCTGTAATTCCAATGGTTAGACTGCCGTCACCTTCATCTTTGATCCATTCGTGAGATTTCGCATAACGACGGTCGGTGGGTGCATTACTCATGTGACTATCCTTTAGAAAAAATTGATCGATTATTACAGCGCCAGAACAGCTTTACCCTGGCGTGCGAAAGGTGGTTTCACTACCTGTGCCGGAATCCGTTTGCCGCGAATCTCAACTTCGCAGCGTTCCCCAACATCAGGCGATACACGAGCAAAAGCGATAGAGCGCTCCAGGGTGGGGGAAAAACCACCCGAAGTAATCTCACCGATCTCCTGCTCTCCGTTAAACAGTTTCAAATGGTTACGCAGCACGCCTCGTCCGGTCAAGACCAGGCCGACGAATTTCTTTTTCTGTGGGTCTTTGCGCTGAGCTTCCAAGGGACCGCGACCGATGAATTGCCGCTCTTCAGGCTCCCAGGCCACTGTCCAGGCGAGCCCCGCCTCCAGAGGAGAGATCTGTTCATCCATATCGGTACCATAAAGATTCATGCCCGCCTCGAGGCGCAAAGTATCCCTCGCACCCAGACCACAGGGGGCGACTCCTGCATCACTCAGTGCCTGCCAGAAATCCGCAGCCTGATCGCCAGGAACCATGATTTCGAAGCCATCCTCACCGGTATAACCGGTACTGGCGACAAACCAATCCCCATCGGCCAGGGCGTTGAATGGCTTCAGTTCGCCAGCCTGCTGCAATTTTTCCGAAAGTAGCGGCAAGGTCTTCGATTTGGCATTCGGCCCCTGTACCGCAACCATCGCCAGATCACGCCGCGGGGTGATCTTCAGTTCAAACCCGGCAGACTGCTTCTCCATCCAGGCCAGATCTTTGTCGGTGGTGGCCGCATTGACCACCATGCGAAACCACTCCTCGCTCAGGTAGTAGACGATCAGATCATCCACCACACCGCCCTGCTCGTTGAGCATACAGGAGTAGAGCGCTTTGCCTTCATTCTTTAAACGGTCGACATCGTTGGCCAGCAGATGGCGCAGATAGGATTTAACCCCGGGGCCCTGCAGATCGACCACGGTCATGTGTGAGACATCGAACATACCCGCATCCTGACGTACCTGGTGGTGCTCCTGCAGCTGGGAACCATAGTGTAACGGCATATCCCAGCCACCGAAGGGAACAAGTTTGGCTCCCATCTGTTGATGCTTGGGGTAGAGGACGGTCTGTTTGTTCATTTACCTTCTCCCGGTTTAAACACAAAAAAGGGCGGCGCGGATGAGACCATCCGCGCCGCCCCTCTGTCCAAAACCTGAGAGTTTGGCGCCTGCTTACAAGGTCGTTTAGGCAACCTTCTGCGCGCCTGCCCCGTCGGTGGGTGCTGTAACACCACTCTCCAGAGTCGACCTAAGCCTAACCGATCGGTTGGCTTCCCCCCACGGTCCTTTTGCCTGAGCGATTCCGGGCGGGTTTGCGCCTTCGGCGTCGGCATATAGCCGCTCTCTCCCACGGGGGTGGATCGAGGAATGACTATACCCTGCTACCGAGCTGTTGCCAATCCGCAAAAACCTCATAAACTGTCTGATGAATTCGCAGGCTCACTCAACGGGCCAGCCTGGGCCTGTCGCCGATCATTCCCATGGCACGACGCATAATCTGGTGTTTCAGGAAGCCGGAACGGTCGGCAAGATTCAAACCGACGTTTCTGATGAGTCGCAGTGGCGGCACTTCGTTGCTAAACAAGCGCTTAAAGCCATCCATAGCGCCCAGCATAGCGATATTCGCCCCTTTTCTGGCCCGCTCATAGCGACGCAGAGTGGCCATGGATCCAATCGACCTGCCAGCCTCACCCGCCTCGATCAAGACATCGGCCAGGGTCATGGCATCCATCAGACCCAGGTTGACACCCTGCCCTGCCAGGGGATGCATGGCATGGGCCGCATCACCGATAAGCGCCAGTCCAGGTTGGATGTAGGTCTCCGCGTGTTCGAGCCGCAGGGGAAACAGACCTCTGGGGCCGACGCTCTGAATCGTACCCAAAACGGCCTCACTGGCCTGAGTCAGTTCCTGACAAAAACTCGGATCATCAAGCGACATCAATGACTCCGCATGGGTAGGGCTGGTGGACCAGACAATGGAGCAGCGACCGTCATCAATCGGCAACAGGGCAAGTGGCCCTGAACTCATGAAGCGCTGCCGCGCGGTGTTATCGTGAAAACGCTGCGGAGTTATGGTGGCGACGATAGCGTGCTGGTCATACTCCCAACCCCTTGTATCAATCCCGGCCAGATGCCTGATCTCAGAGTCCCGGCCATCGGCCGCCACAACCAGTTTAGCGGTCAGCCGCTCACCCGTTTGCAGAACAACTTCAGGCACCTCTCCCAAAAGCAGATTGCTGATTCTTTCCGGAAAACGTAACTGAACATTGGGATAGGTCTCTAGCCGCTCCCAAAGCGCTAACTGGGTCACCCGGTTTTCAACAATGTGCCCAAGATCCATTTCACCGATCTCTGCCGCACTGAAATGTATCCGCCCGTTACCGCCGGCATCCCATACTTCCATCTTGTCATAGGGACTGACCCGCATATCGACCATTCGCGGCCAGGCCTGGAGGTTTTCGAGGATTCGTTGCGAGGCGCGGGTCAATGCGGAGACTCGCAGATCGACCTCATCCTCAGGCCAGCTTCGAGCAGGCTCCCTGACATCGATCACCATTACCTCAAAGCCGGCTTCCGCCATGGCACAGGCCAAGGCGCTACCGACCATCCCGCCACCAACAATCAGCAGGTCGATAGTGGATGGGGAATTCGTCATAGTAATACTCCTCTGCCAAAAGGCATTTACGCCCCAGTTTTGCCGATAAAGCTGGGACACCTAAGAAATAGACCGCCAATGAACACTAATCACGCGAAACTACGCAAATAGAGGCCTTTATATATAAGTTATTCGCGGCATTTGGCGGTGATTGGCGTTCATTGGCGGTTTATGCTCTTAATTCACTCCTCTACCCAGTTTCGATAGACGTGCATTGAGTCCCATAAACTGCCTGGCAACCTGATGTTTGAGTCCAGGCATCAGATCCAGGCCTACCAATCCAAGATTACGTACGATACGTAGCGGCCCGAACGGGTTTGCAAACAATCGCGCCAGGCTGTCGGTAATCGCAGCCACCCGGTTCTGATCCCGCTCCCGCCAATGCAGATACTCATTCAACAGTTCAAGATCGCCGGGATCCTTACCCTGTTTAACCGCCTCAACCAACAGGTCCGCCAACCCGGCGGCATCCCGCAGTCCGAGATTGAACCCCTGACCGGTAACCGGATGTATCGCATGGGCAGCATTACCAATCAAAGCGACCCGGTGCCTGACCTGCTCAGCCGCCTGACGCAGTCGCAGCGGGTAGGCCACCCGTTTACCCAGCCGCTCCAATCTCCCCAGTCGGTAACCGAACCGATCCTGTAATCGATTTAGAAATGCCGGATCACTGAGTCCCATTAAATCAGCCACCTGATGGTCTTCCGCCGTCCATACCATAGAGAGACGCTCATCCGTCATCGGCAGCAGGGCTAATGGCCCGGTATCGGTGAAGCGCTCATAGGCGACGGATCGATGGGCACGATCGCTACTGAGGTTGGCGATGATCGCCGTCTGCCCATAGCTTTTCTCTTTCAGAGGAATCGATAGGAACCGACGAACCAGCGAATCACCTCCGTCCGCGGCAACCAACAAGCGGGCATTGATGCGATGCTCACGACCA
>JAKSBX010000091.1 GCA_022360905.1 Chromatiales bacterium
CCGATGAGGCAAAACAGGAGGTGACACAAAACAACGACTAAACCCATTAAACAGAATTTTTTCTTTCCTGATGTCGTTGTCAGGATAGCATCGGGAAATCAGGCCTACAGCATCGATCGGCCATAGCATCTGGCCGAAGGCAGGGAGCAATGAACGAAAGTGCATTTTTTCTGAGACGCATGAATGATCATGTGCAATATCTAGGCAAAATCAAAGCCACATTGGAAGATAGAGGAGATTTTCAGGGAACCGACCACCATAGCTGCAAACTGGGTCTCTGGCTGGACAGTGACGGTCCCATCGAGTCATCGGCGATCGGTACGGAAGCCCGTGCAACCTTTGATCAGATACTCGATCCGCATGAGCGCTTTCATCATGCCAGCAAACAGGCATTGGCGTGTAAGGATGCCGGTGACCGAAACGGCATGGAAGATGCCATGACAGAGATGTTCAAACTCTCAAACACCCTGGTGAATATCCTGGTGAAGCTTGACGGGATGGATCAATAGAGAGCTGATCCCTACAGAGAATTCTCTCCGATGGGAAATCAGGCTACTGACGTCGCCCGGATCGAACTAACCAACTGGGCAAACTCCTCATCGTCAGGCTTTTCGCCACCGATGCACCAGGCATGAATGATCGGATCGGGAAACTCCAGCAACTGAATGAAATGCCGCTGCATGCGCGGTGGCATATCTGAATAGTGCTGCTCAAGAAAGGCTTCCAGCAGCACATCCAACTCCAGCATGCCACGCCGGCACTGCCAGCGTAAACGATCCAGATTTTTCAGCTCACCGTCGTCAATCACATTACACCACTGAAGATCAAATCGCGTCTTTCAACATGATCGCTTTAATATGGCCGATCGCTTTGGTGGGATTGAGATTTTTTGGACAGGACTCGACACAGTTCATAATGGTGTGACAGCGGAACAGTTTGTATGGTCCTTCGAGATTATCCAAGCGCTCCTCTTTGGCCTGATCCCGACTATCCGCCAGAAAACGGCAGGCACTCAACAGCGCCTGAGGACCCAGGAATTTATCCGGATTCCACCAGAACGAGGGACAGGAAGTTGAGCAGCAGCCGCACATGATACATTCATAGAGGCCATCCAGTTTGTCACGGTCTTCCGGAGATTGCAGAATCTCCTGCTCCGGCATCGGCTCCTTACGGATCAACCATGGGTCGACCTGTTTGTATTGGGCGTAGAACTGACTCATATCCACAACCAGATCGCGGATCACCGGACGACCGGGAAAAGGCCTGACCTCCACCGGCTCCTTCAATTCACTCAAGGGTGTGGTACAGGCCAGCTTGTTGCTGCCGTTGACGTTCACCCCATCAGAGCCACACACACCTTCGCCGCAGGAGTGTCTGAAGGTAAATGATTCATCCTGATCCTGCACCGCCAACAGGGCATCGCGCAACATCATGCCTTGACGGGTTTCAATCTCGAACTCCTGCATGTAGGGTTCATTGTCAGTTTCAGGGTTGTAGCGATATACGCTGACTTTCATATTCAAACCTCATCTCTAGTTTGCGTTTTGCATCGGCTGTTGCGGATTAATCCGGATACAGCACCGCTGTCAAAACGAAATCAATCAGTAGACACGCTCTTTCGGTGGAAAACTCTCCACGGTCAGCGGCTGAGAGCGCACCCCTTTGTATTCCAGCTTATCGCCCTCTTTCCAATACAAGGTGTGCTTCATCCATTCACCATCTTCCCGTTTCGGAAAATCGGGTCTGGAGTGGGCGCCCCGACTCTCTTTGCGGTGGAGCGCTGAGACTGCAATCGAGAGTCCCACATCGATCAGATTCTCCAGCTCAAGCGCCTCAGTACGGTTGGTATTGAAGGTGGCGGAGTGGTCAGTCAGGCGCACATCCTTAAGTTTGTCTCGAACCGCTTTCACCTTCTCAACACCATCAGCCATCATATCCTCGACCCTGAATACACCGGCATGATCTTCCATGGTCTTGCGGAATTCCTTACGCAGTTCGCTGACGGTGATACCCTCGCCTTTGACATCCCATCTTTCCAGTCTGCCTACCGCTTGCGCA
>JAKSBX010000275.1 GCA_022360905.1 Chromatiales bacterium
AGAAACACGAGCTCGCGGATATCGGCAAGATGAACACCTGGTACTACTCCGACGCCCCACGAACGGTAAGACCCATGCTGGATATCGTGCGTCGCCAGAGCGGTTTCGCGGAGGTGGTGGGTGACCTGGACGAGGTCAACGCGGCCTATGAGGCGCGCCGCTGCATGTCCTGCGGGAACTGTTTCGAATGCGATAACTGCTATGGCGTCTGTCCCGACAACGCCATTACCAAACTGGGCCCGGGTAATCGTTTCGAGATCAAATACGACTACTGTAAGGGCTGTGGCATGTGCGCTGCCGAATGCCCGTGTGGTGCGATCAAAATGGAACCGGAGAGCATTTGATTCGTCATGTTGCCAGGGATGGCTTTTTTCCAATCAGCAACCGTTTGGCAGGGGACGATGAGCTGGCGTCAATCACCAGGTGTTCAGCATGTTTTGAGATCGAGCCTGAGAAAGCTGTCAGGGTAGGGTGCGACAAAATCGCCGCACCCTATGCGTCATACACAACGGTTGTTACCAAGCCAGTCGCATGTCCCAATTATACTGACTTTCCGGCGGCAACACCGGGGCGGTCTCCGGGTCTACCTCCCGATAGACGTTCACGGCGGGTGTGACATTGGCGTCACGACCGTGAATGAAATCCTGATCCCGCACAATGACCATATAGGCCTTGTTCAAGGTCAGCGCCCGCTCCGGGCTTGGCGTGATAAGTTCGTAGACATCGGCGGCCGAGACCTTGCCTTCATCGACGCTACCGTCCTCATGGAACCATTTTTCAATGATCTCGTCGTTTTCCCGGAACTCATTACCGCCGCCGGCAACCTTCAGGTAGTTGAGTATTTCACCCTCCGTGCCACCGACGTTGGGAGCGTCTTCCATCCCCCGCAGGTTGATGTAGCCCCATCCCTCTGCGCCGGTAACCTTTCGGGGAAAGGCGAAGGTCTGATCAATCGTACTGCCGATGGACGTATGACAACCCATGCAAAACAGGGTCTCTTCTTCGCTCTGTTTGCGCAGATGGCCGTCAGCGGCTTCGATGAAACCCAATACCATCCATCCGAAACCGTTATCCAGACCATGGTCGCCGCGGGAAACATAGTTAGGCAGATTGCCGTCGAGTTTTTCCTGTTTTTCATTTCCGTACATCGAGAGCAGCGCTTGTGATGTATAGAAGGTATGTTTGTACATATAGCGCACCTCTTTCATGCGCGACGGAATGGTGATGGACATATCTTCGTCCAGTCCGACATAACGTACCGTATGCAGGAACTCGATACCCTCGGGATAGAGCATTGGGGTTACGCTGACCCCCGAAGCGTTGCCTACATAGAATTCCGGACGTTCTATCTCTTCGATGACCCCTAGCTGGCCATCGCTGTTGAGGTCGGCGCAAAAGCTGTTTTCGTCGACCGGAGGAAGGCTGACCCGCTCCAGGTCCTGTATCGCTGCTTCAACGATGGCCAGATTGGCGATGTAGGTATCCCGGGAGTAGCCGCTGCCGTTACAGCCCTGTTCACGAAAGTGGGCGGGAAGCCGGATCATCACGTCATCGGTAGACCCATTGGTCGGCCAGAAGGTGCTGGGAAGGGGCTTGTAGTTGAAGGCCACCCAATGGCTGCCGTCAAGGGCGAAGCCCTGTTCGTCAAAAGCGCCGGCGCCTAAATGCAGGTTTTGGATGGCTGGAACCGGTCCTTCCCATGACTCGTCCTGCAGTTGTTCGATCAGCGTCGAATAGTTGTCGGTGTAGATATAGTCGATGACCTCCTGGTCGGTGATCCGGGATACCGCCTCCGAGCGGTCTTCGAAGAGGTTTTGCCAATGGTTGGTTACCCCGATCTCTGAGAATGAGTACTCTGACTGCAGAGCGCTGTCTTCCATGTGGTTGGGCCGGCTGCCGAAAGTGTAGGATTGGTGGCAGGTCAAGCAGGGGTTGTAGGTCGCCTCATGCTTGGTGTAACACTGGGGAGGCACAATAGCCTCTTGGTTGTAAACCAGACCGGTCTCCTCAGGCCTCAGCGCGCCGGCGGGTGCTTTGTCATGGCTTGAAGGAAAGACCAGTGTCTGGCTTTGAGAACCGCCCTGGGTATCGGAATCGTTGCTTGAACCGCCGCACGCCGTAAGCAGTGCCAGTGACGCGAGGGGTATGATCGAAAGAAGATGTTTCATCTGTGACCTCCTGAAAACAAAAAAGGGGTGGCTTCCGCCACCCCCTCCACTTCCTCAATTTGAATAACCTGGGTGATCTCAGATCGCCGGGTCATCGAATACCCAAACCACGTTGTTCTCATGGTTGCCGGTATCCTCGCCGATGATCACGCGACCGTCGTCGAGGATCAGCAGGTTATCAGGGTTGGAGATGTTGTTGATGTTGCATTCGTTGACTGAGCGGTCAGCGTAGTAGGGTCCGCCAACGATGGCCGGAACCATGGTCTTCACATCAACCTCGCCTTGCGCGTTACGCATCAGCTTCATGCGGTAGACAACGCCGCATTTGCCGTTGTCGCCATTCAGTTGAATGTCGCCTTCGTCGTCGCTCATGGTTTTGTCGAAGCTGGACATGGCCATGTACATGTAGGCTTGGTCGCCGTCAGCGGCGCCGCCGTTCCACCAGGTTGATGCCAGGCCGTAGTTGATATTCACGCCTTCCATTTTACGGAACTCACCGGTAGCACCCAGAGCAACGGCCGCTTTACGGCTCTCCAGGTACGCGACGCGATCATCACTGAAGGGGTTTGCGTCGACGGTGACGTCTTCGTCGCAGCTCAGGTCAGCGCCCGATTTGGACTCTGCCCAGTCACACACCTGCTCGTCGGTGATGTAGTTGGCATCGGCGAAGGTGCCGTCGAAGGAGTCGATAGCGGCTTCGATGTCTGCTTCATCCATGCTGGCCAATTCGATCCACTCGATGCCCAGGGCCGCTTCAGCAGGATCATTGACGCCGGAAGTCTGAGTGATTTTTGCGGCATACAACGTACCGGCGCTCATGTCACCGGCAACATCGGCCACAAACTTGAAGAACACAACGCCGGTACCGTCGTCGCTGAGGAAGACCGTCCTCTGGTCAGGCATGACGACCGAGTTTTCGTGAGAGAAACGGCCCATGGTTTCAAATTTGTTGACGGTGACATTGGCCACTGCTGCGTCTGTGGCATTGCCGAGTTCCACGATATAGCCGTAATCGTAGGGGTTCGGCCAATTACCGCTGCCATCGGTGGGATAACCGAAATAGGTAGCCAGAGACTGAGGATTGCTGAAATACTCATACTCAGAGTTGAACCAATCGGCAGTATCGTCGAAGTAGAGTTCCTCGGATGAGAGTGGGGTGTTCCATGGACTGACGGTGCCGAAACAGTTTACCCAGGTGCCGCCGACACTGGAGAAGTCGATCATGCCCTCTTGTGTGATGGTAGTGTAACCGGTATCGGTCAGGCCACCGACCTGGATGCGGCTCATGCTACCGGGGCGGTCTTCCCAGTTGGTGTAGAGATAGAAACCGCCGTTACCGTCAGAGATGACGCCGTTAAAGTCAGGGTCATTGGAACTCTTGATCAGGGTGGTGCCGTCCAGCGCTATGATGTCGCCCATCATGCTACCGTCATCCAGAGCGTCGCCCTGTTGTGTCAGGACCTGGTAGGAACCTACTGCCGTCATGACCACCTCTTTTTCAGCCGTGGTGACGGGCAGGTCGAGGGCGCCGAAGTTCTCGGGCAGAGCCGAGAAGTCCTGACCCACGATAACGCCGACCGTGCCTTTGTCGAACACTTTGCCGGCGCTGTCGGCAGTGGTGTTGCTGCTGCTGGGGTGTTGTACATTCAAGAACAGGGTATTGTCACTGTTGAGATACAGACCGGTGAATTCCGCACCGAGGGGCGCTGTTGCAAGACGCTTCAGGCCGACGGGGATATAGTTGGTGATTCCGTCGGCGCCGTCCGAGCCATCCGTGCCGTCAATGCCGGCCTGGCCATCGACGCCGTCATCGCCATCGTCACCATCACATCCTGTGAGCAGCAGTAGAGGTGTACAGAGAATGGCTGCCGTGATCGCGGCAGGCAAGGCTAACAGACGAAATGATTTCTTTCTCAACATAGAATATGCTCCCCATAAAGGCGTAATACTTTAAAGCCGGGTGCATTCTAGGTAGCCGGTATTGCGAAACAGTGTCGTATTAATGTCTTTTTTATGAATGCTATATTTCAAGGAATCCGGCTGTGATCGGCTCAATTCCACAGCCATTCCGCCGCGGGATTGCGGCGGCTTTGCCGTAGCGGCTAAGGTATTAAGTTTTTAACTCTGATGAACATACGCCTGATGAAACAATGAAAATAATTATCCTCGGCGCCGGTCAGGTCGGACGTTCGGTGGCCAATGCGTTGGTGAGCGAGGCCAATGACATTACCGTCGTCGATCAAAACCTGGCTCTCCTGGTTGAACTGCAAAATCGCCTCGACCTGGGAACAGTGAGGGGGCATGCCGGTCATCCCGACGTGTTGCGCAGGGCCGGCGCCGAAGACGCCGACATGATTCTTGCCGTCACCAACAGTGATGAGACCAACATGGTCGCTTGCCAGGTGGCCTACAGTGTGTTCCACACGCCCACCAAGATCGCCCGGGTGCGGGCCCAGGGTTATCTCGATTATCCGAAGCTGTTCGAACAGCCGGCGGTTCCCGTGGATGTGCTGATCAGTCCGGAGCAGTTGGTGACCGATTACATCCTCAAGCTGATCGAATACCCGGGTGCTCTGCAAGTGCTCGATTTCGCGGACGGAAGGGTGCGCCTGGTGGCGGTCAAGGCCTATCACGGCGGACCCCTGGTGGGTCACGAACTCAGCACCCTATACGAGCACATGCCGAACGTAGACGCCCGTGTGGCGGCGATCTACCGGGAAGGGGAGGTGATCCAGCCGCGGGGTGATACCGAGATCAAGGCGGAGGACGAGGTGTTCTTTATCGCGGCCGCCGAGAATATCCGCTCGGTGATGAGCGAACTGCGCAAGTTGGAAAAGCCCTATAAACGCCTGATCCTCGCGGGTGGCGGCAATATCGGTCGTCGTCTTGCCTCTTCTCTGGAGCAAAAATACCGGGTCAAGCTGATTGAAACGGAACAGGTCCGGGCGCGGGAGATCGCCGAGCGTCTCGACATGACCATCGTGCTCCACGGCGACGCGGCGGATGAGGATCTGCTGTTGGAGGAGAATATCGAAAACACCGATGTGTTTTGCGCGGTGACCAATGACGACGAAGCGAACATTCTTTCCGCTATGTTGGCGAAACGCCTTGGTGCGGCGCGGGTGATGGCGCTGATCAATCGTCCCGCTTATGTGGACCTGGTGCAGAGCGGCACCATCGATATCGCCATATCCCCTCAGCAGGCCACCATCGGTACTCTGTTGACCCATGTGCGGCGTGGCGATGTGGTGCAGGTGCACTCCCTGAGGCGTGGCGCGGCGGAGGCGATCGAGGCGGTCGCCCATGGCGACCGGAGCTCTTCAAAGGTGGTCGGGCGCGCCATCGAGGAGATCAAATTGCCGAAAGGGACGACGATCGGAGCGGTTGTACGTGGTGAAGAGGTGCTGATCGCGCATCACGACACCATGGTCGAGAGCGGTGATCATGTGATCCTGTTTCTGGTGGATAAGCGAAAGATTCGCGAAGTGGAAAAACTGTTCCAGGTCGGGGTGACCTTCCTCTGATCTCCATAATGTGTGGTCGACGACGGACTGAATAATAATGCATCTGTTTGTGGTTCAGCGAATTTTGGGTGTGTTGCTGATGGTCTTCAGCCTCAGTATGTTGCCGCCCCTGTTGATTTCAATCTGGGTTGACGACGGCGCCCTGGTCGGTTTTACGGATGCCTTCATTCTGACCCTGGGGTTGGGGCTGGCTTTCTGGGCGCCGGTACGTAACCGCCACCAGGATCTGCGGGTGCGGGATGGCTTCCTGGTGGTGGTGATGTTCTGGGGAGTATTGGGCCTGACGGGCTCGCTACCCTTTCTGCTGACCGAGAACTCCAACATGAGCATCACCGATGCGGTGTTCGAGTCGGTCTCCGGGTTGACCACCACCGGTGCTACGGTGATCGTGGGCATCGACCAATTGCCGATGTCGATCCTCTACTATCGGCAACAGCTCCAGTGGCTGGGCGGCATGGGTATCATCGTGTTGGCGGTCGCGGTGTTGCCGATGCTCGGCATCGGTGGCATGCAGCTCTACCGGGCGGAGACCCCGGGGCCGGTGAAAGACAACAAGCTGACTCCGAGGATCACCGAGACGGCCAAGGCGCTGTGGTATATCTACCTCGGGTTGACAGTGAGTTGCATGCTGGCCTACTGGCTGGGGGGGATGAAGCCCTTCGATGCCCTGGGGCACGCCTTCTCCACCGTCGCCATCGGCGGCTTCTCCACTCACGATGAGAGTATCGGTTATTACGACAGTACTGTGATCGAGATGATCGCGGTGGTCTTCATGTTGTTGTCCGGGGTCAATTTCGCTCTCCACTTCCTGGCTGTGCGCAGACGTTCCCTGCGTACCTATTTCGAGGATTCGGAGTTTCGCGGCTATGTCACTACCCTGGCGATTGTGATCTTCATCGTTTCGGTGGCGCTCTATCTGATGGGGGTCTACGGAACCTGGAGCGAATCGATCACCCGGGGCCTGTTTCAAGCGGTTTCCATCGGCACCACAACCGGCTTCACCACCGCTGACTACTCCCTATGGCCGGGATTCATCTCTATCCTGCTGCTTTTCACGAGCTTTGTCGGCGGCTGCGCCGGATCGACCGGCGGCGGCATCAAGGTGATCCGCTTTTTATTGCTCATCAAGCAGGGCATAAGGGAGATCAATCGTCTGATTCATCCCAACGCGGAGATCCCGATACGGGTCGGCAGCAAGACCATCCCCTGGCGGGTCGTTGAGGCCGTGTGGGGGTTTTTCGCCCTCTATGTGGCGAGTTTCGGTGTCATGTACCTGGCGCTTGCCTCCACCGGGCTGGATCTGATGACCTCCTTTTCCGCGGTGGCCGCCAGCATCAATAACCTGGGACCCGGTTTGGCCGACGTGGGGTCGCACTATGCCAACCTGAACAATCCGGCTAAGTGGATTCTCTGTTTCGCCATGTTGCTGGGGCGGTTGGAGATCTTCACTCTGCTGGTGTTGTTGACTCCTGCGTTTTGGCGTAAATGAGGCGGGTTTATGCCACCGCGCCCGAAAGCCAAATGAGTAGGGCGTAGCGCAAGCCTTTTCCTGTTCCGATATAGATGGCCGCCAGTTTTAACCTGACGCCGCTCCAGCCCGCCGCGAGGCAGAGGGGGTCGCCGACAACGGGCAGCCAGGAGAGCAGCAGAGCCGGGCTGCCGTAGCGGCGAATTCTCTCCAGGGCCCGATGTTGGCTCTCCTTTTTCAGTCCCCGGCCGGGAAAGCGCTTCGCCAGCCACCAGCCGATCAACCAACTGCTGAGCCCGCCCAGGGTATTGCCGAGTGTGGCGGTCAGCCAGAGCAGGTGAAGTTGTTGGGGAGATTGTTGCAACTCCCACAGCAAAAGCGCTTCCGAGCCTCCCGGTAGTAGGGTGGAGGCGAGAAAACTGCCGCTGAAAAGGACTAGGAGTGATGTTTCGATGATGGCAGTCAGGGCCCGAAATAGGAGCTCATCTCAGTGTGTGTGGTATGTGCTGATCGACCGGTTTGTCAGACTATATCAAATCCGTTGTGAAGCGACAGAGCCATTCCCGATAAGGTCGGGCCGCGAAGCTTGTTTGCGATGCAGGATTCCGGGAATAAAAAAACCGCTGCCGTGGCAGCGGTCGAGGATGATGTTGCGATCCTTCCTGTTAGGGGAAGGAGTGGGCGGGCTTAGCCCTTGTTTTTAGCTATACGACGGGTCAGTCCCATGCCCAACAGGCCGAGTCCAAGCAATGCAAACGTGCCGGGTTCGGGTACGGCGTTGAAACTGACATTGGCTCTCGAGGCGATTCTCAAGCCATAGGAGCCGTAGCGGTTGTTATAATTGTAGCCGTAAACCGCCTCACTGGGAGAAAAGTTATAGTCTGAAACGGCTACGATATAGCTCCCTGCATTCAATACGACACTCAGCAGGGAGTTCAGGCCTGCGCCCCCATCATCATTCCGACCGATGTAATCACTGTAGCCGAGTGAGCCATCGTTCTCGAAGAGATAGATATAAGTGTCAAAACTCTGCGAATAGGTCGAAATCCATGTCCTTCCTCTGGCATCCTGATCGAATATCGTGTAATCAACCGAGCCCGATCCGCTGCTGGTGATTGAGCCGATAGAGGTGATTACATTGGCGTTTGCTGTAAATGGGAGGAGTAATGCGATCCCAATGATCAGCAGGAATGGTTTCTTCATAATGCCTCGCTCCGACAATGGTTTCTTGAGATTGAGTTCAAAAAATTGAACTACGATTTATTCTAAGCACGTTCTATGCCTGTTTTTGTGTTTTCCAGCTAATTCAATATGTTATGCCTTGTTGGGCTGTTTGGTGAGGAGCGGGGTGTAAAATTCGTCGACATCTCCAGGGGCTGCCGACAGTTGTTCGTGGATCATGGTCCGCTAGGCTGAAAAGCGCCAGCAGCGATAGGGGGAGTGGCGTCCGAAGTCCTCGGGCACCACTTGTTTTGTAATCTCTTCGTGGCTCCCGGCGTCGCTCAACCAGGGAGAGAGTTTGAATCCCCGGCGGTTTGTTGAAAAGATCAATTCGCCATCCCTGTTCAGCAGCTTCAGGCAGGATTCGATCAAACGCGCATGATCCCGCTGTACATCGAGGGTCTCTTGCATTTTCTTGGAATTGGAAAAGCTCGGCGGGTCGAGCACGATCAGGCCGAACTGCCTACGCTCCCGAATTGCCCGTTCGAGATATTGGAATGCATCCTCACGGACCAGCTCATGCCGTTCGTCAGCATAGCCGTTGAGCGCCAGGTTGCGTCGTGTCCACTCCTGGTAGGTATTGGAGAGATCGACGCTGACGCTGGCATGGGCCCCTCCGGCCGCCGCATAAACGGTGAAGCTTCCGGTATAGGCGAACAGGTTCAGCACCCGCTTGCCGCCGCAGCGTTCCCGCACCAGGCCGCGGGTGTTCCTGTGATCCAGAAACAGGCCGGTATCCAGATAGCTCTGGAGGTCGATTTCAAACCGCAGGCCGCCTTCGCTGACCACCAGGGGCTCGCCGGTGAGGCCGGTTTTTTCGTATTGGTTCAGCCCTCTTTGGCGCTGGCGGGTTTTGACCGCCAAGTGATGAGCCGGGATCTGCAATGTCTCGCAGATGGCTTCCGCTATCTCTCCCTGTTGGCCTTCACTGAGCGGCTCAAGACCCTTACGGGCAAAGATCTGGGCGTGGGTGTGGCCTTCATACCAGTCGATGGCCAATGGGAATTCCGGTATGTCCCGGTCATAGAAGCGGTAACAGCTGATATCCCGGCGGCGCGCCCACTTGCTCCAGTGGCGTTGGTTCTTGCGCAGCCGGTTTGTGAAGGCGCTCAGGTCCATCAGCGGGGCAGGCGCCAGGCGGCCAGAACCAGTGCGAGCCAGCCGGCGATAAATGCGCTGCCGCCAATCGGGGTCAACAGCGCCAGGCCGCGCAGATCGGTGAGGGCCATCAGATAGAGGCTGCCGGAGAAGAGCAGCATGCCGGCGACGAACAACCAGCCGGCAATATTCAGCGAACGTCCCGCATGCTGCATGGCCAGCAGGCCGGCGCCGAACAGGGCCAGGGTATGCAGGCCCTGGTAGTGTACGGCCTTTTGCCACCACTCCATATGAGTAGGCGGGATGCTGCGCTCCAGGGCGTGGGCGCCAAAGGCGCCCAGGATGACCAGCAGAAAGCCGCTGATCGAGGCGATGATCAGAAAACGCCTGGCCAATTCAGCTCTCCTGTTGCAAGCGTTTCAGTTCATCCAGAATACCCAGCACCATTGCTTCCGTGCGGCTGTCCATCTGTTTGCACAGCTTGTCGGGGTCCCGCTCACCGTTGATCAACGGACGGATCACCGCCGCCAGCTGAGACATGGGGCCGCCTGCCTTGCTCATCTGCTCAGCCATCTCCGCAATGATCTGCAGGGCCTGGGCGTTACCGCTGCCCGCGGCGTGGATCATGGCTGCGAGTCCCGGAGCGGCCATCGCCGGGTCGGGTTTTGCGTTGGGGTCGGGTAGGGTGGCGGGGTCCTGCAGGCCGCGCAAAATGGCTTCGGCAATAACCTGATCCTCTTCATCGAGGCCGTTCAGCAACTCAATATCCCGGCGACCCCCCTGAAAGATCTGGCGGATGCAATGAGTCAGATCGGTCCAGCCGCTGTCAGCCGCCATTTTCAATAACTGTTCGAATTCATCCTGGCGGTCGGGTTGCTGCCCGGTGACCACTACCTGGTTGATGAAATTCGCGTGTACCGCCAATATCTGGTCCTTCTTGTTCATCTCGCCGGTTCCACTGTGTGATGGGTCGTTAGACCCAAAAAGGAGAGAATCTACACTAATTTCAGAGAGTCCGCCGCTATTTCCCGGACATCGGGATGGTCATCCTCAAGCAGCGTGTTCAAAACCCGCTTTGCTTCGGGCGAGCGGGTCAATCCGAGAAAGTGAGCGGCGTCGGCGCGAATATTCGCTTCGGAGGATTGGCAAAGCGCGGTCAGCGTGGGCAAGACATCGCGCAGGCGTGGGTCTCCTTCCAACTGTTCCATTACCACCCCGACGCCGATACGGGCGGCCATTGGGGTGGATTCTGCGCTCAGCAACTCGAGTAGATCCACCAGGTTTTCAGGTTGCCGGTCAAGCCAAGCGATCACCTTATCCGGCCGTTGGGCTCCCAGGCACTCGACGAAATAGTCGGAGACGCCGCTGTTGGCGGCGGCTCTGGCCACCCATTGGTCCAGCTCTCCGGGAGTCAGTGCACCCTCCAGTTCGAACTGTCCGACCCGGGTCCAGGGAACGCTACGGGTGCCCACTTCGCCGGCAACCTCGGGGTGGGCGACTATGTTGATCGCTTCGAGACGTCCGATTCTGCCCTGCTTAAGGAGACCGTTCAGGGTTTCCAGGACCGAAGGGCAGTGATGGCAGCCGGTGGCGAGCAGAAAAAGAACGTCGGGGGTTTCTGTTTGGCTCATGTTCGGCACTCAAAAAGGCGTCACTCTAACCTAGGGCCGTAATTTCGGGAAGAAAATCAACCCTTGATCGAAGTGATGTGGCCGGAAATGGCGTGAAAGGGCAATCAATCAGCGGATTTTTATGTGATACGTCTATCTCCCTTGGGATAGACCCGCTTTGAAAGCGCCGGATTTACCCTGGATCCGATTGAAGGCCATGACGCTGTTATTGGTAATTTTGTTCGTATAAATAGATAGTTACTAACCTTAGTAAAATGCTAAGTAATTCAGCGGGCTAGGTCAATAAGCGTATTTTATGTGCCCTCATTAAAAAATTGTTTGGCTAAAGCGTGTGCAAGGCATTAATGTTTGTCGCCCCGATATCCGGGTTGCGCGTGTGCGTGCGAGGGAGTGCCTGGCAATGTGGTCTGGCTGAATCGGGTTCGAATCACGGTTCCGCGCTACGTTAGTGCGGGCCTGGATAGAATTAAAATGAACTACACCGGGCGTATCCGGTTGTGCTTCAAAGCCGTGGCAGACTGCGGCGGCTGAATCACTGCAGTGAAACCCTTAGGAGAAAAACACCATGCCTACATTTGTGCGTACTGAGAAGTGCGATGGCTGTAAAGGCCAGGACAGGACAGCTTGCATGTACATCTGTCCCCATGACCTGATGAAGCTGGATAAAGACGGCTCAGAAACCGGTCATGCCATGAAGTCATTCAACCAGGAGCCTGAGCAGTGCTGGGAGTGCTACTCCTGCATCAAGATCTGTCCTCAGCAGGCGATCGAAGCGCGTCCTTACGCCGATATCGTGCCCCTGGGCGCTTCCGTACAGCCTCTGCGCGGTACCGATTCCATCATGTGGACCATCAAGTTCCGCAACGGCACCATGAAGCGCTTCAAGTTCCCGATCCGCACCACTCCTGAGGGTTCCATCGATCCTTACGGCGGCAAGCCTGCCGCTGATATGGCGAAGATCGGCGAGCCCGGTTTCTTCAATCACAACGAGCAGAACGGCTACCGCGCCGGTGATGCCAGTGAACTGATCCGCAAGTGAGCCGGATTCAGACAGATTATTCAGGAATATAGATAATTCGAGGTATATGAAATGGCTGAATTCGGAAATCCGGAAGTCGTCCAAGAAGAGGTAGACATCCTGCTGATCGGCGGCGGTATGGCCTGTAGTGGCGCCGCTTATGAGATCGGTCCTTGGGTGCAGGCCGCTGGTGCCGACATCAAAGTCAAGCTGGTCGACAAGGCTGCTATGGATCGCTCTGGCGCTGTTGCCCAGGGTCTGTCCGCTATCAACACCTACATCGGCTCCGAGCAGGATCCCGCCGATTACGCCCGCATGGTCTCCAACGACCTGATGGGTATCACCCGTGACGACCTGGCCTACGATCTGGGCCGCCACGTCGACGAGTCCGTACATCTGTTCGAAGAGTGGGGCCTGCCGATCTGGAAGACCGATGAGAACGGTGAGCGTCACGATGGTTCCAAAGGCATGACGCCTCTGAAAGACGGCGGCAAGCCCGTACGTTCCGGTAAGTGGCAGATCATGATTAACGGCGAATCCTACAAGTGGATCGTCGCTGAAGCCGCCAAGAAAGCCCTGGGCATGGACAACATCCAGGAGCGTATCTTCATCGTCAAGCTGGTCAACGACAAGAACGATCCCAACCGCATCGCCGGTGCGGTCGGTTTCTCGGTTCGTGAGCACAAGCTTTTCATCTTCAAGGCAAAAGCGATCCTGCTGGCCGCCGGTGGTTGTGTAAACATCTTCCGTCCCCGCTCAGTGGGTGAAGGTCAGGGCCGTGCCTGGTACCCGGTTTGGAACGCTGGTTCCACCTACGCCATGGCTGCCGAAGCCGGCGCTGAGCTGACCATGATGGAAAACCGCTTCGTACCGACCCGTTTCAAAGACGGTTACGGTCCTGTCGGTGCCTGGTTCCTGCTGTTCAAATCCAAAGCTACCAACGCTTTCGGTGAAGTCTACATGGATCGCAACAAGGAGATGCTGGACGACTATCCTCCTTACGGCCAGGCTGCCGTTCCGGCTTCCTGCCTGCGTAACCACCTGATGCTGAAAGAGATGCGTGAAGGCCGTGGCCCGATCTGGATGGACACCGTCACCGCGCTTGCCAACCTGCGTGAGACCCTGTCTCCTCGTGAGGTTAAGCATCTGGAAGCCGAGGCTTGGGAAGACTTCCTGGATATGTGTATCGGTCAGTGCGGTATCTGGGCCGGTGAGAACATCGAGCCGGAGAAGAAAAACTCTGAGCTGATGCCTACCGAACCCTACCTGCTGGGCTCTCACTCAGGCTGCTGCGGCATCTGGACTTCCGGTCCTGACGATGTGGGTGCGCCTACCGAAGAGACCGAAGCCGGCGTACCAGAGCACCTGCCTAAAGGTTGGAACTGGGGCTACCGTGGCATGACCACCATTTCCGGTCTGTTCACCGCTGGCGACGGCGTGGGCGCTTCCGGTCACAAGTTCTCTTCCGGTTCACACGCTGAAGGCCGTATGGCTGCCAAGGCGATGGTGAAATACGTCATGGACAACAAGGACTTCACTCCTGAGTTGGACACCGATGTTGATACCCTGATCGAAGAGATCTACCGTCCGGTCCGTAACTACCTTGAGCACAAGGACTACACCACTGCGATCGATGTTAACCCCAACTACATCACTCCTCGCATGTTGCAGTTCCGTCTGCAGAAGGTTATGGATGAGTACGTTGCCGGTGTTGCTACCTACTACACCACCAACGAGCACATGCTGGACCTGGCTGAGCAGAAGCTGGAAATGCTGAAAGAAGATGCGCTCAAGATGCGTGCGAAAGACCTCCACGAGCTGCTGCGTGCTTGGGAGAACTATCACCGTATCCTGACTGCTGAAGCTCACATGAAACACATTCAGTTCCGTCAAGAGTCTCGTTATCCTGGTTTCTACTACCGCATGGATAAGAACTTTGTCGACGAAGAGAACTGGAAGTGCTTCGTGAACTCTGTCTACGACAAAGAGACTAAGACCTACAAATGCTTCAAACGCGCACATGTCGACATCGTCGACAAAGCCAAGCTGTTCAAGTAATAGCTGGCAGCCGTAGGGCTTAAAAAAGTCCGGGCGTCCTTGTGGCGTCCGGGCTTTTTCTGTCTTAGGAGTATTGTCTGGCAAAAATGTGTTGAACGGATTTTTGCTAGAATTGCCAGAACATTGATAAACAGATGACTGATCGATCAGTTATTACCGGACTGACTATCCGGAGTTCTGTTACTGCCCAAGAGTATGGGTGCTGTACAGTATATTTCGCCGTATCCTAAAGTGGATATGCCGCGAACCAGCCGATACAGATATCGGAGGCCAATGATGAGTGAAAAATTCGACATTCCCTTTAAAAGCAGTTTTGTACCGGCGGTTTTGGAGCCGGGCGCCACGATAAAGTTTAAGTGTCATAAGGGAATTTCCTGCTTCAATGAGTGTTGCAAGCATGCGGATATCCAATTGACGCCCTATGATATTTTGAGGCTAAAAGATAACCTGGACATGAGCGCCACAGAATTCCTCAAAAATCACACGGTCCCTTTCGAGATGGACAAGGATGGGGTTCCGGGCGTGAAACTGCGTACCGACAATGACGGTGCTTGCAAGTTTGTTACCGAAGAGGGTTGCAGTGTTTACAAGGATCGCCCGACCGCCTGCCGTTACTACCCAATCGGCCATATGTCGATGAAGGAGGCAAACGCCAGTGAAGACGAGGCCCGCTACTTTTTGATCCGTGAGGATCACTGTAAAGGCCACGAAGAGGACCGGGAGATCGCCGTAGACGACTATCGGAAAGAGCAGGAGGTCGAGCTTTACGACCAGATCAACCGGGAGTGGCTGCAGCTGATGCTGAAGAAGAAATCGGCCGGCCCCACCATCGGTCGCCCCTCCGACACCAGCCTGCAATTCTTTTTCATGTGTTCCTACGATGTGGATCGGTTGCGCCGGTTTGTCCTGGCTGACTCATTCAAGGCCTCCTACGATATGGAAGATTCCTTCTATGAGACGGTGGAGAAAGAGGATCTGGCACTGATGCAGTTTGGCGTCAGGCTGTTGAAACAGGTGCTGTTCGGCGACGTCACCATTCCGGTCAAGGATAATGCCGTGGAGAAACGCGTCGAAGAGCGTAAGGATATTCTCGAGATGCGCAAAAAGGCGGAGATCGAGCTGCACAAGCAGAAGCAGGAGCAGCAGATGAAGGACGCTCTCTCCTGATCATCCCTCGAAGAGGTGCGGCTTTGCCGCGCCTTTTTTGATGTTGTTAGTCCGCAAATGAACGCTAATGAACGCAAATAAGGGCCGCGAATCGGGATAGGGTTTGTGCCCGGGGGTGTATCCTTCACCAAACTTAGCGTCTGTTTTGCGCCAACTGGTCTCAATACGAAGTATGGTTTTGAGTTCCAGGCCAAGCCGGTAAATAACCCTATTTGCGTTTATTCGCGTTCATTTGCGGGCTTCTTCCCTCTTTTTCCTGCCTATCCACTGTAGAGCTGGTCGGTCTTCGCCGCCATGATGAAATCGTTGCGGTGCAGGCCTTTGATCTTGTGGGACCACCAGGTGACGGTGGTTTTCCCCCATTCGGTCAGCAGGGCCGGGTGATGGCCCTCGTCTTCGGCCAGAATGCCTACCTTGTTGGTGAAATCCAATGCAGTTACAAAGGTTTTAAAGGGAAAGACCTTCTCCAACTGCATGACACCGTCCCGAACCTCGATATTCCAATCCGGAATGGCGCGAATCAGCTCAGCGAGCTCCTGATCGCTAACTTTTGGTGCGTCAGCGCGACAGGCCTCACACTTTTCCTGTGTTAAGGTTTCCATAGGAATATTTCCTCTAATGGTTTATGTCGGATATAGTTGAGTAATCGGGCCGACGTTCAAAACGGTCGGCTTGTTGTAAGGATTATCATGTAGTTTGCTGAAATAGCATACCTAGAAACAACAGGGGAAAGGGTTGGCGTCGTGACGGGATCTCTGACAAAAAAAGCACTCATTGTCGATGACTCGAAAACCGCTCGGCAAGTGCTCTCTAGCAAGCTGCAAAAATATGGCATCGCCGTAGATGCGAGAGAGTCTGCAGCGGCAGCCATCGATTATCTCTATGAAAATGCACCGGATGCGATTTTTATGGATTATGAGATGCCTGGCATGGATGGCTTTCAGGCGCTTAAAGTCATCAAGTCCAATCCAAATACCGCAGTTATCCCGGTGATGATGTATACCTCCAAAGAGGGAGGACTGGCGCTCAGCCAGGCGAGGGCTCTGGGGGCTGTCGGGGTGTTGCCAAAACAGCTTGAACCACAGGATTTTGAGGATGTTCTCAGCAGTCTGCATCTGATGCCGGAACAGGACTCCCTGGTACACGACTTCAAGAACGAGGGATTGGATCCTGTGCGTCGTCACGTACGCACGGATAATGTTCACCCGATCAGCGACCATGAGCGTCATAAACCCGCCAAAGTGGAAATGGTTGGGTTGCCTCTGGAAAGCTTCCAGGAGAGCCTCTCTGCCGGGGAGTCACTGAAGCGATTTTTCCGCCGCGAGCAGAGCATGTCTGAAGAGCGGTTGCAGCAGAGACTCGATAAGCAGTTTGCTGAGCTACACAGCGAAATGTATGAATTGGAAGCCATGCAGGAGGAGCAGAGTGCCCGTGGCTCCCGTGCATTTTTCGGCGGCCTGTTGGGTGGTGTGTTTACCCTGGTAGCCGCTGCGCTGCTCTATCTGGCCCTCTTTGGGCAGGAGTTTCCTCAGTCTGTAGAGAGTGGCAGTGAGCTGAAGGAGATGGTTGCGGAACAGAACAACAAGATCGAGCAGCTTTCAGCCAAATTTGATTCACCGGTACAAGCTGTGGTTGAGGAGCCACAGACAGAAATCGTGCTGCCGCTGAAGTTGATCGAATGGGCGGCCAATCAGGGTGCAGAATATGCCTATGGGGAGCGCCCATTTGATGATGAGCGGGCGCTCTGGCTGTCGGAACTGGTGGGCCAGCTGAAAGAGTCGGGCTTTGAGGGTACTCTGGAATTGAGGGCTAACCACGGTAACTTCTGTTTGCGTAAAAATGCAGCGGGTGAGCTTGCTCTCGCACCGAGTGAAATGGCGCTGAGTGACTGTGTCTATGCGATCGATAACCGTGGCAACAATGAGTGGTTGAACGATCAGTCAGTCGCCTTCGCCAACTACATCAACGTGGAGCTGGCCAGGAGTGGTGGCGCGGTTGAGATCATACTATTCAGTAACGGTTTCGAGGAGCCGTTGATACCCTATCCGGCCGCCTACGAAGCCTCAACGGCCGGTGAGTGGAATGATGTGGCAGCACAAAACCAGCGGATTGAAGTGAATCTCTACAGTAATTGATAGTCCACCCGATCAAGGTGGCTGTGAGCACTATCCAATCAACCAGCCCTTCTGAATGGGTACTGAAAAGCGCTACCTGCTGCTCAATGGGCGGCCCTCAATACATCGGATTTCCGTTCTTCGTTTCATCCGGAATTTGCTGAATGGAATCCCAGTGCTCAACGATCTTCCCATCCCCATCGAAACGAAAGAAGTCCATCGTGACATACTCCTGATCACCGGGCCAGGTCTGATGGGTGTGCAAAGCAACCAGATCACCTTCAGCAACGGCTCTGACAAACTCAATGCTTTTCTCTGGATAGGCGTTTGCCATCTCGGTGAAATAGTCGATGAAGGCCTGTTTGCCGTTACCGACCAATGGGTTGTGCTGTATATATTGATCACCGACATAGAGTTCCACGGCCTTGGCGGGATCGCCCTGGTAGGCCATCCGGTAAAAGCTGATGGCGTTGTCTTTGTTGTTCTGCAGCGTGTTGTTCATGGCGATAGGCAGGATGCCTTATGGTTTGTGTGAGTGGAGAGAACGATTATGGTGCCTGATTGACTGCCAGGTCTTGTATAAAAGCCTTACAGAAGTCAGGGTTTGCGTGCCGATCTGGATTTTTTTCGAATCGTCTCGATCTCTGCTTTAGTGATGCCGATGGATTCAAGGAAGTCCTGATGTGCCTCTGGTGAAGAGGTTTCAAATGCGCTGTGCCATTGCCACATACCAACTTCATCGAGTCCGGCGGTGCGTAACATCTCAACCCATCTCTCTTTTGTAACGATACGGGTTTTATCAATATTGTCCCGCTTGCTGATCAGGTTGATGATCACCTGTTGTTGGTTTCTTAGGGTCTGGATCTCTTTATTGATGCAGAAGAGGCGATTCTCCAGCGCGCTTTCAATTTCATCGAGACTCTTGTCGATTAAAAGAGAAATATCGGCAAGTGACATGCCGGCGTTCCTGAGAAGAATAATTCGCTCGAGTTTGCTGATATCTTCGTTTGAATATACCCGGTAGTTGGCATGATTTCTGCCGCTAGGTTTGAGTACGCCTTTGTTATCGTAATAGAGCAGAGTGCTCCTGGATAGTTGATAACGTTTTGCAACCTGACCAACTGTAAGCATGATCTGATTTCCAAATTAAGGCACATGGAATGCCAGTTATGGTTGGGGCATTCCATGTGCAGAGTGAACTACTGAGAGCGTATCGTATTGATTTCTTCAGCGGAAATATCGATCCATTCAAGAAATTCCTGATGACCGTCCGGATATCTGCGCTCGAACTCCTGGTGCCACTGCTTCATTTTAGACTCAGTAAGTCCAATGGCTTGGAAGAGTTCAATCCATTGGTTTTTAGTAACATGATTTGATTTCATTCTGATAATCTCCAAGGTTGAGTTTGACACGATGGCTGGCAGCCATCAGTCGAGAGTCTCAACTATGAAGTCATAGACAGGTCAACCCTTAGTTGTTAGGCAGCTCGTGCTATCAGGGATGGGTTGTCAGTTACGGGCTGTGTGAGTAACTATGGATGAACTATCACATCCATAGTTACCGTTGGAACGATTGGTCGATTAAACGCGGAACGCCGCTACCATCTGTTGAAGTGATGTGGCCATACGCGAGAGCTCCTCGCCAGCGGCGGAGGTCTGTTGAGATCCACTGGCATTCTGCGTCGCCATACTATTGATATGGTCGATATTGCGGCTCATCTCCTCAGTCACCGAGCTTTGCTCCTCGGCGGCCGTAGCGATTTGACTGCTCATTTGATCGATCTGTGCAACAGAGGTGGCGATGGCTTGCAGTGCGGTATCCGCACTTTGTGCTTGTTCGACAACAGCAGAGGCCTGTTGTCGACTGATCTCCATGGCCTCAACGGCAGTGGCCGAATTGGTCTGTAGAATCTCTATCATCTGGTTGATTTCGCTGGTGGAATCTTGAGTCCGTCCTGCCAGGGTGCGAACTTCATCCGCTACCACGGCAAATCCCCGTCCCTGCTCACCGGCACGGGCAGCCTCGATGGCCGCATTGAGCGCCAACAGATTGGTCTGTTCGGCAATGCTCTTTATCACTTCCAGAACAGAATCGATGTTTTCACTGTTTTGCTCGAGTTCAGCGATAAGTGTGGCATTGGTTTCAATCTGTTCACCCAGCTTGTTGACGCCGTTGCGCGCATTGGTGACCATCTCCTGGCCGTTTTTGACTTGAAAGTTGGCGTCACTTGCAGCGTCGGAAGTGGCTCCTATGTTTAAGGTGACTTCCCCCACGGTAGCGCTCATCTGGGTCATTGCTGTGGTGATCTGTTCCGTCTCCGATTGCTGTTGCTGAATGTTGTCGTTGGTCTGAGTGGTGATGGTTGCAACTTCATCAGCCGTGGTAGAGAGTTGGGTTGTGGTGTCAGTGATCTGCCTGATCATGTCACGAAGGCGCTGTTGCATACTCAACATCGATTGCTGAAGTTTGCCGATTTCGTCACGTCCACTAACCTCCAGCTCGTTTGTCAGATTACCAGAGGCGATGGTCTGCAACTGTTCAACTGAGTATGAGACACGTTTTGTGATATTTTTGGAGAGAAGCCAGCTTACGGAAATTCCGACAAGCAGAGAGAGTGCAGCGAGGGCCATCAGTGTGGTAATTGCTGCATGTTCATGCTCGGCGGCTCGGTGGCCGGCTTCCTCAGTGAAAGTTTCTACATCATGGAGTAGGGATTCTGTTTGATTAATCAGTTTATCTTCTTCTTGTTCTATTGCCTCGGCTAATTTGTCCGCTTCTTTCAACTGTCCTGCCGTGAGGAGATTGATAATAGTATTTGCATGCTGTTTAAAATTCTCGTAGTCGTTGGCTATTTTATTCAGGGACGCTTCAATACTGGCCATTTCAGAGCGTTTATCCTGGTTGGAAGTCGTTTGTGCGCCCTGTTTCGACAGTTGTATTGCCGTTGAAATTTGCTCATTGATGATACGGTCATATTGATTGAACTGTGCTTTGTTTTTATCGACCTTTTGAGCCGATTCAGCCGGCTCATGTTGTAGATTCGCATAGCGTAACAAGCGCTCGAAGTAGCGGGTTTGTTCCAGCTGGTTTTCAGTGATTTTCGTTATGATATTGATCAAAGGGATATCAACATTGACAATGGAATCAAGTTCGTCGGCAACTTGATTCATGACTTTCAAGGCATATCCCGAGCTCAGAATCATAAGTGACATTAAAATCAGAGCGATACTGAAGAGTTTGACTTTGATGGATAGGTCGTTGATTAGGTCCTGCATTTTCCCTGGCCCTTAAAATTATCTTGGTTTGTGTTGTTTGTTAGCGTTGTTCTTAGATATTACTTTAGTGAAGTCTGAGGTAATTTAATAAGATGTTTTAAAATAACATCTTAGGATTTCTATTAAACGACGTTGGTTTTAAATGTGGAGAAATTGAATAAGAAAACGATGGTGGGTTGATCGTGTTTGCCAAGCAGCCAGCAAGAGCCTTCCCTAGCAATCAGAGTATTAGATCGGACCTGGTAAATTAATCGAATTACCTTGTTTATGGGTTTTAAAGGATTTTCTGTCAGCTACTAAAAAGAGAGAAAGATTATGGATGCGTATGATTAGATTGAAGAATCAGAGCTTGTTTTCGCCAATTTTTTGGCCCGATACATCTCCTCATCCGCCAGTTGGAGCAATTGCTCAGTTGTCATGTATTCATCCGGGCCGGTCTGGGCATAGCCGATACTCAGGTTAGGGTTGTCCGTCTGTTGTGCCAGTGATTCATGCAGTCGTTTTTCCCAGGCGCTATTGGCCTCCTGTTTTCTGCAGTTCGGCATGATAATGCAAAACTCATCACCACCGTAACGAAAACAAAAGTCATCAGTGCGGCTGCTGTTCTTTAAGGCGATGGCGACTCTCTGAAGTATTTCGTCACCCCGTCGATGGCCCTGTGTGTCATTGATGGCTTTGAAATCGTTGATGTCGACATAGGCTAGGGTGATGGGCTCTTTTCTTCTTTGTGCAGCCCGCACTGCCTGTGTCAGTATTTCATCGAAATGCTGTCTGTTCAGCAGTCCGGTAAGCGGGTCTGTTCTTGAAAGCCGTTCGAGTTGCTTGGTGCGCTCTTTGATCTTCTCTTCAAGGGCGCTGGCATACTGTTCGGTTTTGTCTTTGGCGATTTCGATCTCGGAGATCAGGCTGCGGATATAGGTATCGAAGACAAGGGATACGTCGAACATCAACAACTTCTCCAGCGCCTCAATCACGGCGTCCGGATCGTTAGCCGCAGGTACCGTCTTTCTAACATGAGTGATGAGTAACTGCTTGAGTGTCATGATAGCTGCCAGGTAGAGTTTCGGTTCAACGCCTATGCGTTTGTGAACCATACCGATACGTAGACGATTATTCACATACTCGATGTCATAAAAACCTGAAAAAAGATCGGAGATATAGGCCCTTTGTGCATTATGCAGCCTGCTCAGTGTGTCCGCATCTCCGATGAGTAGAGCGATATCGGGTACCTCGGTCTGGTACTCGTAAAAGGTCTCGATGATAGCGTTCAGCTCGGTTTCAATGTAGGGTTTCGCCTTCTTGAGATGCTCTACATCCGTTGAGGAGATTGCAAACAGATTTTTACGATTGATGATCTCAACGTCGGTGATTCTCATCTGTTGAATGAGAGACTTTTCTGTGTTTTTCATAGCCAATCCACTTTTATGAGCGTTATTCATCATGCGGATTCGATCAGCTTGCGGTAAGTCTGGTCACGAGCTTTTATATTATGCACTTTTAATCCCTTTGTAACGGCAAAAATCCATGAGATCAGCGGGTAATATAATTTTATAGCCCGATTGATCTTGGGAATTAAGTGTATACAAGACCAGGTTAGTTACTTTACTTGATTTATATTAAGTGATATTTTTTGCTTGTGTTTAATTAAAAAATCTTACGGACATGATCTGGATAAGGAAATCACCACTCCCCACTCTTTTCGCACTTATTATCCTGCTGACCGGCTGCGCCTCACCGTTAGTGATGCTGCCGGATGATGTTGGTACAAGTGGTTTACTTGTCGGCCAGATCTCTTCTGCTACCTGGCCGGAGGTTAGCTACTCTGATCCTCTGATCAGCTATGATCATGTGGAGTTCGAGTCAGAAGAAAATGCCTCTTCCAAGCCCAGAAAACCAAATATCGTCACCAGATATCATATCGGTGGTGTTCGTGCGAATACGTTAATTGTACCGTTGGCGCCAGGTGAATATACCCTGGAAGGATTGCAGCGCAGTGATGGTGGCTCTTCTTTCTCTACACCCTATGGTACCTACTCATCGAATCGATATGTCAATTATCCTTTGAAAATTAAATTTAAGATTGAGCGTGGTAGGGCGACCAATCTCGGCATGATTGAAATCGAGCATCTCAAACAGAGGGGGGATCGTAGTTTTGCCACTCATAGGCTGGACAATACAGTAGAACTGACTACCTTCTTGGAAGAGCGGCATCATGAAATGTTCAATTCCCTCGAAAACAAAGAGTTCATCCAGGGATTCGAGCAAACGATGACCCATGAGGAGTTAAGCAAACTGCGCGCATTTATCGCCAAACAGAAAATCGACAGCAAGCCGTGGCAATATGACCATACTAATGATTTGATCGTTACCGGAAATGCTGGAACCTTAGCCCGAATCTCAAGAGACAATAAGGGTAAAGCCCATATCCGCAGGATTTATAACCCTCACACTGTGGCCGATCTGTCTGATTGCGGTGTCAGCGGTAGCCGTGCCGTCTGTATTGTTTCAAAAGAGACCATCCTGTTACTCGATAACGATACCATTAAATGGTATACCCTCTCGGATGCGGCACCGATCAATAGTGTCTCACCATTCGGCCAGGCTGGGATCCTGTTGATTGATGACTCCAGGCGTTTCCATGTCAGTTATGACAATGGAGAAAGCTGGTCACAATATGAAGGTGTGCTCAGAGAAAAGCCTATCGAACGAAGCGATTATAAGCCGATAAACATGGATAGTTTTGGTATCTATCTCGGTAAAGAGGGTTACTATGTTTTTGAAAAACACAGTGATGGTCCACTGGTCTATGCAGACTATGAGCAAAGACAGCATCAAATATTAGATTTACCAAAATCAGTCAACAATATCACGCAGGTTGAAGAGAAGGCGGGTATGCTGTTTATCGGCCCCGAAAAAACTGAAATACTGCATGATGAGCTCCACTTTATGTCACTCTCAACCAAACAGTGGACAGTGAGAGAAGTCCCAACCAATCTCTGCAGCAAGATGGCAATCCTTGATGAGGAGGCAAACCACATCCAACTCTATTGTGGTAACAGGGACGTTCAAGTCACTCATGATCAAGGTGTCAGTTGGTCTAAGAAAAGGCCATATGAGACCTATTTCAATAACCACCCTTGAAGCTGTTGGGATATTGCGGCCCAAACAACCCCATAGTTGAAGATTGGCGGGTGGGCTAAGAAAGTACCGCTCTGCATAGCTCGTCGTTCATTTGGATTAACCAGTTCTCTCTCCTCATGCTCTGATTGGCTTTTTTCGGCCACAACCGGGCTAGCTGGTTTTGGGGTAACAGACTCTGGATAGGCTTTGCTGGGAAACTGAAAGATATCCGTGTGGGTGAAAAGATGGTTATCACAATGCCGGGTGTTTTGGATAATAACCTTTCACTTCTCCAGGTTTTGGTCTTCCTCGCTCTCTACTAAATCCCTGTTTATTAAAGCTAAAAATATAACGGCATAAAATTTGCGGTTTTGTGGGGGTTTTACACGCGACTGGTGAGGATCAGCGCGATCTTATTGATTCCCTGGAGACCGATGATGGCAGAGAGCGATTTCGATTTTTCAGCAGTGGAGAGGCGCCTTGGTGTTTCCCGCCGGACATTTCTCAAGTTCTGCAGCGGGGTGGCGGCCTCTCTGGGGTTACCTTCCGGTGCTGCCATGGCGATGGCCGAAGCAGTGGCTGACCCTAAGCGGCGTCCGCCGGTGATCTGGCTGCATGGCCAGGAGTGTACCGGTCCCAGTGAGTCCCTGCTGCGTTCTGAGCAGCCCTCCCTGGAACATCTGATTCTCGATCTCATCTCCCTCGACTACCACCAGACCCTCGATACCGGTGCCGGGCATCAGGTGGAAGATATCAAGAAGCAGGTCATGAAAGAGAATCAGGGTAAATACCTGCTGGTGGTGGAAGGGGCTATCCCGGTGGCCAGTGACGGCATCTTCTGCAAAATCGGTGGTGAGACCATGGTGGAGATCACCCACGAGGCGGCGGAACACGCGGCGGCAATTGTCGCTTTCGGCTCCTGCGCCAGTTGGGGAGGTGTTCAGTCGGCAGCGCCGAATCCTACCGGTGCGGTGGGTGCGCCCCAACTGCTCGAAGGGAAAACCGTGGTGACCATCCCCGGTTGTCCTCCCAATCCGGCCAACTTCATCGGCACGGTGCTCTATTTTGTCACCTACGGCAAGCTGCCGCCGATCGATGAAAAGGGGCGTCCAAAGTGGGCGTATGGTCGTCTGATTCATGAGAACTGTTATCGTCGCCCCCACTTCGATGCGGGACGTTTCGCGCTGGAGTTTGGTGATGAAGGACACCGTAAAGGCTACTGTCTGTACAAACTCGGCTGTAAAGGACCAGAGACCTATAACAACTGCCCCACGCTGGAATACAACAATGTGGGCGGCGGTGTCTGGCCGGTTGGGGTGGGGCACCCCTGCTTTGGTTGTTCCGAAGGTGGGGTCGGGTTCAACAAGCCCCTGTTCAGCCTGGCGGATGTGAAGACCCATACCCCGCCCAACATGTTTCCCTCCATTGATGACCGAGAAGGTAATGAGCCTATCTCAGCCGGTGCGGCGGCGATTACCGGCGTCGCTGTCGGCCTGGCGGTGGGCGCCACTGCGATGGCGTCAAAGAAGCTGGATAAGAAAGAGCAGGATGGGGAGTAGGGGGAGCGGAAATGAAACGCAGAGATTTTCTCAAAGCCTCCCTTGGTGGTGCAGCCCTGATGGGTACTGGCGCTGCGCAGGGTCGGGGCAATCTGGAGCCGGCGGAGGAAGCCATCGGCATGTTGTTCGACTCGACCCTCTGCATCGGCTGCAAGGCCTGTGTGAGTAAATGCAAAGAGGTCAATGGTATGCCGCCCACTCCATTGGGCGATGAGACCTATTGGGATGCGGCTCGGGATCTTTCCCATGAGACCCTGAATGTAATCAAGGTCTATCGGGAGGGTGAGGCGAGTATCAAGGATGCGGCGGAAAACGGTTACGCCTTCGAGAAGCGCAGCTGTATGCACTGCGTGGATCCGGGTTGTGTCTCGGTCTGTCCGGTGACCGCCATGCGTCGTGACCCCAAGACCGGCATCGTTACCCATCATCCGGATGCTTGTATCGGTTGCCGCACCTGTATGGTGGGCTGTCCTTACAACGTACCCCAGTTCGATTACGACAACCCATTTGGCGAGATCCACAAATGCCAGATGTGTAACCAGGAGGGGGTGGGCCGCATCGACAAAGGAGAGATGACCGGCTGTGCCGAGGTCTGCCCGACCGGCGCCACGCTGTTCGGTTCCCGCAAGGCCTTGCTTGAAGAGGCCAAACGTCGCATGACTCTAAAGCCGGGCGAGATCTACAACTACCCGCGTGGAGATGTGCGTAAGCCTGAAAGTCACCATGAGAAGGTGGTGCCCGCTTATCAGAACCACATCTGGGGCGAGAAGGAGGCGGGTGGCACCAACGTTTTGCACGTCTCATCAATCCCGTTTGACAAGCTGGGTATGCCACCGCTGGAGGAGCGCTCTTACGCCTCTATCTCGGAGACCGTGCAACACACCCTCTATAGCTATTTGGCCCTGCCGGCGGTAGCCCTTGCCGGGCTCACCTATATCGTAAAACGCAATACTGAAGATGAAGATGGAGGCGAATCATGAGTGCTTACCAACCGCTCAAGCGGCCCGTGATTACCTTCCCGTTTCTGGTGTTGAGTGTGGTGGCGCTGATCGGCACCTACTTCCTGGTGCAGCGCTTTATCTACGGCATGGGACCTGTGACCAATATCAACGGCGGCTACGCCTGGGGTATCTGGGTGGTCTACGACGTGGTGGTGGGCACCGCCCTGGCCTGTGGCGGCTACGCTCTGGCGATCACTGTCTATGTGATGAACAAGGGTAAGTATCATCCACTGATCCGGCCGGCGATACTCGCCAGTCTGCTCGGCTACGGTCTGGGTGGTATCGGCGCCATGATCGATATGGGTCGCTGGTGGCAGTTCTATAACATCTTCACCCCCTGGCACATGAACTTCAACTCAGTGATGTTGGAGGTCGGACTCTGCGTCGCCACCTATATCCTGGTGCTCTGCATCGAGTTCGCTCCCGCCTTTCTGGAGAAGATTGGCGCCAAAGGGGCTGTGAAGGCGCTCAACAAAGTGCTGTTTTTCTTTATCGCCCTGGGTGTGCTGCTGCCGACCATGCATCAATCCTCTCTGGGGTCGATGCTGATCGCCATGGGTTACAAGGTACATCCCCTATGGCAGTCGCTGCACCTGCAACCGCTGCTGGCGATTCTCACCGCGCTTACCATGGGCTTTGCGGTGGTGGTGTTTGAAGCCTCCTTCAGCAGTGTCGGTTTCCGTCGCCCCAGTGAGACGCCGATACTGGCCGGCCTGGGCAAAGCGATCATGGGGCTGATCGGCGCCTATCTGTTGTTCCGCTTTGGTGAGATTGCGGTGAACGGCAAACTGGGTTTGATCTTCGCCGGTGACCTGGGGAGTCTGATGTTTCTCCTCGAGACGACGCTGTTTGTCTTTCCACTGGTGGTGTTGATGTCTGAAAAACGACGAGGCCATGGTCCGCTGTTGCTCTGGGCATCGGTTTCCATGCTGTTTGCCGGGGCACTCTATCGCTTTAATGCGTTTCTCATTACTTATGATCCGGGCCCGGGTTACAGCTACTTCCCCTCCACCCCGGAGATCATGGTAACCGCCGGTATGGTGGCCATTGAGATCATGGCTTACCTGATCATCGTAAAAAAATTCCCCGTGCTACACGACGCAAAAACTGCGTAATACCGATTAGGAGATTTGATTGTGACAACACGTATTACTGTCGACCCGATAACCCGTATCGAAGGTCATCTGCGCATCGATGTAGAGGTGGATGACGGCAAGGTCAGCAAGGCCTGGTCCTCCGGTCAGATGTGGCGCGGCATAGAGAAGATCCTGGTTGGCCGTGACCCTCGAGAAGCCTGGACCTATACCCAAAGATTCTGTGGGGTATGTACTACGGTTCATGCGATCACCTCAGTGAGAGCGGTAGAGAATGCGCTTGATCTGGAGGTTCCCGTCAATGCGCAGCTGATCCGAAACATCATCCAGACCGCCCATGCGGTACAGGACCATATTGTCCACTTCTACCACCTCTCGGCGGTAGACTGGGTGGATGTGGTCTCGGCGCTGGATGCCGACCCGGTGGCTACCGCCAAGCTGGCAGAGAGTCTCTCTGACTGGTCGCTCAATGGTCCTCATGAGATGAAGGCGGTCCAGGAGCGGCTGAAGACCTTTGTCGGCAGCGGTCAGCTCGGTCCCTTTGCCAGTGGTTACTGGGGACATCCGGCGATGAAATTGCCGCCTGAAGTGAACCTGTTGGCGGTCGCCCACTATCTGCAGGCTCTGGATGTGCAGAACTACGCCAACAAGATCGTTGCGGTGCTGGGCGGTAAGAGCCCCCATATCCAGAATGTGGCGGTTGGTGGAGTAAGTAACTCGATCAGCCATGATGCCCCTTCGGTGCTCAACATCGAACGCCTGATGCTGATCAAAGGCTTCATCGACAAGCTGGAGCCGTTCGTCAAATCCACCTATCTGGTGGATGTGCCGGCGATCGGCGCCTTCTATCTCGACTGGGCGGGCATCGGCGGTGGCGTCAACAACTACCTGACCGTGCCGGACTGCCCTCAGGATACCAAGGGTACGGTGTTCGATCTGCCTGGTGGCTATATCGAAAACGGCGACATCAACAGCCTCAAACCGATCACCACCTTCGGTGACACCTACTTCAGGGACGGTGTGGCGGAGAGTGCCAAACACGCCTGGTATGAGGGTGGTGATGCGCTCCACCCCTGGGTTGGCGAAACCGAGCCGCAATACACTGACTTCCAGGACGAGGGTAAGTACTCCTGGGTCAAGGCACCCACCTTCTACGGCAAGCGGGCCGAAGTCGGGCCGCTGGCCGACGTACTGGTTGGTGTGGCCACCGGCCACGACGGCTATACCAAGTACCTCAACCAGGCGATGGATACCCTGAAGACGGTTTCGCAAAATCCCGACATTCCGCTGGCGGCCGTCAACTCCACCATCGGTCGTCATGCGGCCAGGGCGGTGCGGTGCGCGGTGATGATCGATACCCTCAAAGATCAGTGGCAGAAGCTGGTGGACAACGTGGGTACCGGTGATGTGGATACCTTCAATGCGCCGGTTTTCCCCAAAGGAGAGGTCAAAGGGGTCGGCTTCCATCAGGCGCCACGGGGCACGCTCTCCCACTGGGTGGTGATTGAAGATGGCAAGATCAAGAACTACCAGGCGGTGGTACCCAGTACCTGGAATGCGGGTCCACGGGATGCCAACGATGAGATCGGCCCCTACGAATCCTCGCTGATGGATAATCCGGTCGCCGATCCGGAGAAGCCGTTGGAAGTGCTGCGCACCGTTCACTCTTTCGACCCCTGTATCGCCTGCGCCATCCACATGGTGGATACCGAGCAGAAAGAGATCGTGCGGGTCAAGGCGCTGTGAGCGCAGGAGTCGAATCATGACTGAGCGACTAAAAGAGCAGATTCTAGTGATCGGTATGGGCAACGTGCTGATGCAGGATGAAGGGGTCGGCGTGCGGGCGGTTGAGGAGCTGGAACAGCACTACCTGATACCGGAAGGTGTCGAAGTGGTCGATGGTGGTACCACCGGTATGGAACTGTTCGAGCCGATGCGCAAGGCGCGCTATCTGATTATTGCCGATGCGGTCAATACCGGTGCTGCGCCCGGCAGTCTGGTGCGCATAGCGGATGAAGAGATCCCCGCGTTTTTTCAGACCAAACTTTCCAACCATCAACTGGGGGTCTCCGACCTGCTGGCATTGCTGGCCCTGAAAGGGGAGACTCCGGAGCGGGTGTCGATCATCGGCATGGTGCCACACTCCCTGGAAAACCGTCTCGGGTTGACAGCTGAAGCCTCAGAGGGGCTGAAGTCGATGGTGCGGATGCTGGTTGATGAGCTGGCATCGCTTGGCATCGAGCTCGAACCCCGACCCCAAGCAGGGCGCGGGCACTGGAAACGGGAAGCTGAGTTCGAGGCTGCAGCGGGATTGGCTGGATGAATTGGGTAGCCGCAAATGGACGCAAAGTACCGCCAACGACCGCAAATATTACATTTGCTGAATTGAAATGATATGCAGGGAGATAACCTGTGTACTACCTGTTCATCACAACACCATTAGCGAACATTTGCGGTACTTTGCGTCCATTTGCGGCATGAATATTCTAAAAAAGAGACTTGAAATATGTGCATAGGTATCCCGGCCCAGGTGATCGAGGCTGGTGACTTCGTAGCCCGTTGCCAGACCCGCAATGGGGAGGAGCAGATCAACATGATGTTGACCGGCCCGCAACCGGCAGGCACCTGGCTGCTGACATTTCTCGGTTCCGCCAGAGAGGTGATCACTGAGCAGGATGCCCGCCACATCGATCAGGCGTTGGATGGGTTGAGTGCCGTGATGAGTAACGAGCAGGATATCGATGTGGATCACTACTTCCCCGGTCTGGGGAAGGCATGAACCAAACCATTCAGGAGACATCATGCAAGACGTTAACAGTATGACCCGGCAGATTGAGGCTGTTTTTAAACAGATCGAGCAAGAGCAGATGCAGGGTATACCGCTGCTCAATCCGGCGTTGCAGGTGGAAACCATCGGTTTCCAGGAGTATGGGGGGCGCATGATCGGTGTCCTGATCACCCCCTGGTTGATGAACCTGATGCTGTTTCCTGGTGATGCGGATGACTGGGGGGAATTGAAACTGGGTGACAATCAGTACCACCGGTTGCCATCCAACGAATACCGTTTCACGGTCAATGAGATTGACGGCATTGGTCTTTGTCAGACCCATCCGCTCTATTCACCCATGCATGAGTTCATGAACCAGGAACATGCGGTGGCGGCCGCGGAGAGCTTCATGAGAACCCTGATGGTTGAGGTTGAGGAACCGGATACGGATCCCCATGACGAAGCGTTGCTTGGGCGTATCCTGCGAGGCGAAGAGCGTGGTGAAGTGGAGATGGATGGTTTCGCCCTGGCAGAAGCCAAGTGCAAACAGCAGAGTGTCGAAGCTGTGGAAGCCGAGCCTGTACACCTCACCAGGCGGGCGTTTCTCGGCGGTAGAGAGAGTTAAATGTGGAAACTACAATTGCCAGGCTCGCAAACTAAAATGCCCTGTTCTTCGTATATCTGACCTCAGTTACTGTTTGGGAGAGAAACGGTAAATACCCGACCGGCTTCTACCTGTACATACCAGTCTTCAGGAAGCTGCTTATCCAAAGTGAGCGCCTCAATCAAAGGGGCAAAGCCCGGATCCACTTCAGTTACATAGACCTGGCCGTCCGGCGTATCAAAAACAATCGAAAGCTCATCAAAAAGCGTTGGTGTGGCGCGGCTGATGGTGGCCTTACTTAAGGTATGCCACGGATACTCTTTCGTCGGGCTGGCGTGCTGGTCGATCAGTGATTCTCTGTCTGTATAAATTTTTACAAGTTGCATGTTTTAACGAGTTTCGTTTGTCAGGTTATTAAATGCTGATCCATAACAAGATAGATTGGATTAGCGTTAACAGGCCCTAGCTGGGATTATTCCCGGATTTCCTGTTTCGTCATTTGTCACGCGTTCGCATTTTTACAATTTTTATCCCCAGAGCGGATTTATGCTTTTTCCATCAATCGAATATTGAAGGAGAAAAAGCCATGTTACAAAGTCCGAAAACGCTCGCAGCCCTTGTGGGCTCGCTCTCTCTATCCATGAGTGTTTCTCTTTATGCAGAGGCGCGTGTGCAACTTGGGGTAGTAGTCTCGGCCAATAGCAGTTTTTACGAGGATGTCGGTCGGGATTACTACCTGCTTCCTCTAGTGATTGCCGATTATGACCGTTTCTATCTGCAGGGGATCGATGGTGGCTATCGGTTCTTTCAGGGGGAGGGCCAGAGTTTGGCGGTGGAGATTCGTCGCACCTTCGATGGCTATGACAGCGATGACAGTGATGCACTGGAGGGTATGCAAGATCGCGATCAGGCTTGGGAGGCTGGCTTGGTCTATGAGGCAAATCTGCTCGGTGGTCAGGCCAAGGCCAAGCTGCTGAGCGATATTTCCGACACTCACAACGGCTTCACCGGTCGGGTTGAGTATGAGCGGTCATTACTCACCGGGAGCACCTACATGGTCAACTGGTTCGGCGGTTCAGAATTCTGGAGTAGCAAGAAAACCGATTACTACTTTGGTGTGACTCCGGAAGAGGCGACCTCGGTACGGCCTGTTTACAAGGCGGATGAGAGTTACAACCTGTTTGCAGGGGTAAACACCGTGAAGCGTTTCAATGCTGAGTACTCGCTGATTGCCAGTGCTGAATATCAATGGTCGACGGACGAAATCAATAACAGTCCGCTAACCGCCAGGCAGGACCAGTGGACGCTCTATGCCGGTATCTTTTACCAGTTTTAAGTCTGTTTCTCAGTGTAAATATGGTGAACAAATAGGTGATAAAAAGGAAGCGGACAATGAGCGATAGATTTAACTACCAAACTAAAAAATATTTTCTGGCGGTATTTGCAGGTAGCGGACTCTTTTGGAGTGTGGGAGGTGTAATGAGTTTCAATCCTGATTGGGTGGACTTCTACATGCTGCCCATGTTGCTGGGCTTGATGATGCCGGCCATTGTTGCTGGTCTGCTGATCTGGAAGCAGCCAGGGGATGCGTTGCAGCGGGATTTCAAATGTCGTCTGCTGAGTCTGAGCCTGATTAAGCCAGGGGTGTTTCTATTCTCACTGATATTGATGCCCCTCTCGGTGCTGTTGTCGATTGTAATCTCGCTGGGAGTCGGCGGCTCTGTCGAGCAGTTTCAGGTTTCAGGGGCTTTTTCGTTCAGCACCGGTTTTGTGCCGGTATTGCTACTGTTGTTTCTGGCGGCTCTTTTCGAGGAGCTGGGTTGGCGGGGCTATGGATTCGAGAGTCTTGAGAAGGGACGGAGCTTTCTGTCTGCTTCACTGATATTCGGTCTGCTCTGGTCTGCATGGCACCTGCCACTGTTGTGGGTGAAGGACTCATATCAGTATGAGATCTATCAATTGAGTCCCTGGTATGTGCTGAATTTCTATCTCAGTACCGCCGTACTGGGTGTGATCATCAGCTGGGTGTGCCATGTCAATCAGCGCAGTATCCTGGTGGCGATACTGTTTCACTTTGTTGTCAATCTATCCCAGGAGATGCTGAGTATGACACAGCAGACAAAGAGTATTCAGACTGTTGTTCTGATTCTCTTTGCCCTGGTGATTATCAGATACCAGTGGCCCTTGTTCAGGCGAAAGAGAGAGTTGGTGGTTACCAGTACCAGAGATACTGGCTCTGTTGATCAAAATTGGTTTTAAGGTATTGGCCGGGTGTCATGCCGGTGTAACGTTTAAAATCCTTGATGAAATGTGCCTGGTCAAAATAGCCGCTGCGGTAGGCCAATTCAGTCAAGTTGATAGACTGGCGTTTCGACAAGATCCGCCAAAGCAGTTGATGGGTTTGTTGGAACCTCAGGTTGCTCTGGATCTGTTTGAATGACATGCCATAGACTTCTGTATAACGCTTTTGCAGCCAGCGTTCACTCTTTTGGTAGTGCCGTGCCTGTTCGGTCAGGCTCTGCTGCAGGTTGGGAAGAGGGGGCGTAAAACCTTTGGCTGCAGTCGTATGATGATTGCTGTTATCCGATGGCGAGGCGCTGCAGATTTTCAGTCGCTGCTTGGTGATCTGCTGCCACAGTTGTTGTAGGAAGTAGCGCTCTACTATCTCGATCAATGCCTGACCCGTATTGGCGGCTGCCATCTCCTCCAGCATCAAACTGGAGGTGGTTTGACCCAGAAGGTCGGCCAGTTGCAGGTCTTCACCGCTGAGCTCCCTAGGTGCGTATTGAAAGAGTTCGTAGAAGGTTATCGGGTAGAGATCGACCTTGAGGTTTTTGATCGGCCGGGAGTGTTTGTCGCTGGCAAGCTGATAGATGTCGAACCATTGACCTAGGCCCAGTTTGATGTAGGTTCGCTTTGCGATTTCAATGCCTTGAGTTGACTGGCTTCTGGAAGATGTATGTGAGTTCGCCGGTTGTGAAAAGCCATGCCCCTGACCGCGGATTTCACTCAGTCCTCCATAAAACTCAAAGTAGATTTGTGTCATCACGGTTGGGTAGGCCCGGGTAATCAGTTTGGCCTGCCGCTCGTGAAGACAGCCGATGGAGTAGGTGTAGCTGACAATGTATCGATGTAATAGGGGGTGTGTCGGTTTGGCTGAGCCAAAATCGACCCAGGACTGATGTTCATTCTGTTCTGCCAGTAACTTCAGGCGATCAGTATCGGTGCTGACAGACATGGATGTTAACCATATATTTCTTCGACTATAGAGTGTACAGGGCCAGGATGATCGATGCCGAGTTGTAAAGATGAATAATTCGGTTGTATTGCACTGTACCTTGTATTGTCACTGCTTGTTATGAAGATTAGACAAGAAAACCGCCAGCTGTCGAATCAATAAGGTTAATTTCTTATGGTTGATTTAACGTGATGATACTGAATGGTTTTTTTGTTTTTCCTGTTGCTTGTGAGATTTGACTAGATAAAAGCGTAAATGAGAAACGCGCCGAAAGCGGTCGCTAGAGCACCACCAGCCCGGCCATAAGTTTTTGCAATGGATAGCGCCCAGGACATCAACCTGCGAAAGCCCTCGCGGCCGATGACTGTAAGTACAACTGCCGCAATAATAGAGAGCCAGCCAACTATTTCAATGATCAACGGGAATCTCGATAGTGACGCTTGGCTGATTAGAAGTATTCCCAGAATCAGTCTGGCAACGACAGCCAGTATATGAATGCCTGGTTTTTCAAGTTTATCGCTTAGGTATCCTAATATTAATTCCGGGCTGATCTGGATAATGAGACCTGCAACCAGTATCAGGATCCCAAATAAGATAATTACAGAAATCATCATGCGATCTCTTTAGTATTTATTGGTGAGTGGGATATATGATACCAGGGTTCTAGCTGAAACCCTCCATTAGAATAAAATCAAAGTTTGCTGTGAGTTCAACAATTGCATCGCCACTGGGGTGAAAATCTGCCAGTACCATCGGGCGAAGGATGCTGGGAATCCGTTGAAATAGAAAATCTTCACTGTTTTGCGCTTCACCCGCTACATAGATCTGAGTGACAAAGGGTCTCATGCCATCACGAAAAACAGCGGCATGGATGTGAGGTGTACGGCCTGGGTAGGGAACAGGTCGGATGGTGCGGAAGCGATAGCGTCCTTGGTTGTCGGTTATGCTTTTGCCGAATCCCTGAAAATTTCTGTCCATCGGTTTTGAATGATCGTCTTCACTGTGCCGGTAACGGCCGTTGAAGTCACACTGCCATATCTCAACACGAACTCCCCTCAGGGGATTACCGTTTATGTCAATCACTTTGCCATATAAATCAGCAAGGACGCCTTTGGCGATGCCTTTAGCGCCCGAAATTTGCGTCAGATCATTGTCATCATCAAGTATCGGCAGGTCGGGGTAAAAAGGCCCGGCTGACTGGCGGGGGGTTAACAGCTGTCTGGCCTGGACCGGAAGAGTAAGTAGAGCAGCGCTGCCGCCCAGTATCAGGTTGCGACGGTATTTGTTGATGAACTCTGACATGGTTGTCTCGTGAGTGTTTTTTGAGTCTGTGAGGTAGTATGAATGTCCAGCAAGTGTACTGACAGAGCCTGGATGAAAGGCATCTGTTTATAGATTAGTGCATTATGATCAATCAGACTTTGAATAAAACCTTTGTTAAATAGTCGTTTTAAGCATATTTTGGGATAGGCGCGATAAAAAAGCACCAGTGGTGGTTGAACTGATTGCGCTTCCAATAGGTGACGGATGGTGTGCGACACGGAAAAATAATAATATCTCTTTATGACGACTCAGTGATCATGGAATCAGACGCAATGTGTATCTTACGGAAATTATTAATTTTATTTGTTTTTATGTCTGGGTGCGGCGGCGGTGATGGCGGAAATAAAGAAGATGATTCCTGGGTGTGGCGTAATCCGCTACCCTCGGGGAATAACCTAAACGATGTGGCCTGGAATGGCAGCTTGTTGGTTGCCGTGGGAGATAACGGGACCATATTGACCAGTGCGGATGCTCAGCAGTGGGTGCAACAGGATTCCGGAGAGTTGAGAGGCTTTAAGTCTGTTATCTGGGCTGGTGACCGATTTATTGCTGTAGGGGGAAATACGCGCCAACCGCTGCTGGTGGCGAGCAGTGTTGATGGTATTGAATGGATAATACTGGACACCAATATTGACTCCATCTTTCCACTGGAGGACGTGGTGTGGGATGGTAACCAGCTTATCGCAGTCGGATGTAAAAAAGTGATCGGTAGTGAGGACGGCGTTGAGTGGAATCTACGCTTGGACGGTGAGCTTGATACAGATTGTTATAAGGGTGTCGAATGGACAGGTGAGCAGTTCGTGGCGGTGGGAGGCAACATAAAGCCACATATCTCGATTAGTACGGATGGAATGTCATGGAGTCATATCGATACCGCCTCTCTGTATCCGAATTCTGCACACGATATACAGCCTCAAGCATTCGGGATTGAACCGCAGCCGCAACAGGTTGTTTGGACGGGCGATCAATTGGTTGCCGTTGGTTCGGAAGGGCTTGTCATCACCAGCTCAGATGGTATCTCATGGACAGTGCAGGATTCAGGAACAACGCAACGTCTCACGAGCCTGACTTGGACGGGTACAAAACTTATTGCAACTCAACACACTGGTACCGTGCACGTGAGCTATGATGGCGTGAGTTGGGAGTCGTTCGTTATCGATTCGCCCAGGTATATAAACGGGGCAGCTTTTACCGGTGAAGATATCGTGCTGGTTGGCAGTGCGGGGTCTATTATTTCGTTGAATGAAGATTTCAGTGTAAGTGAGTATGGTTCATCAGTTTCATATTCTCCTTTGACCGATGTTGTCTGGAATGGTGCTCGATACATTGCTGTTGGAACAGAAGTTTTGAGCAGTAGCGATGGTATTGTGTGGGAGCAGGAAAGTGTAAACCTAAGCTCATACTTGTGGCGTGTTATTTGGGCCGGCGATAGATTTTTTGCTGTTGGGGATGAGGGGTTGATTGTCAGTAGCTCAGATGGATCAGAATGGACGCATCACGAAATTAGCGCTGAGTTTCCTGATAGACAAATTCTCTATGATATTGCCTGGTCAGGTTCGCGTTTTGTGGCTGTAGGAGATAACTGGATTTTAACAAGCCTTGATGGTGAAGATTGGGCAGTTGTTGAGCATCCTGAGTTCTTTCTATATAAGCTTACCAATATCCTGTGGACTGGATCGGAATTTATTGGTTTCGGCAATAAAACCGGTGGTGATGGTGATGTGGTGATCTCCAGTGTCGATGGGTTAAGTTGGACGGTAAATCACCGTACACTGAATGACGGTGAGGAATTTCAGAGTACTGAATTTCTATATAGCGTTGCCTATAATGGTGAGCAGTTTGTGGCTCTTGATCATAATATAGGGGAATTTCAGAATTATATTTATACCAGTAGCGATGGTATCCGCTGGCATAGGCATGAACATGGGATCACTCGAAATCTGCGTGGTATCCACTGGACGGGAATGAAATATATTGCAGTTGGGGATGGTGTAATTGCTTCTAGTCTTGATGGTGTCACGTGGCAGGAAGAGACAGTTATGACTAGCCAGCGACTCTATGGTGCGGCGTCGTCAGGGCAGAAAGTGGTTGTCGTTGGTGAAGGTGGATCAATTATCTCAACAAGCAAATAAAGATAAGCTATTAAACCGTTAAATCGACCTTATTCTTAAAACGTGCTTTGTTAAAAGATACAAATTGCAACATAGGCTTGAAGTATATTTTATGGCGCAACATTATTTGTGACCTGCTAATAGGGGTTATGTAGATTCTCGTGCTTTCTATTTGTGATCAGGCCCTGCTTCATGGCTATTTGTCAGTGAGCGGATCTCATCCACGGTATAGCGGGGAGTGATGTGGCGTGGGCAGTTCCAGTCGAAGGCCTCTACCTTTAATGTAACCAGTCGTTCTGTCTGACCGTTGTAGTCCGGGTTCTCCAGCTGTTCACGTAGTGCAGAATCTTCATCGGCTTCCATAATTGAGGCTTCTGCCCAGATCTTCAAGCGCTGCTGGTTTGGGTAATCCATTAAGATCAGCGAGACTTTACGATTGGCTTCGATGTTACCGGTAGTGATGTACTGTCCATTCCCGCGAAAGTCTGTATAGCCTAATGTGATATCGTCGATCACTTTGAGAAAGCCAGGTTCACCACCTCGAAATTGAACGTAGGGCCAACCGTTTTCTCCGATGGAAGCCATATAGAAACTGTCCCGGGATTGAATGAAGAGGGCCTCTCTGGCGCTGAGTCGATATCTATCCCCCGACTGTTCCATGCGTTCATAGGCCTTGCGTGTGCCATAGCGTGACTGAGCTTTTTTGACACTCTCTGTGAATGCATAGTTTGTGAAGTTCTTGCTCATGTTGAATCCTCCTGTCTGTTACAGGTCCGGTTCGCTCAATCCCGAATGACCTTCGGGTTTTTCTCCTGGTGGGGTTCTGATGTGTAGGCCAGTGCGGATCGCGGTAGTTCCAGGCGTTTTCGGCGCGGCAGAACCTTCTGCATCTTGCTTGCTCTACCAAAGGGGGATTTCGGTGGTCGTATCTGATTGGTTGCCATCGGTTGAGTGCCCTCTTCGATGAGCCTCCTCTCTGAGGCGGAGAGGAGGCAAAGGTGCCGCTAGTCTCAGTAACGAGTGTCGTTGGCGCTGTTCTTGGCTTTGATCTCAGAGAGATTAAGTTTCGACAGCTCATCGAATCCACCGATTGAGATATCGTCGATGAAGATTTGCGGCACCGTACGTCGGCCGGATCGCTCCATCATCTCGAGCAGGCGGGCCTGGTCCGATGAAACATCGATCTCTTCGTAGTCGAGACCCTCGGACTGCAACAGCGACTTGGCCCGGGTGCACCAGGGGCATTGGTTGGTCGAATAGATTTCGATATGGTTCATGTCGTTTCTCCGCTTGTTTTGTGTCAGTGCCAGTTACAGCGCAAGTGGCGTGCCAGAAAGCTAAAGTTAATTAAATCAATTAGATAGCCTTTCCCGGTAACCACAAAAACTTGTGTTCCACAAGATATTGAGCTTTACTCCTTAAAAATTTGAGGTGAAACCAATGGTGGATGGACTGCTTAAAGAGGCGCCAACCCTGCTGGCGGTGGTGGATCGAGATCTGATCTGTCGCAACCTGAGCCACGGTTGGCTTACCCGGCTTGGAGTGACCCGGACAGGCAAAAGGTTGAGTCTCTCCCTGGCGGAGCTTTTCCTGCTGGATGAGATGCCTGAATTCGAGGATCGGCTGAAACAGGTACTGCGCGGCGATGAGCCGTTACAGGATGTACCGGTCTGTCTGCTGGGCGGGGAGATGGTCACAGAGGGCTTTCTCTCTGCCTGGCTGATCCATGCAGAGACCGGTGTCGGGTCCCTCTTTCTGGCTGCGACCTGCAGTACCCATCTGAACCAAGCCCTGGAGGAGCTGCGCCAGCTACGCACCATGCATGAGTTGATCCTCAATGCGGCCGGTGAGGGAATCTATGGGCTCGACGCTAATGGGCTGGGTACCTTTGGTAATGCCGCCACCACGGAGATCCTCGGTTGGCAACCGGGGGATGTGATCGGCAAGCGCTCCCATGATATCCATCACCACTCCGACCACGTGCTGCACACATGTGGTGTCAGCTATTGGCTCGCTAACCACCCAAGGGAGTTCCAGCAGCTCCGCTGGGCCGCTGGGATTTGTGACGAGGCGCAACCGGCAACAAGCATACTTGTACAAACTGTTTGTACCATAGTTCTCAGAGTTGCAAGGTAGCGCAGTCGGATAAGGCGCGCAGCCGCAAAGGTCATCCATCCGACAGGGGCCGCGAGTTCGAGGCTCGGTGTGCCGTCAAAGGGCTTCTTTTTTCTAATTTTTGTATCGATTTGTATGGTTCCTGTCGTCTTTTCTTTTTTTATGCGAATTGATGGCTTTCTCTCTTCAGTTTTTCGCCGAGCGACAGGTCGGCGCCCTCCGTCACCGCCGGCGAGCCCTCGGGCTTGAGCAGCGCGCGGGCCAGGATATAGCCGAGGAACAGCGCGACCATGATGCCGGCCGGAAGCAGCACGGCGGCGAACAGCTTGCCGACCGACTGGTTCGAGATCGAGGCGTAGATCACCACCACGATCGACGG
>JAKSBX010000067.1 GCA_022360905.1 Chromatiales bacterium
ATCCTGATCCCCTACACCCGCCTCGACTGGTTGCATGAGTTCGAGGATGACGCCCAGGTGATCAATGCCTACTTCGTCGGTGATCCCAACGCTCAGGCGATCCGTATCGAAAGCGATGATCCCGACCGGGACTACCTGCGTCTCAGACTCGGCACCTCCGCCCAGTTCAAGAACGGCGTGGTCGGCTTCATCGACTATGGCACCATCCTCGCCCACGACGACTGGACCGCTCATACCATCAGTATCGGATTCCGTAGCGAGTTCTGATCGGCACCAAAAATGCCCGCCGGCTTGGCGGGCATTTTCAATCGGCTTGCAAGATCCCCTTGGATCTCTGTTTGTTTTCAATATCTGTGTTTAACAATCGGAAAGTATTCAGTTAAATCCCCTCATGGAAGGACCGAGGCTCGATACCTTAGACAATATCTAATTCTGGCAATCGACATCTGCACGGACGACCGCTAACATGGCCCGAAAAATTATCATCAAAATCATCGCTTGGGAGATTAATCATGTGCCTTACCTACCAAAGGGTGATGTCGCTCATCTGTAGACACAATACCTTAGGCAAGCTGCTTTTTTCTCTGTTGTTAATCATTTCCGCGAATGCTTCAGCCACTTTAGGCATATCGCCAAGCAACCTCGCTTTTGGTGATGTTGACGTAGGCAGCAGCAGCGCCACACCAAGAACTGTCACGTTGACAAATTCCAGCAGTTTTTACAGTGTGAGTATCAGCTCCATCGGTATTACCGGTGATTTTCAATACACGACGAACTGCGGTGGTTTTCTCGCACCCTCCTCTACCTGCACCATAGATGTGACCTTTTCACCCCAATCATCCGGTAGTCTGAGCGGTGCATTGACCATCGCGGGTGATGATCCATCTCTCGATGCAACCCGCCCAGTTGCCGCCGCCAGACCATTTACTTTCACTACGATGCTGAGCGGTGTCGGTCTGTTGGGTGAGGTCTCTGTGCCATCGACAGAAATCGATTTTGGTTCTGTCTCCGTGAACGCGCAGAGTGACCCCATCCAGGTCCCCATATCCAATACGGGCAATGCGCCACTGAGCATTAGCTCAATCACGGTCACAGCACCGTTCACACAGACCAATGACTGCCCGGATTCCCTAGATGCCGGTGCAGGCTGTGCGGTTTTCGTATCGGTAAAACCGGAAAACTCAGGAGACACCAGTGGCTCTCTGACAATCAACGGTTCCAACCAATCCGGCGCATTACAACGAATCATTCCCTTATTGGTATCCGGAGCACCGGCCGCAACCTCTGTATCACCCTCAAGTATCAGCTTTCCTCAATCCGTGTCAGGTGGGCAAAGCGATCCCGTGACAGTGACATTGGAGAATCAAAGCGATACTCCGGTCTCACTGCTCTCGATCGACATCGAAGGTGATTTCACCCAGAGCAATAATTGTCCCGCTCAACTCATGAACAACGGGGACAGTTGTGAAATTCAGGTTGTCTTCTCACCACAAGCGACCGGCACCTTAACAGGTAGTCTGTTGATCACCACAGATTCCGGCAGTAACAGTGTCCCCCTGACGGGTAACGCCGCGGCTTCAGACAATCCGGTTGCAGATCTGCTGGATCCCTACACCGGCGGCAACCCCAATCTCGGCGCGCTCGCTGAAGTGATCGGTGAAGCCTGTCCGAGTGGCCGTCTCAGCGACCGGCTGCAGGAGGATTGTAATGATGTGGTCGGTGCCGCCATCGGCGGGGATCCCAATACCGCTTCTGCGCTGGATCAGGTTAATCCGGAAGCTGCAACCAAGGCCAACAGCTCCTCCCAGCAGGGTGGACAGGCGCAGATCCGCAATCTCGGCTCCCGCATCGCCGCCCTGCGTGCCGGGGCAAGTGGCATCTCCTTCCAGGGCCTCGATCTGATGATCGACGATAAGCCCTTCTCCATCGAGACCATCGCCCAGGCCTATCGGCAGCGTGGCGGCGGTGCCAGTAGCGACAATCCACTGATGGAGAACCGGCTCGGCTTCTTCATCACCGGCGATATCGCCACCGGCAGCCGGGATGAGACCGAGCTGGAGTCCGGCCTCGATTTCGATACCTTCGGCCTCACCATGGGCGTCGACTACCGCATCAACCCGAACTTCATCCTCGGTGGTGCGCTGGGCTATGTGG
>JAKSBX010000198.1 GCA_022360905.1 Chromatiales bacterium
ATCAAAAAATGCTGTAAAAATGTTACTTGCAATTAACAAGTTACTTAAGCCTAGTGCAGTAACTTGCTAATTGCAAGTCACCTGTTCCCAGGCTAGCTTTGAAGTACGATCAAACCCGCAATCTCATTTTTCTATCGTTACAAGCTAACGCCCCACTTGATTCAGTCGATAACATTCGGCCCCGCAGGATTACTGCATTTGCCGGTGATCGCATCCTCTCTACCTTTAGAAATGTCATGCTTGGCATAGACCGACAGATGACACAGCTTGCGGGTGTTGCCCAACCATTTACAAGCGTGACAACTTAGAAAATTCACTTTTCCCTCTTGTCTCCCCATCGCTTGTTCAGCGAAGTCTCGGTCTAAGCCCAATCCTTTATGCTGCTGCTCGTTCAATCTTAGGTTCTCTATACAGCCTGGTTTTATGTGGTTATTAATCTCGTCAGAATCAAACTCATCTATAGTTATTAACCTGATGGAGTAAATAAATCACTAATTTGAAGCCAAGGATATCTTCATGTTGATCGAGACCACTCAATCCAAGCAGAACGGCGAACCACCTCCATCTCCGAAGCTCACACGACTCCAATGTGGGGGCATTGCACCCATCCCCCTTACACTCGACAGCCGAATCGATCGGTCCCAGGTCTTGAAGGAACTTCAGTGTTTTTGTGCAGGTCTCTCCGCCCTGATCTATCGTTACAACCTGGAAGGTCTGAAACGGATACTCGAACTTGAAGGCGCAGAGTGCTTTCAAGGATTTACCACCGAGTTCGGCAAAGGCCACTCCCCAAGCACGCCACTGAACTCAAAAGTCGGCATGGGTTTTGTTTTTCAACAACGGGCCTGGCTGGTATTCCGGGGATCGGACGATGCTTATGATTGGGATACCAATTTTCGTTTTCTCAAAACCAATGAACAGCTCCATTCCGGTTTTCATAACGCCTGGGCAGGCATGCAAAACAGAGTAATCGATTGGTACAAGGAGGTCTCTGCAACTACCTCTTCAATTGTCATCACCGGTCATTCACTGGGTGGTGCCATAGGTGTGATTGCTGCGAAAACAGTGGCTGAACTTCAACTCAGTAGAATTGAAGCGGTACTCACTTTCGGTGCCCCACGGGTTGGCTCTGCAGACTTTGTCACTCGATACAACCATACGCCAGCCGGCATTCAGCAACATAATCAAGAGTGTCTCACTCTGGGTGAGGTCACCTATCAGACCCGAATCGCGGACGACATCGTACCCAAAGTGCCTCCGCAGTTCCTCAATTTCAAACACTGTGGAAACTCGGGCGACGCTCTGTGGGAGAACCCATACTCGATCACAAGCCACTTCGATTCCATCGCGGAAGAACCGGCTCCTGAAAACAGCGTCGAATACAATTTCTTCAATAAAAACGATGACACCGGCATTCTCGAAGCGCTCAGTGGTGTTGCGAAGATGTTCTCTGCCCTGTTTCCACTCCACCAGATATTCTTCAGCACAGCCAACAAATTGAAACAAGGTGGCATGAGTCATCGAATGATCGGTTATCAGAACCGATTCGGCTCCTATCTCTCGTTTCGTTCCGCAATAGCCAGAGAAGAGAACATACTTGAACAGATTCAGGATAAAGAGGCTAAACCACAGAGTCTGGCATCCAATCCTGTGCCACTCAGTATCCGTAATCCCGACGCAACTTATCTAACGCCTGTTCGCAACCCGTATCACGTTGAAAAGGTCACTGGCTGGACACCGGTGCTAACCGCGGTCGCCCTGCTCGTGATTGCACTGCTCTTCGCCTCTATCGTCGCAATGATCCGGTTTGTTACCCCTGAGTATCAGCTGCTGGCAATTTTACTGCTCATCACAGGCTGCCTCTCTCTGGGTTTGAATATCATGAAAGAGATCAAAGGTGGTTGATCCGGCTTTACACTTGGTACGACAACATAAGGGTACAACCCATGGAAAAAGTGACAGGCATTGGCGGGCTTTTTTTTCGCGCCGAGGATCCCGCAAAACTGGCATCCTGGTATGCACAGCACCTGGGAGTAACTCAAGTGCCGACCGACTACGATCAACCCCCATGGATACAGCAGGCAGGTCCAACCGTGTTTGCCCCGTTTGAAAATAACACAGACTATTTCGGCGACCTGTCAAAACAGTGGATGATCAACTTTCGGGTCGATGATCTGGACCGCATGATTGCACAACTGCGCCGCGATGGTATTGAGGTTACTGTAGACGATACCGACTACCCTAACGGACGCTTTGCCAGACTCAAAGACCCTGAGGGTAATCCAATCGAGTTGTGGGAAGCTGTTGATTAATCAATCCAGGGCTCGGTAAGCACGGATGATTCTTCCCGGCCGCAACGGCAGCGGACCCGGCTGAGCCAATGACTGGGCAGTTACCGGCAATACCGACTCCGACTGAAGATAGTGAAACAGTTGTCCGCCGTGGTTTTGTTCAACCACCAATACCTTGTCAGCAGCTTCAATCAGCTGAAGCAGCTTCTCCCGCTGCAGCGGCGCCAGCAGCCGTAGCGCGATCACTTTGACCTTTTCACCCGCAGCGGTCAGTTGATCTGCTGCCTCTTTGACGGCACCGGTACTGGAACCCCAGGTAATCAGACAGGTATCACCCTCACCGGAAATCTCTGCCCAGTAGTCACCAAAATCAAACTGCTTCAGCTTCTGAAGTCGTTTGTTGAGCTGTTCACGATGATCACTCGCCATGCTGGACGGGGTTCCCCGATCGTTATGTTCGAGTCCATCCGCGGTGTACATGCCACCGGGTGTTCCCGGTAGGCTCATGGGTGAGACATTATCCGCGACCACCTGGTAGCGTCGATACTCTTCACCGGGATTTTCGGATACCGATCTTTGCAGTGGCAGGTTAACTTGCTCCGAGGCTTCGATGATAGCCTGAGACTGGCCGAGCGACTGATCGGAGAGTACCAGTGAAACCGTCTGCAGATGTTCAGCAAGCTGTACCGCCCATTGGGTGGTGAAGATCGCATCTCGGATGGAGAGTGGTGCGAGAACCAGATGAGGCGCATCACCATGCAGGCCATAGACGGCAATATTCAGATCGGACTGTTCCGACTTGGTGGGGATACCGGTAGAGGGTCCGCCGCGCATCACATTGACCACCGTCACCGGGGTCTCACTGACCAGTGCCAAACCCAAGCCTTCCACCATGAGGCTGAGTCCCGGCCCGGAGGTGGCTGTCAGGGAGGGTACTCCGCCGAATGAGGAACCGATGATCATGTTGATCGATGCCAACTCATCCTCCGCCTGCAGCAGGGCTCCACCGACCTGTTCCAGCCTGGGTGCCAGCCACTCGAGGATTTCGCTGGCCGGGGTGATCGGATAGGCGGCGACAAATTTGATACCACCGCGCAGGGCACCGAGACCACAGGCCTGGTTCCCGGTGATGCTCCAGCGATTGTCCTGCTTTCCCGGTGGCGGCTGTGTAATCTGTGGACGACGGTCGTGATTGTAACCAAGTTCAAGTGCCCGCAAGGCGCTCTCGATCACCTCGGGGGACTTGCTCTGCAATACCTGCCGGACACTACTCTCCATGGCATCGAGTGGCAGTCCGCAGACTACCGCCGCTGCGCCCAATGCCACCATGTTGATGCGCCCGTCCGGCAGACCTGAGGCGAAAGTCTTAAAGGGGATCTCGCGGATATCAGCGCCATTGCTGCGCAGCAGGGCCGGAACTTCACCCGCCTTGGGGTCGCAAAGTATCAGACTCCTGTTTGAGAGTGGGATCTCATCGGCGAAGCGTTCGATATTCAACCAATCGAGAGCGACCAGAAGATCGTATTCATCCCCCATACACTCCACCGGGGAGGCGCTGAACCTGACCATGGCAGCCGACTCGCCGCCCCGTATCTGAGGACCGGCAGATCGGGTCATCAGCCCCTGATATCCGCAATGTGCCGCAGCTTCGAGCAGGATACGGCCTGCTGTTACCGCGCCACTGCCGCCTGAACCGGTTATCGCGACAGAGTAGGGTTTGCTTACAGCAGCGGGCTGTTGTTGATCATTCATTAATGATGAGCACCTCGATCCTGCGATTGCTCTTCCGTCCAATCTCAGTTTCGTTGTTGGCCACCGGACGCGCTTCTCCATAGCCGATGGCGGTTAATCGGGTTCTCTCCACGCCACCGACTTTCTCAAGAAACGAGGCCACCGTCTCTGCACGCTGTTGCGAGAGTTTACGGTTATTCTCATCCCCCCCTACCGAATCGGTATGTCCGGAGACCACCACATCGGGGCTGGGAAAGGATTTGATTGCCGTCACGATCTTGTCCAGCAGTTCGAAGTTCTCGGCCTGGATATCGGTGCCGCCGCTGGGGAAGTTGAAGGCCCTCATCTCCAGCAGTATGTTATGGCCCTGCCGATAGACGTTGGCCTCTTCGGCACTGAACAGATCCTGAATTTTATCGAAGCGGGCCTGAGCCTCCTGGTTCTGGCGCTCCACGGCGGCAAGCCGGGTCTGCAGATCGATCCGCGTTGCCAGTTCCGTCCGGCGCAGCTCTGCATAGTTGGCCAGCTTGTCCTGCAACACTTTCACCACCTGGTGATTAGGCTGGTCAAAAGGCAGGGGTTCATCTGTGGATGCGTTGATCTGTGCCAGCTGCTTCTGATACCACAGCAGAATATCTTCCGGAGAGTACTCCCTATTGTCGAACTCTTTGATCAGCTCAGTGAGCTCGATACTTCTGCGTGCCTGCTTGCTGGCTTCCAGGGCATGATTCTTGGCCTTGGTTCGCTGGGTCCTGTTGGTCTCCAGCACCGCGATCGCCAAAGCCAGCTCCTCGCGGGCCAGTTTCAGGGTTTTCGGCGCATACTCATCCGCTTCGCTCTTGATCGCCTGGGAGATGTCGTAGCGGGCATTCTCAGTGGCATCCTGCTTCAACGCCTCCAGTTCAATCTCTGCATAACCCTCCAGCATCTCGGGACGCCACTTCTTGGCCGCCTCGAGGTCACCCTGCTCCACCTGTTCAGCCGCCAGACGCAACTTTTTATCCAACGCCTTGAATTGCTCCGCCATCATGCTGTCGGCTTCCGCAGCAATCGCCAAGCGACGGGATTCCAGTACCTCTCGCATCAATGACTTGGTGGTGATCGCATCAGCCTCTGCCTTGTCGAGAATGACACGGCCTTCGCTGATCGTCTCTGCCACCGCTTCGTCGTTTTTAGTGCGCCCCGCGGAGATGGCCTGATTCAGTTTGTTCTCCGCCTTGCGAAACCCTTCAGGTGCCAGATTGAACAGTCCGTTCGCCTCATCCTCGGCCAGACGCTTTCTGAAACTCGATATCTCGCCGTAGGTTTCGAACACATCGATCTGGGAGAGGGTCGGGGCCGTGCTACAAGCGGCAAACAGCAGTCCCAAAATAATGAGAGAAGCACATCTTTTTAGAAGCGTCATAGCTTACATCTCCGGGGCATTCCAAGCATCAGAGGGGGACCAGGGGTGAATCTTCGCCCTACTGAATATTATCTGTCGCATCATAACATTGCCTTTGCCTGGCTGCGACGCCGGGAGCCGTTGGAATCGGCGGATATCGGCTCTACAGAACGTTATCCAGCAACCAAAGACGCAGCCGCAGAGTCAACTCCGGTGTGTAACCCACAGAGACGAATCTCACCTGACGGTTTTCGTCGATGATATAGCTGGTAGGCAGCCCTCTAACTCGCCAGGCGTTCGAGAGTTTTCCCTGAGGGTCATTGATGGTGGTAAAGCTAAGGTCATTGGCTTCGAGATAGTCGCTGACCTCTGCGGCTTGTCCCGATTGCATGGCCACTGTGACCACCTTGTGATCTTCCGCCAGCTCGTCGATTGCCGGCGCTTCAAGCTTGCATACCGGACACCAGGTCGCCCAGAAATGGACCACCACCGGTTCACCGCCGAGGGATGACAGATCGATGGGAAGCCCGTCCAGACTATCTGCAGACAGGGGTGGCGCCACGCCCTCCACAAGGTCGCGGGTCTGCCAAAGATGAATCAGAAACAGCACCAGTAAAAGAGCTGACAACTGCAATCCCCAGCTGACGAGGCGACCAGCCAGAGACGGTTTTGCAGTGCTCTCCTGATTCATTGAAATACTCCTGTGTAAGCCACTCCCTTTGCTTCGGGTTTGGGCGTTACTCCCGCTCCTCTATCCATGCAGCCTGGATTGCTTCGAGTATTTTCTCACCGGAGTGGTGCGGATCATCGTCGAATTCATCCAGTTTAATCACCCAATCCCGCAGATCGACAAAGTTGACCGTACGCGGA
>JAKSBX010000200.1 GCA_022360905.1 Chromatiales bacterium
GCCCCGGATGCCCCCCATTTCATCGCCCGCATGACCGAATCGGGCCAGGTCCGCCTCTGTTTCGGAGACGGGGTCAACGGCAGAAGACTGCCCACGGGGCACAACAATATCCAAGTACAGTATCGCCGGGGCAACGGCCCCGGCGGCAATCTGCCCGCCAGCTCCTTCACAGATCCGGCCCAGCCCCACGCCCTGGTCCAGGCGGTCTGCCAGCCCTTTGCCGCATCCGGGGGAAGCCCCATGGAAACCGCCCATGCCCTGAAACACCGGGCACCGGCCACCGTTCTTACCCTGGACCGGGCTGTATCCACCCGGGACTTTGCTCACATGGCCCAGGCGCACAGCAGCATTCTGCAGGCCCGCGCCACCCTGGTCAGCCCGCCCGACTCCCATCTCACCCACATCCATGTGGTGGTGGTGCCCGCCGGTGGGCAACCCCTGGAGGAGAATCCTGATCTAAAAGTTGCATTAGAAACGCATCTTTCCACCCATGCCCTGCCCTTTACCCGGGTCCATGTTTCCTCATTCACACCGGTGCCGGCTCATCTGTCCATTGAACTCAGGGCACTGGAACCGGGCTATCGGCCTGTTCGGGTGGAGGCCGAATTGCGTCTGGCACTCATGGCCGCATTCTCCCTGGAAAAAAGAAAATTGGGCCAGGCACTCACCCTGTCGGAAGTTTATCAATTGGTGGAAGAGACCCCCGGTGTCCGGCAATCGGTCTGCCGCATTTCAGGCCATGGTCACGAAGATACCCTGGAAACCACCCAGGTGACACCCCCGCCCCGGGGGCTGGCATTCCTGGACCCGAAAGACTCGAACATTCTCATTTCCACCCAAGGGGGATCCCATGGACACTGAATATGATATCAAAACCCAACTCTGGCACCTTCTGCCCCAGGTCTACCGGGAGCGTGACTCTGGGGATCTGGCCCGGTTCATCGGGGTATTGGGACACCTGCTGGACGGGCTCTACCAGGGATTAAGCGCCAGGTATGAGGACATGTTTCCCGACAATTGTCAGCCCTGGCTCCTCCCCTATATCGCCCAGCTTCTGGATGCCCGGCTGGTCTCCCCCACCACGGCGGGCCAACGTCTGGAAACCGCCCGGGCCATGACCTGGCGGAAACAAAAGGGCACCTTGGCCGCCGCCCGGGACATCGCCCGATCCGTGCTCCGCCCCCCGGCAGACCAGGAATGGGATCGGGTCAACATCCATGTCCGGGAGGCCTGGAAACACCTGGCCCGGACTCCGCACCTCAACATGCCCCTTCCCACGCCGGGGAACGCCGGCCCGGCCATGCCGGAACACAATGCCCGGACCGCTGCCCGGCTTCCGGGGCTGCCACAGGGCACCCTGTTTTGGCGAGATTCTCCCATTGGAGGCGTCGATCAAAAGGGGGATCACAGGGGGGGTTGGAGAGGCAGTGGAGCCTTGCTCCGAAACTATCTGTTACGCACCCGTGACGCAGCCCCGAGAGGGTGGCGCCGCGGGGCGTGCCCAGGACCTGCCCGGGCGGGTGAGGCAGGTGAGAGACCCGAAACAAA
>JAKSBX010000201.1 GCA_022360905.1 Chromatiales bacterium
ACAGTGATCGGTCACCTTGGTATCGGTCCCGGCCGTGATCAGGCTGGCAATCAGATCCGCCCGGGTAACCAGGCCCCGTGGAGATTTGCCACGACCGTAGACCAACAGCACGCCCAATGGACTCTTAACAATGAGTTTCAGAGCCTCGCTGGCTACAACGCCGTCTTTCACGGTGCACTGATCCAGGCTGGCATACGTCACCAATGGGTCGATGGGTTGATACAGAATCTGTGAACTGACATCGTCAACAGTTACCCGCGTATCCCGCAACAGGTCATACAGTATGTTATGAGACATCATCCCTCTCCCGTTTCCTAGTAGTCGATCTAATCATCACTCTTGTAACCGCCCTCGGTTGTCCGCCCCATGAAACTGGCCAGGCTGGTCTCGAAGTGTGGTGGAATATCACCAGGCTGCGGACATTCGCTTTCACCCAGATCGCTCAACAGATCCATCGCTGACTCGATCAGGGAGCGACTTGGATCCAGAGGTTTATCGATGCGACAGGATGGGGCCATCGCCTGCAGCAGATGCTCCCACTGATCCTGTGCGGCTTGCTGTGCACAGAGCTCCTCCTTGACCCGGTTGAGCTTCTCCTCATCCATGTTCCCTCCCCCTTCAATTTCGATTGAACAATCGTCAACAGGGACAATGAAATCCATCCACAACAGGTCCCTGATGCTGGTCACCGTAGCCTCCAGCTTGGGATAACGTTTTGCCGAGACACAACTCACCTCGGAACAGTCAGGAAAGTGCTCATCACATGGCGTACTCTTATCCTCCTTCTCCTCGTCATCCTTTGATGAGCAGATCACTTCATAGCTATCCCCCTCCCGACACCGCAACAGGCGATCGGCAACCAGGCCATAGGCCATGGCCCGCTGCTCCGCCGGGCCGCTCCCCTCGACGCTCTGACTCATGGCGTAGAGATCGATCGACCGATCCGTGTCGTAGAGCAGTTTGTCGAGCATGATCTGGCAGCGCACCAGCGCCTCGCCACAATCGCAACCCAGATAGCAATCGAGCATCTGCGCCAGTTTGCCCCGCTGCTGAATAAGCTCGAGCATCCGCTGAGTGGGAACATCCGGTCCACCCACCCCGTAGAGACCGTAGAAACTGATCGGGGGACGGGCGATGTAGAGCAGTCGGTAACCGGCACCGGCATTCTCGAAGGTATCGAGAAACAGCCGGATCGCCGACAGATAGGTGGCCAGGGCGGGCGACTCGGGATCTACCCGGTTTCTCAGCATCAGATCGAGACGCCGGAATCGCTCCAGTGCCAGCAAGGCGGTGGAACCCAGGGCGCGCAGATCCTCACTGCTGCCACGGGTGGACCAGAAGACCACATCATCGAGACTACGGGCCACATGGTTCTCCTGGAACAGGGCACGCAGATCGGTCAGACCGTTGTCTTCCAGATAGTTGATCACCTCACGATAGGCCACCAGGCCACGGGGCCAATCATTGCTACCATAGTTCTCTCGGCTGGTGCCCACCAGGTTACGCAGAGCATTGACTACCGCCTCACGCCGGGCCTGCAGTTCACTGGCCGGGGCCTGCAACAGAAACCGCCCACCCCCATGGCCAGACTGGGCCACCGCCTCGCCCATGGCGACCAGGATCATATTTGCCACCTCGTCGAGACTCTTGGCCAACTGCCGGTAGTGGATACTCATATTCGGTGAGAGTGCCCCAACATAGCGGGCCACCCTGGCATAATCCCCAAGCAGACGACGGGCGGCCATCGCCCGGTCACGCTGCCAGGGGTCCAGGGCGAAGCGCGCCGAATTGATGCCTTCTGCGACAACCTGACGCAGGTTATGCGCCCAGCCGCGCAGTTCAGGATGAATATCCTTCAACAGTGCATTTTCCGAAAGGGCCTGGAGATCCTGGTTCACATCGTTGCGTGCCTGTTGGATCTCAGCATGGCTGCTGCCACCTCCGGTGTAGCTGGGCTCAATTCTGGTGACCTTGAAAAAGGGCAGCCCCGCGGCCTCCTGTTCCAGCGCAAGCTGATCGTCCTGGTATCGATTGCGCAACGCCTTCGAAACCGCATCCGCATCGGTGGGGTCGCTGACCCGCAGATGACGGCGGATCAGATTATCCAGATCAACCGCAGCCTGGGAGCGCTCTTGGGGGATGGAATTGCTATTACTTTGCTGACTCATGGTCTCACCTCAATGGATCAGGCCGCATGGGCGATTCGAATGGAGGGTCGGTTATTGCCCGCTGTTTTTGACTGTTTCACCAGATGCTTTGTCACCAGCTCCGATAGCGGGTCCACATCAGCCCCCTGGGTTAGGGCGTATCGGCTGGCACTGACCAGAAAGCGTGACGGCAGATCGTCAGGCACTCTACCCCTCAGCAGATGGCGGGAGCCCTGGCGTATGGATCGCTCGTCATCATCGGTAAACGGGATCACATCGACCAGCGCCCGTTGCGCCAGACCGCGCTTCGCCTGGAAGGCGATCTCATCCACGACCCGGGCAATGGTAGTGCGAGCATTGGCGGTCAGATAGCGGGGCATCCGATGCCCTTTGTTGAGCGGATAGAGACGCTGCCAGACTTTGCGGATACGCCCGGCCTGATCACTGAATCCCATCCTGTGCAGCATTTCCGCCAGTATCATGGCGCGCAGATATCCGGTCGGGTGGGCGCCACCCGGTTTATAGGTCATGGTTTTGGCCGCTGGATGGGCAAGAAAATCGAGCATCCCCCAGGCGGCGGCAGGTCCACCCAACAGCAGAGCCACCAGGTCGGCAAAGATCTCTTTGTCCCAGCGCAGGTAATCACTGCTCTCGGCCCGCTCAGCGCCCTCTCTTGCCAGACGGCGAGTCAAGGCACGCTTGTTCTCCTGCCATAATCCCAGGTCGGCCTGAATGTTGTGCGCCACCTCATGCAGAAACACCGCCTGCCAGGGGTTATCCCGATCCCAGGGGATACGGATCAGTGGAAAGGGATTTCGCCCCCCCAGCAGTCGGGAAAGGGTTACACCACGCCGATAGGTAGCGGGTGAGTATCCGTGTTCGAGATAGGTAAGCGGCTTCAGTAACGGACCACGGAAGGCCATGGGAGCGGCACGTCGAATAGCACCATAGCAATCGCTGGCAATGGCATCATGGGCTTTGAGTATGGCGCCATAACCACTGCCCCGCTGACTGAAAATCTCAAAAAACATACCGTAAGTTCTGCGCGCACGATCCACTTCCCGTTCGACCAGTGCCATGTAGAGCAATGCCAGATGGGGTGGCGCCTTACGCCACTGGCTGCCGGCGAAAGCGATACGCTTGGCGATATGTCGGTCTATCGATTGCAGACGGCTGTTGGCCGCCTGAAAGTGGGCGGCGGATGGTGCAAAGGCACGATCCTTCGAGTCCAGGCCGACCTGCTCAGGCGTCAACTGCGCGAGTCGTCTCGCCCGTGCGCTGAGGGTCTTGAGCTTGGTCTCGAGAAAGCGCTTCACTGTGCCCTGTCTATCCATCGCCGCCGCTTCTCCCTGTTAGGCTGCGGATATCGTGATCCGCGTTGGGCCCTGAATGACATAACTGCGACCCTTGCCATCGGCACCCGCCTTTTTCACAGTACGCTTGGCCTTTGCCGAAGGCTTCGCCAGCTTACGGGTCAGGGTTGGGCTCTTGGCCACTTTATTCGCCGTACGCCTAACAACCTTCAAAGCCGTAACCGATGGCGTTCCCTTGATGGCCGCATTGCGCTTCACGCTTTTGGCAATCTTTGGCAGTGCACGAATCGCCTTCGGACCCCGTTTGCGGACCAGGTTCTTGGCAGCACCTTTCATCTGCTTGACCACCCGTTTGCGGGCGGCGGGCGAGAGTCGGGCACTCTTCGATTTGAGAATCGTCTTGGCTGTCAGGCCGGCGACCATAGGAATCGCACGGGTATCCTTTGAAGCCATTTCGGCGAATGCTTCCAAGGCCTCCTCTTCACTGGCCCCTTCCATCCGCAGACGCTGAGCCAGACGCGCTCCCTTACTGACCACACCGGCCACACGCCCGATGGCTTGAGCATAGGGGTGAGGTATCATCTTCGCCACTCTCGAAATACCGCCGGCGATCTTACCCACCACCGGCGCGGCTTTCTTGATACCGCGAACCACTTTCTTACCGACGGATTTCAGTTTCTTGAACAGTCGACCGAAGAATTCATCCGCATCTTCAGCACCCAGGGCGTAAGCCATGGCATCGTCCAGCGCCTCATCCGCATCTTCGAAATCATAGGCTTCGAAATCGTCATACTCATCATAGAAGTCGTCACCCTCGTCGAATTCATCATCGAACTCGTCGCCATATTCATCAAAGGCGTAGGCCCCTTCATCCATACTGTCCTCGATGTCGAACTCATCATCGAACTCGTCGTCGAATTCGTCGTACTCCATATCGTCCATTTCGAACTCATCGTCGAATTCGGCCATACCTTCCGCCTCTTCATAATCAAGTTCATCAAAGAGGTTTTCTTCCAGTGCAGACATTGCCATTTCTCCTCTTAATATTCCCCCGGGGATTGATTAACAGGCGGCGTAGGTCCCTCTCCGTCGGGGTGGTGTCAACAGACGCCTTTTTTACTTTCTCGGGTAACTGAAATATTTAGCTGCAGGCGTGGCAACTCACAAGACACATGTTCCGGGACCTTGTTATCGGGTAGCACAGATATGTTACATACAGGGACTTGACACTCAGTAAATCAAATACCTAAGCAAGCCAACAGCTCCCAGCCAGATATAGGCCAGGTAATAACATTACTATTGAACATTTATTATTTATCCAGAGCGGATAGTTATCGCCGAATCGGCTAGTAAAGCGATGCAGTTACTTGCCTATTCCGTAGCGCTTCATCTTTTGCCAGAGGTTTTTGCGTGATATGCCCAGTGAATCGGCGGTCTGATTAATCTTACCGTGATTTTCCGCCAACGCACGTGTGATCGATTTCCTTTCAGCCGCCTCGATTGACTCTTTAAGTGTCGTGGCATCGTTTTCAAGCACCTTGTGCTCCGTAATAGAGAGATCGTTTTCGCTGATCCAAGGTCCGTCGCAGAACACCACCGCCCGTTCGATAATATTTTTGAGTTCACGCACATTGCCAGGGTAGGTCATGGACTGAAGATAGAACTCCGCCTCCTTCGATAAACCTTTGACGGCCCCCTGCTTACTTTGCACCAACCGGCTAACGAACTGCCTGGCGAGGTAGACAATATCCTCCCTGCGCTGTCTAAGCGGTGGGATATCTATTTTTATTACGTTGAGGCGCCAATAGAGGTCCGATCTGAATTCATTTTTCTCGATTGATTCATCGAGATTGACCTGGGTTGCGGCAATTACCCTTACGTCAAGCGGGACTGGAATGGATCCGCCAACGCGTTGAAACTCCCTCTCTTGCAGCACCCTCAATAGCTTCACTTGTATATCGGGCGATACTTCGGCGATCTCGTCAAGAAAAATGGTGCCGCCTTGCGCCTGCTCGAAAAAACCTTTCCGCTGATGTGTCGCCCCGGTAAATGCCCCCTTCTCATGACCGAAGAGTTCGCTCTCGATCAGTGTGGATGGCAGCGCTGCGCAGTTCACACTCACCATCGGGCCCTGGGACCTGAGGCTATTCTGGTGTATCAGGTTAGCGACCACCTCTTTCCCGACCCCGGACTCTCCTGTCAGCAATACTGAACTGTCACTCTCTTTAAGGCGCGCTACCAGTCTTTCGATCTTGCGCATGGCGCTGCTTTTTCCCAAACAACCGCTACCCGGTTTGAAATGAATAATTTCTTCGCCGGCATCGCTGGCGATTAATTGGATATCTGCAATAGAGGAGAGTTGATGGGTTACGCTCTGAATAAAGTCATTGATATCGAACGGCTTCGTCAAGTAGTCCAAGGCACCGGCTTTGACCGTAGCCACTGCGTCAGATATATCGCCATAGGCCGTCATCAGGATAACGGGTATACCGGGGAAGTTATGAGAGATATCCGAAAACAGCTCAATCCCGGTGCCGTCCGGGAGCAGAATATCGGTTACCACAAGATCGATACCACCCTTTTTCAGCTCTTTTCTTGCACTGGCGGTATCAGCAACAGCACGCACGGGGATGGATTCAAGCTGCAGTCTATCTGCAAGTGACATGCGCATTATCTCGTCATCTTCCACCAGCAAAACGCATAGGTCTGTGAAATTACCCCGGTCCCTCGTCTGTTCGATACTGGTTTGCATTATGCCGCCTGTCTTTGGATTACCGGTAGCTCGATAAGGAATGCAGTACCTTTTCCTAGTTCGCTTTTCACCTCGATGACTCCTTGCATACTCTGCACCAATCTATAGACAACCCACAGCCCCAACCCTGTACCATTGGGCTTGGTTGTAAAGAAAGGATCGAACATTTGATTTCTAATATTTGAGGCGACCCCAGGCCCATTGTCGATAACCTCGATGACAAGGTGCACCCCCTCTTGATGCATGTTGAAACATACGGTGCCGCTTTGCGGTAGTATTTCAACAGCATTCTTCAACAAATTGCAGATTATCTGTTCAGTCTTCACCGGAATGAAGAGATCTCTGTCCGTTGTATTGTTCCAGATAACTTCAATTTCTCTTTCACCTATTTCTGCCAGCACAAGGTCATGAAGCTTTTCAACCTGTTCTATCGTTATCATTTCAACACTCTCCTCGATTTTGAGTCCAACAAGGAGGTTGTGGACAATATCCTTGATCCGGTGTAGTCCCTGGTCGATAACAGGCAGATAACGATCGATCAGTGCTTTATCGTTTGGATGCTGACGTAGCGTATCGATGCAGTTCAAAAGCCCTGCCAGAGGATTATTCACCTCGTGCGCCACGCCTGCAGTAATTCTTCCGAGTGCGACCAGCTTCTCGCTCATTGCGACCTCCTCCTCGAGCATCTTTTTTTCTGCAAGCTCTGACATAATCTGATTGAATGTCACACTAAGGCGGCCGACTTCATCCCCCTCTTTCACAGGGATAGGTGAAAAATCGCTCATTTCACCACGACCAACGGACTCCAAACCTTGAGTGATTGCCGCCAAAGGTCCGACCACCCGCCTTGATACGATGGTACCAAGCAGGCTGCCGATGACGACGAAGAGTAATATCGATAGGAGAACGATAACCGCAGTAGACTTTGTCTTTTCAAAAAGGCTGGCGACAGAGAGACGGACCCTGACTACTCCGAGATATTTTTGATCTGAAAAGAGGGGAACAACGCCTTCCTGAAATCCATCCTTGGAAAAGCCGTCACTGCTCAACACAGTCGGAGTTCTTACCGCCATCGCCTGTTTGAATATCGCTTTATCAACGTCATTTTGCGGCGAGAAGAGAAGACCTATCGGGTGATTGGCGGGATGAAGGTGAGCCTGCACCAGACCCTCCGAATCTAATATCATGGCATCAATAATTTCGTGTTCACTTCTGGAGCCGGGACCTTTGGATGCCATGTTCTTGAGACTGAGATAGAGAGACCAGTAGTCCTTGCGCAATATCGCTTTCGGCGCCGTAGTTGATATGGATTCTGATAACAGCAACGCCTTTTCACCAAGATCGTTTTGAAATCGCTTCCAGTCCTGAGCAACCATGAGCACCCCGATAAGGAATCCAACACTTGTGACGACCGCTGTTATCGTGAGAGATAACTTGATCGCCAAGGGCCATGACTTCGTCTTCAATATTGGCATTTGTGCTTTAATAAATCAGTCGGTTTGTACTATGGTATGATTGGAAACTGCTCTTTGAACTGTATGCTCCAAAACGCGGATTTCATCGAACAGCGAATCGGAATAGTAACCAAAGCCATCAAGCTTGAGCTTATCCAGTAATCCTTTTCCGCTTATATCCTCATCCATATTCTCAAGTGTGTGCTTCATCTGCTTAACTGTATGTTCATCTACGCCTAAACGATAAACGACAGGAGGAAAACCAAAGCTTTCAGATTTCTTAATTATTCGGGTTTTTTCAGTTATGTGTGGTTGGAAAACGGCAATGTACTCCCATATATAGGAGTCGACCGCACCACCGTCCGCCACCTGCTCGGCAACGGCTTGTACCGTCTCAGCGTGATTGAAGGTAAAAAAGGTCTGCCTGAAAAAGTTCTCTGGTTTCTCACCTTTTTTTGCGATCAAGGCAAGAGGATAGAGAAAGCCCGAGTTGGAATCGGGATCGGAGAAAGCAAAGCTTTTCCCTTTCAGATCACTGAATCTTATATAGGGACTGCTCTCATGAACAATGATATACGAATGATAACGTGGTGATCCCCGGTATATGGGTACAACAAGGAGCTGAAGGGATTCCGGATCCCTTGTCTGGATGTAGGGGTAACCGCAGATCCATGCGAATTCTATACCCCCCGACTCCAATAGATCCACTACCTCTCGGTACGACTTTCTCTGTACGAACTCAACCTTGCGACCAATTTTCTCTTCCAGGTAACGACTCCACTGATCCAGAAACCTGAGATTTTCAATAGGGACCACGGCGGTCAGACCGAAACGGATAGGCGTAGCCACATCCGCTGCGTGAAGCGGTGTAATCCAGAAAAGCAGTATTAGAAGAGTCAATCGCACATCGGTTCCTCGTATAACTTCTCAGGGATACTGCTAAGTCATGTCACGGCACCTGCATTGCGACAAATATCATCTACTCCCTGGTGAGAACAACGGCCACAACTGACCACATATTCCCGCGCATTTAATATTGTTATTCTGCAAGGATAGCAGAATCTGTTGTTTTACTTGGTGTTGTTTTGATAGTTATATTCAGATTCCATCCAGTTGGACTCTCTATCTCTTGTTGAATGAAGAGATCGATCTTTAAATTTGTTACCCGCCGGTAACGCACCCCTGCACCGCCTTAACACTAATGGTATGTAATTAAAGAAATTTATAGGAATGTGTACGAAATCAACCGAAATGTTACCTCTGGGTAACAAAACCCGGGGCAGTATTACCACTTCCATAAATTCTCCCACCATTTCATACAGTTAAAAATTTGGAACAGCATTTGCTGGGTTCCAAGGAAATTTTTTATCTCAACAAAAACACGCGAATGCAATCTGCCTGGCCGGGGGAAACTGGGTAATGAACAGTAACGCTGGAATCGAGCTTAGAGTTACCTGGCGACTGGTAATACTGGTTTTCGCCGCAGCAATTCTGTTGCTGTTAACCGCCTGGAGTGGTGTTGAGTATTACACGGCACAGTCATCCTTCTGTGGTGGCAGCTGCCATACCATGACTGAGCAATATGAAGCCTGGATGTCAAACTACCACCACAAGAGCAACAATCCCGATGGCATGCAGGCAGAGTGTATCGATTGCCATTTTCTTCCGGGTGAGAACCACTCACTGAAGGCCAAGTTCGAAGGACTGCGCCACCTCGCAGCCTACCTTTACGATCCCAACGCACCACTACCCATACGTCCGGTTATTCCGGATGGTGCCTGTTTGCAATCTGGCTGTCATGACCTCGAGCAACTGGCACCGCTGGAGATCCAGTTTACAGAGAGGGTTCGTTTCAAACACGGTATTCACTTTAGCGACAAGGCCCTCGATGGCCACCAAGTCACCTGCGATACCTGTCACTTCAAAACAACGGAGAAAAAACATTTCGAGGTCCCCGAAGATATCTGTTTTCTTTGTCACCTGAAACTGGAAAAGCCGACGCTTGATAAGGCGGAAGTCGACACTGGAGCGATCAAAAAAATAACCTTTGTCAACAAACCGACCATCGACTTCAATCAAGGCGTCTCCCGCTGTGATATCTGCCACACAATCCCTACACGATCGCTTCAAAGCCAGCTTCAGGCGGACGATCCCGCCAGCACCAAAAAGCCGATTACCCACCAGACAATACAGGAATCAGGGGTCGCCTGTGAGAGTTGTCATTTCGAAGTGGTGAGTGGAGAGGGAGAGGTTAATACCGGAAATGTCGTCTCCAATGGTTGTCTCACCTGCCACAACAGAAGCCAGACCCTGCTCGCAGCCGCAGGTGATCGCGAGCTCATGCATGGCAAGCATGTACCTGACAAGGCCGACTGCTTCGATTGTCACAGTGTGATCGAACACAAGAACAGAACCGACCATCTTGATTTTGTTCGCAACGATTGCCAACTCTGCCACGTTGACCAGCACAAGTACCAAAAGCTGCTGCTTTCAGGCTCTCCCGTTGACGAGGATATCTCGGGCGCCCCGCATCTCATGTACGAGGTCAACACAAACTGTATGGGCTGTCATCTCAAAAAGACAGTTAGTAAAGGGCATGACGTACGCACAGCATCGGGAGATACCTGTGCAGCCTGCCATACCGAGCAACACAAAAAAATGCTCAGCGACTGGAAAGACACAATGACCAGTGAGATAGCAGACGTGGAAGAGATCGAGAGGGAAGCCAGGGAACTCTTCACCGAGCTAAAGAGTAGCCTGGACAATGAGAGCCTGATCCGGGCAGAGAGAATGCTCAATAAGGGTAGTGAGCTTATCAACATAGTGCGTGTTGGAAACGGAGTACATAACAAGAAGTACGCAGTAAACATTCTCGATGGTGCATTCGCTAATTTTGAAGACACCATTGAACTATTGGAAGAGTCGAGCAGTAGCGATGATCTTGCAGCAACCACACAAACAACTGTAGCGGAGGGTGAGTAGATGCGTAGGAGAATACGATATGAGTGACAACAATACACCAGACATCAACCGTCGCAAATTCCTCAGTGGTGTGGGCACAGCCGCGGTGGGCGCTGCGGCATTAGCGACACCAAGGGTGAGTCTTGAAGCGGCTCAATCAAAAGCGCCTCGTTGGGCGATGGTCATGGACCTGAGGCGCTGCATAGGCTGCAGGGCCTGCACAGTCGCTTGCAAATCGGAAAACAACGTCTCTTTGGGCCGCTTCCGGGCAGTCATCCAAGAGAAAACCATGGGGACCTTTCCAAATACCAAGAAGGAATTCTTGCCCCTGATGTGCAATCACTGCGAGGGTAATGAGAAAGACGGTGTTCCTCCTTGCGTGAAAATTTGTCCGGAGTATCCAGGCAAACGGGCCAAGTTCAAAACAGCTGACGGCAAGACAATACGTTATCGCACAGGTGCGACCTATAAACGTCCCGATGGCATGATCCTTATCGACAAAGAAAAATGCATCGGCTGCGGCAAGTGCCTCGATGCCTGCCCTTATGGGGTGCGTTCATTCGATCCCTTTGTCAAAGCGGGTGGCGACCCGACAAAGCAGGCTGCGGACAAGTGCGATCTTTGCGCGCATCGTGTCGATAACGGGGTCGAACCCTCCTGCGTCAATACTTGCCAGGGGCGTGCACGTATTTTTGGAGACCTCAACGATCCGAACAGCGAAGTATCCAAGCTTGTGAAAGAGCACAACCTGGCCAAGGCGGACAATGTGCTGCTTGCGGAAGAGGGAACCAATCCGCATGTGTTCTACATCGATCCCGACAACATCCTGAAGAGCCTCTATACAAAGCGAAAGAAGGGCAAGCTGGACCACTTTGTGGACCAGATTCCATAGCTCCCCGTATGCCTGTATCGAGAGAGGAATAGATATGAAAAAGCTAAATCGTCGTGATTTCATGAAACTGACCGCCGGTAGCGGCTGCGCATTCGCCGCTGGTCTGGGTTACAGTCAGAGCGCATTTGCCGGATCGCTTAAACTGCAGGCAGGCGGCAAGGACTTTTCACCGACAACAGGTAAGGAGAGACAAGCCATCCCCACGGCCTGCTGGCAGTGTGTGACCCGGGACTCCATGATCGGATATGTGGAGGATGGACGCCTGGTAAAGCTCGAGGGGCATCCCGATTCCATACGCACCCTTGGCAAACTCTGCGCCAAGGGACAGGCCGGCATCAACCAGGTCTACTTCCCTGACCGGATCCTGCACCCGATGAAACGGGCGGGCAAACGTGGTGAACACAAGTGGAAACGGATCTCCTGGGACGAGGCCCTCGATCTGATCGTATCCAAGCTGAAACCCCTGCGCGATGCAGGGACCCCCGAACTCTTCATGTATCAGTATGGAAGACACAAGGCGTCTCAGGGTGCCACCATGTATGACTTTATGCAGGCTTATGGCACTGGCACCATCGGTAATCACACCTCTGTCTGCGAGGCAGCAAAATGGGTGGGTCAAGAGAGTCTTTGGGGCGGCATGTATGACAACTGGGATTATGACAACACCGATTACGTAGTAATCTTCGGCAGCAATCAGTTTGAGACCCATACCAACCACATACCGACCTCCCAGCGCCTGATTCGGGCCAAGGTCGATCGTGGCGTACCCCTGTATGTATTCGACGTACGCCTGACAAACACCGCGGCCAAGGCCGATCAGTGGATACCGATCAAGGTGGGGCATGATGGACTGGTGATGCTGGCCATGTGCAATGTCATCATGAACGAGAAACTCTACAGGAAGGATCACTTCAAATTCATGCGTGTCAGCGAAGACTACAAGGCGTCTGTCGATGAGAAGATAGCAGCGGTAAAGAAAAACGTCGCCAACTACACCCCCGAGTTCGCAGAAAAACACAGCGGCGTGCCTGCTGACACAATACGCAAGATCGCCCGCGGTTTCGCAAAGGCCAAGTCGGCCTGCCTGGTCACCTACCGTGGAACCGTAATGCACTATCACGGCGCGGATCAGGAGCGGGCAGCCATGCTGTTGTCAGCGATCACCAACAATCTCGATCGTCCGGGCGGTCGTGTCATGGGTGTCGGAGCAGGCTGGAAGCACCCTTCGTCGCCCAAGGCCAAGGTTCACAAGTCGCTCGATGTAAAGGATGGATTTCCGGGTGAAGCGGCCTACCCGACTCACCATGTAAGCCACCAGGTGCTGCCGATGATCAAGGATGGCAACGCGGGTCGTCCGAAAGTTTACTGGTGGAGTTGCTACAATCCAGGGTTCATCAATGGCGACAACAACGAGCTCCAATCGATTCTGAAAGATGAGAGCATCATGCCGTTCCTGATTACCTCGACCATTGTCTACGATGAGTCATCCCAGTATGCAGACCTGATTCTGCCCGACGTCACCTACCTGGAGCGCTGGGACTGGGAGGATATGGTGTCGGCAAACCAGATTGCCGAGTTCTATATCCGCCAACCGTTGGTCAAACCCTTGGGAGAATCCCGTTGTCAGGGCGACGTCTGGCCCGAGTTGGCCAAGCGCATGGGCTTTGAACTGGCCTACTCCAGCAAGGAGGACTTCGTGCGGCAGTCCTGCGAGATGACACCCGGCGTGCGCGAGGCCGGGGGCTTCGAGTATATGAAGAAGCATGGTGTCTGGCACGATCCTAAGGCCAAGCCCAACTACGGTTTCTATGAGACCAAGGTGGACGTGTCCGGCGATGGCGTGATTCTGGATGAGAAGACCGGGGTCTACTGGAATTGGAAAAAGGCAGGCGTTAACAGTGAAGCCGAGGCCAAGAGCCAGGGCTACCTGGGTACTAAAGGCGCGAAAAAGGCCTATGTCGCGCAAAATATCGATGGCACGGCCTACCTCGCCTACCCACCCAATACCAAGTTCGTCAAGGCAGGTTATCTCGACTTCTATTCAGATAACTTTGCCGACAAGGGCTTTCCGGCATTCCCCGCCTATACGCCGATTCCGGAACACCAGAAGATGGCGGATGATGAGCTCAACCTCACCACCTATAAGGTGGCGGTGCATACCCATTCAAGGACCGCACACTGCAAGTGGCTCACCGAGATCAAGCACGACAATCCCGGCTGGATCAATACCAAGACAGCCGAGGCGCGGGGCATTAAAAATGGTGACAAGATAAAGGTCTACAACGACATGGGCGAGATCACCACGACAGCCTATGTCACCGAAGGCATCATCCCGGGGGTGATTGCCATCTCCCACCACCTGGGCCGCAAGCATTCAGGGGTTTACGGTTCAGGTCAGAACTCACCCATACCAGGCGGTGCCGCGGCAGATCCGGATGTGAAGAATATATGGTGGAAAAAACATGGCACTCACCCCAACACCATCATCCCCAACTCGTCGGATCCGATCAGTGGCACGCAGAGATGGATGGACACCGTGGTCAGGGTAGCCAAGGTATAAACCGGGCAGGTTAATGAGGAGAGTCTAAATGGGAACCGACTGGAATAGAGTGGCCGTAAACGCCGAATCGAGGCGTAGCATTTATGGGATGTTAACTTTGGTCTTTCGGGAAGAACCCAGCGAAGCATTGATTAACGAATTGAGAGGGCCTCGCCTGTCAGGGGCCTTCTCAGAGATCGACCTGGAATTGGGTGACTCCTTTTACAATGACCCCGTATCAACCGTAGCCGATCAACTTGCGCTTGAATTTTCGCACCTGTTTATCGGTCCCGGACCGCATATATCCCCCCACGAATCGATTTTCACAGAAGTGGATGGTGGCTCAGGCGAATTATGGGGTACAAAGACAGTTGAGGTGAAGAAATTCATCGAGACGACCGGGCTTGGTTACGCCTCCCGATTTACCGGTCTGCCTGACCATATCAGTGTTGAGCTTGAGTTCATGGAGAAACTGACAGAGTGGGAAGCCGAAAAGTGGATGGAGATGGATAGAATAAGCGCGGAGTACTGCCTCTCTATCCAACGCATGTTCCTGCAACAGCATTTGCTCACTTGGATACCAAAGTTCTGTAATGCGGTGATTACCCAGGCAGCCACACCTTTTTACCGGGAAATGGCTGAGCTGACAATAAACTTCCTTGAATTGGAGCAGCAAAGCCTGTGAATCGACACAGCCGCCTAGATCACCCCTGTTTGCATTAATTGAATGGCCCCTTGGTGACCCGGAACATCTATTCAGCCATGATGTTTCCGGGTCTTTTTTTTAGCCGTATCGATTGAGAAGAGCAGTCGCCGGGTTAATAACACTACTATTAAACATTTTTTATTGGCGAGTGTTTGCGGTGATTGGCGTCCATTCGCAGCTACCAGCATTCTCACTCTCTTCAAACGACAAACTGAAGTCTCATCGCAGAAACCTAAAGTAAAGCGATAACCGGTTCAGGCCACACTATTGACAATCGCTTCGAGTTCATCCGCCCAACGGGGATGGTCGGCCTGACGCAGATAGAGTGCGCGTGGCGACATCCTTATCCTGATTGGCACAGGCTCGTATCTACTCCGATTCAGTCGATAGCCATAGGCTCGCCGAACCAGATGGGTATACGCTTTAGGCAGTATGTTTCTGATGTGGATTTCACCGACAACGCTGAGTTCACCCCGGTAGTTCGTCTCCATCTTCAAGCGCAAACCGGCTCTGCGCAGGGTTCGGATTATTGCCTGCTCTACCGAGTTCATCACCCGGGTAGTATTCCTCGGCGCACGAGGGTCCGTTGCCGATCTCTGCATCAACACCTCTGCCACATACATCTTGTGCGGCCTGTCACGTTCGAGTTTCGATTGATTTCTACTACTTAAATAATTTTTTACCCGCTCGCGAAAAGCTTGAGTTTGCCCGGCTTTCAAGATCGTATTTTGACTGTTCAGTAGCAAATAGACACCACCCCCCGAGAGTGCTCTGACTTCATTCAACAAATAGGGGCGACTACGCCAGCGGATCGATACATAGACCGGCCCAACGATATCCTCGTCTGCCCACATTGCAGCGGGATTTCTAAAGATGATTCGATTGACCACGACAGATTCTCTCCCATTCCCACAGCCAAGTGAGTTAGTGTTAACAGAGCCTAAAGGGGAGTATAGGGGCGCGATATCATGGAAACGAGTCACCTATTATTGGCAGCACCAATCTGGTAGCACAAACAGACGACAGTGAAGTTTCTGCGAACAGACGTCAGCAGAAACTCCCTGAAGTTCTACAAGAGCGGGAAGTGTGTTGACTCACAAGCATTCATGAAAACCATACTAATTGAATTCAATAATCGACTTATCAGAATATTCAACTGCCATCACTGTTTTGCAATAGCGCCTTAAAATTACTTGCCGACAGCGATCGAGAATAAAAATAACCCTGATAATAATCACAAGCCTGGTTTCTCAACAACATCAACTCGGTTGCCGTTTCCACACCCTCAGCAGTGACATCCATACTCAGGTTTTTCACCATTGCGATTATGGTCGACACAATCACCGGCTTATCATCTTCCTCACAAACCTGACTAAAGACTAACCCTCACCCCGGATGAACGAAACCCGGTTACGCATCGCTGCATAGTAGACCACCGGAATGACCACTAGGGTCAACACGGTCGATACGAACAGGCCAAAGATCAACGACACCGCCAAACCGCTGAAGATCGGATCGTCCAGTATGAAGAATCCACCGGCCATGGCGGCAACCGCCGTCAGTGCGATGGGCTTGGCACGCACGGCGGCCGAGTTGACGACCGCCCGCTCAAGCTCCATACCCTCCCGCACCTGTTGGTTGACGAAATCCACCAACAATATGGAATTTCGTACGATGATGCCTGCCAGTGCAATCATGCCGATCATCGAGGTGGCCGTGAACTGGGCACCCAGCAGGGCATGCCCGGGCATGATGCCGATTACCGTCAACGGAATCGGCGCCATGATCACCAGCGGCACCAGATAGGAGCGAAATTGGGCCACTACCAGCAGATAGATCATCAACAGGCCCACTGAGTAGGCGATCCCCATATCCCGGAAAGTCTCATAGGTGATCTGCCACTCGCCATCCCACTTCAGACTGTAGGCGTATGGATTCTCCGGCTGCTGCAGAAACCACTGTTCGATCTTGCCTTGTTTCAACTGGCCGGATATATCGAACAGACCATACAGGGGACTGTCTGTCTCACCCGCCATGTCGCCGGTGACATAGACTACCGGCAGCAGATCCTTATGCTGAATCGAGTACTCCCTGACCCGCGGGACGACCTGCACAATTTCCGATAGGGGCACCATCTCACCCGTCTGGGAACGGACCTTTAGGGCCAGCACCTGATCAAGATCCGCCTTATCCGCCTCGGAGTATTCGATGCGGATCGGTACGGCATATTTCAGGTTTTCCCCATGCAGATAGCTGGCATCCTCACCACTCAAAACGGTGGACAACGCTTCCGCTACGGTGCTCTGAGCCACGCCCAGGCGAGAGGCCTTGGCCCGATCGACCCGTACCACAAATTTCGCGGAAGGGTACTCCACACTATCATCCACATCGATGATATCCGGCGTATTTTCGAATACCTGACGGATCTCCCAGGCGGCTTCGGTCTGCCCTTCGTAGTCAAGACCATAGACTTCAGCCACCAGCGGCGCCATTACCGGCGGCCCCGGCGGCACTTCCACAACCTTCACATTGCCGTTGTACTCCCTGGCGATGGCCTGCAAGGGCTCTCTCACGGCCAGTGCGATCTCATGACTCTTGCGATCCCGATGCTGCTTATCCACCAGATTGACCTGGATATCACCAAGGTGAGCCCCCTCGCGCAGATAGTATTGACGCACCAGACCATTGAAACCGATCGGTGAAGCGGTACCGGAGTAGACCTGATAGTCGGTCACCTCGGTGACACTGCCCAAGTAGTCACCCAACTCATCCAGCACCCGGGTGGTCTGCTCCAGGCTGGTACCCTCCGGCATATCGAGTACAACCTGGAACTCGGATTTGTTATCGAAGGGCAGCATCTTCAATACCACGGACTTGGTCGCCACCAGAGAGAGTGACAGGGCGATCAGCAACAGGATCGACCCCAACAGTATCCAGCGCATACGGTTGCCCCGGCTACCCGTGAGAAAAGGCGTCATGATGGTGCTGAAGAACGAACTCAGACCGGCGGACGACTCGGCATCGGCATGGCCGGCAATATGTTCGACCCGGCTCGCCAACACCCGATTGGTCAACCAGGGGGTAAACACAAACGCCACCACCAGAGAGATCAACATCCCAGTACTGGCGTTGATTGGAATCGGACTCATATAGGGGCCCATCAGGCCGGTGACGAAGGCCATTGGCAACAGCGCCGCGATGACTGTGAAGGTCGCCAGGATGGTTGGCCCACCGACCTCATCCACCGCCTTGGGAATGGCTTCCAGCAGGTTTTTCGCCCCCAGATGGAGATGACGGTGAATGTTCTCCACCACCACGATGGCATCATCCACCAGAATACCGATGGAGAAGATCAGCGCGAACAGAGAGACCCGGTTCAGGGTAAAGCCCCAGGCCCAGGAGGCGAACAGGGTAATTGCCAGAGTCACCACCACCGCAGCACCGACGATAAAGGCCTCCCGCCAGCCGATGGTCAACAGCACCAGCACCACCACCGACAGGGTGGCGAAGACCAACTTGGTGATCAACTTGTTGGCCTTGGCCTCGGCTGTCTCACCGTAGTTCCGCGTGATGGTCGCGTTCACACCCTCAGGTATGAATACCCCCTGCAGCTGATCGAAGCGTTTGATCACAGACTTGGCGATATCCACCGCATTGGTACCGGGCTTTTTGGCAACCGCAATGGTCACCGCCGGAAACTTGCCGCCATCGGGCAACCCTTTGATATCACCCTGAGGACCCACTCCCATCCAGACATATTGACTGGGTAGATCGGGTTTATGGGTTACCTGGGCCACATCCTGCAGGTAGATCGCCTTGCCATCGCGCACCCCGACCACCAGACTGCCGATCTCATCGGCCGAGGTTAAAAAAGTACCCGCTTGAACCAGCAATTCACGATTGTCCGCCGTGACGCTGATGTTGTCCCGAATGTGATTTCCCGATTGCAGCGCCCGGCGCAGATCCGTCAGATCGATACCATGCCCCGCCAGGGACTGGGGATCCAACACCACATGCACCACCCGGTCCGGGGTACCGATGGTATAGATATCCCGGGTTCCGGGAACCCGCTTCAATTCCGATTCGATCGCGTGTGCCACCTGACTCAGCTCATAGGCCCCCACATCCGGATCTTCAGACCAGAGGGTCGCCGTGACAATCGGCACATCGTCGATACCTTTTGGTTTGATGATCGGCCGCCCAACCCCCAGCCCCTGGGGCAGCCAGTCCTGATTGGCGTAGACCTTGCTGAATAGGCGGACAATGGCATCCTCCCGGTCCTCTCCCACCAGATACTGTACGGTCAACACCGCCATACCCGGCCTTGAGGTGGAGTAGACATGCTTGATGCCATCGATTTCAGACAATACCTGCTCCGCCGGCGTGGCAACCAAATGCTCGATCTCGGTGGCGGTGGCGCCAGGAAAAGGGATGAAGATATTGGCAAAGGTGACATTGATCTGCGGCTCCTCCTCGCGGGGGGTGATCAATACCGCGAAGACGCCAAGCAACAGGCCGACCAGTGCCAGCAAGGGGGTGATTTCAGTGACCAGAAACTGCTTGGCCACCGCACCGGAGATACCCAGCCTACTCATTGTCTCACTCCGCCAGTTGCTGTTTCAGACCGGTGGCCGCCGCCACCGGATCGAGAATAACCTGCTCTCCGGCAGAGAGCCCGGCGATCACTGAGAGCGCATCTTCAGAGACCGGATGACCGGCACGGATATGACGAAAATGGATACGTCCGTCCGAACTCAGCACATAGACGGCTGTGACCTCAGAGCGATAGACCACCGCTTCCCGAGGCACCACCAGCTCCTGCTTCACCCCAGTGATGAAGGCGGTTTTGACGAACATGCCAGGGAACAGATCCTTAACCCCCTCAGGAAGATCGACCCGAACCTGAAAGGTACTGCTGCTCTGATCGGCAAAGGGAAAGATCGTGAGTTTCACGCCTTCGATGGACTCGCCACTCGAGAGCAGTACCCGTGCTTTACCCTGCTGCCGGATCACCGGCACCAGACTCTGAGGCAGATCCACGATCACTCTGAGCTGATCCAGCGAGGTACCGCTCATCAGTTTCTGGCCCGGTGAGGCAATCTCACCCACTTCCACATGACGATGGGTGACGATACCGCTATAGGGCGCCTTGATTCGGGTATATTCGAACTGCTCCGTGGCCTGCGCCAGCCGGGCATCCGCCGCCTCTTTACGCGCTTTGGCGGATTTCAGTGCCGCCGTCGCCTTATCCAGCTGGGACTGGGAGGCCAGCTTGCGACCGAACAGGTCTTTGGTGCGATTGAAATCGTCCAGCGCCTCCTGTTGACGGGCAACGGCCTCTTTCAGGTCGGCCCGGGCCTGGTCCAGGCCGGCACGCTGTTCGGTATCCTTCAGCTTCACCACCACCTGGCCCTTTTCCACATAGTCATCCACATCGAACAGGATCTGTTCCACCTGACCCCGGGTCTGGGCTGAAAGGGTAGTCTGATTGATCGCCTCGACCGTACCGTCAAGCCAGAACTCTCTGGCGGTTTCCCGTTTCACAACCGATCCGGTCTCGAACGGGGCGCTATCAGCGAGTGAGAAGCCTGGAAGCCATACCAAGCAGAGCAGAAAAGTTGCCAGAGAACGCCTCATTGAAGGACTCCCATAAGTATATTAGATTTTTCTTATATTACTGCTTCTGGCCATTTTTTCAACCAGATTGCTTGATATATTGTGAAATCAAACACTATTTACGAGGCATTGGGGCAGGCTTTGATCGAGAAAAAATCCCTGATGGCGCCCCTCGATCCAGCGCCAATCCCACTCCCTTTGGGCCTTTCAGGGCCTGTTAACACGAATCCAATCGACCCCAGGGCTCACCAGGGTGTAAATGAGTTCATGAAGTCCATCGGCCTGCCCATTTGATTGATATCGCGGCTCATGAACCCGGTATTGACCGTCATGGTGCGCATGGCCTGGTTCATATCCGCAATATTGACGGTCATTTGGCCGACGTTCTGCTTCATGCTGCCCACGTCGACCGCCAATACCCCGATGTTGCCGTCCATGGTGGCGATGTGCTGTTCCATACTGTCGACCCGATCCACCAGAAAGGTGATCTGCTCCGTCATAATGGAGATGTTCTGGGAGAGCTGCTCCATGTTGGTCGACATGGCCTGCAGATGCTCTTCCATGTTGGGATCCACCTGTTCCGTCAGGGTATGCATATCGGTTGTGACACTGTAGATCAGATAGAACCCCGACAATCCCAGGATGCCGACCACCACCAGCATGGGGTAGATCATACGCTCCCATCTCGACATGCTTTTGTCGAAATTCTTAAAAAAATTGGTCAGGGTGATCTCAAGCTTGACCATGGCTTTCTGTTCTGGCGACAGATTCTTGTATTCAGGAGAGAAGGTGCGGGGATCTTTTTCAAACATAGAACTCTTCTATTGTGTAATCAGGCTAAACGAACCTGATGGTCATGCAGACCGGACAGCACGCTTGCGTGCTTTATCAACCCGATACCTTGACAGCCCCTGTGCGGCCGAAGTTTGCCGGATTAATAATGCACCAATTAGGGTCTGTTAACACTAGTCCAATACGTCCTGTTGTGCCTGAAGGGCTGGGTCTGTTTTTGCGCCCAGCGGCGTTATCATTCGCTCATGTAGAATCACTACACCACGCTCATTCTGCCTTGCTGGGCACAAAAACAGTCCCAGCAGGACGTATTGGACTAGTGTTAACAGACCCTAAGTCACAATACTGACATTATAGGCGTTGTAATAACGCTGTCATTGATGTTTCAAATTATTCGTCAAATGATCAAATTATTGATTACACGAAAACAACAGACGCATATTAAAATGAATGGGTTTTGAAGTGCGATAGATGGATGTGCCGCTCAGATGGCAATGGATGAAACCGGCTACCGATTGGCCAGACGTCGAAATTAAAGCAGAACAGACTTAACTGACCTGGTCAGCCAGCTAAACTCTCACGCTTGCCGCTGGCAGTTTGGGAGTCTCTGGGCAGACGAATGCTGAAGGTTGTACCTTCACCAACCTCGGTTTGAACATCAATGGTCCCTCTGTGCTGCACTACGATGGTGTGGTAGACCACATTCAAGCCCTGCCCAATGCCCTTCCCCAGGGCCCTGGTGGTAAAAAATGGATCGAAAATCTTCGAGCGGATCTCCTCAGGTATACCTGTTCCTGTGTCACTGACCTCAATCAGCACCGAGTCATCTTCCACACCTGTCCTGATGGTGATTCTGCCCTTCCCGCCCTGTTCACCGTCCCCAGTGACCGCCGCGATGGCATCAACCGCATTCGCGATAATATTCAGCAACGCCTGATTCAGCTCCTGGGGAATACAGGATATGGTCGGTAACTGGGGATCCAGCTCGGTCATAATCTCGGCATGGTATTTCCAGACATTGGTGGAGACATTGACCGTGCTGGTAATCGCCAGATTGATATCGGTTTCCACTTTCTCATGTGTTTCCGGACCGGCAAACACCTTCATCGCAGAGACAATGGTAGCGATTTTCTCCACCCCTTCCAGCGACTGATTGATCGCCCCGGGGATCTCTTCAAACAGATAGTCAGGTTCCGTTTCAGCCAGCTGATCCTCCAGATCAGAGAGCAATCCACTCGCAACCTGACCCTGCTTGGTCGCTGTCAGCAAGGTTTTATAGCCTTCCAACAGACTCTGCAGATCCGTGCAGGCTTCCTGCAAAAAGTGTGTGTTGTCACCGATATACTGAATCGGCGTATTGATCTCGTGGGCGATACCGGCCGAGAGCTGACCGACAGCGGCCATCTTTTCCGACTGCACCAGCTGATGCCGGGTCTGATTCAAATCTTCGATCAATAGTGTCTGTTTGTGGTTTATCTGCTCCAGCTGCCTGGACCATTGCAGCCGCTCGGTAATGTCATTGAAGAGGATTGTGTAGCCGGAGAGTTTATGGCTGAAATCGAGCATCTGCTCGATCTGTATGTGGTAGGTCTTCTCCCCATCCGGAGTCTGGTAGACCTTCTCCAGATCCAATTGACGGTTGCCCTCAACCACCATCCGGGCAAGCTCTTGCTGCAGTGCAGGAGGATCCAGATCGGAGCGTTGTTCGGCATAATAGCGGCTGCCTGGGGTGGATGTGCCTAGCAGTAGACGACCCGCGGCATTGTTGTAGTTATCCACCTTACCCTCAATATCGCACAGAATTACCGGAGACGAGAGGCTTTCGAACAGGGTCAGATACTTGTTTTTCTCATTGGTAAGATGCAGGTTGCTGTCACTCAACTCCTTGATCTGCACTTCACTGTCGGTGCAGACCCACTCGTTGCAATACGCCAGCTCGACCCGATCGTAGAAACGATTGATCAGCAGCGTGATACTGGCCGGGTGATGGAATCCACGGATCTCATCAACCAGATCGAGGTAGGCCTGCCGGTAGTATTTCATCAAACCGAGAAACATCGCCAGCTTGACCCCTCTGGCACGGTGACGCTTCGCCTCAAGTACCCCGAACTCTGTACCTGGATCTGCCGAAAAATCCTCATCCGGTCCCAGTTCAGGCACCAGATCCGTCTGCTCCAGTGTGGCGATAATGGATTGGCTCAAACCGTCGATTGAGCGCCGCCAGGCCTCTTTCAAGGGGGGGGTGTATTTTGTGTAGTGCTGTCGCTCAGCATACTTGAGAATCAGCTCTATGAGTTTGTCTTCACCGGAACGCAGGTATTCTTTAAGTATATCCTTGTCATGTTGCTCGATCCGCATGACTAAAATGACCCCTTTAGCAAATCCAAGACATCACAATGGATAGTAGCGGCGGTTTAAAGGGGCGCTTGAGTGGAAAACGGGCTTGCTAAACCCGTTTGAGAAGCTCAGGCCTAAAGATTAATCCGATGGCCGAAAAGTTCACATTCATGGCACCAGACAGGCCCTAGAGGGAACTCGTCGGTCAACGGGTTGGCGAAGTGGACGCTGAAATCCTTATTTGTCTTCTGTCGCCGATGCGGCTGCCTCGTTAGCGCTCTGCGACTCTGCAGAACTATCCTGTTCCTGCTGTTTGCCCTTCTCGTGGGCTCCCGGCTTGCCCTTAGCCTCCCTGAAAGAGTCGCTGACTCCCTCGATTACTCCATTGACAAATCCACCGACATCGAATGCCACTGAGGAGACCGAATAGAAAGTTAAAGGTATGGCGAATAACGCAGTAAGGAGTATTTTTTTCATGATGATCGATCGCTGTATTGGGATTCCGCCCCAGACCCGGTCCGGCGCAAAAAATCCGATTTCTATTGTCCACCCGGTGCAGATCAGATCCCTTGATCTCAACCAAAAGCTCTGGCCAGCCAACTCCCTGTCGAGGGGAATTCTCTTACCTGGCAATGGTTGATGTCAACCGGGCTCACCCTTCAATAAGCCATTTACTCGACAGCTTTTTTTGGCTTTCGCTTGACCTGTTTAACGCCTCTGGTAATGTCTCATAAGAGGATTAAATAATTTTAGCACCTTGTCATATTTCTGAATGACCATTTCTGGGACTGGATACAACGACTTGGTACTCCCTGGCGTTTGGGCCTGTTAGGGCCTGTTAACACTAATTCAATGCGCCCTGTTGCACCTGAAAAAGCGCCAATCAAGGCGCGAGGAGCGAAGTTTGGTTTTTCCAAATGAGCAACGAGCAACGCCGAGTGGCGCTTTTTCAGGCGCAACCCGGAGGGCTGGGTCTGTTTTTGCGCCCAGCGGCGTTATCATTCGCTCATGTAGAATGACTACACTACGCTCATTCTGCCTTGCTGGGCACAAAAACAGACCCAGCAGGGCGTATTGGATTAGTGTTAACAGGCCCTAACACGAATCCAATCGGCTGAATAGAACAAAACGAGATAATCGCCGGGTTAAAAAAACCGAGGTTCACAAGTGCTATGAAGTACAAAGACTTGCGTGATTTCATTCAACAACTTGAATCCCGTGGATTGCTCAAGCGGATCCACACCGAGGTTGACCCCAATCTTGAAATCACGGAAATCTGCGACCGCACCCTGCGCCGGGGTGGCCCGGCACTGCTGTTCGAGAAGGTCAAAGGCTCCCCATATCCACTACTTGGCAATCTGTTTGGTACGCCGGAACGGGTAGCCATGGGCATGGGCGAGGAGCAGGTGGAGTCGTTGCGCGATGTGGGCCGGCTGCTGGCCTACCTGAAAGAACCTGAACCTCCCAAAGGTATGAAAGATGCCTGGGACAAGCTGCCGGTTTTTCGTAAAGTCCTCGACATGGCGCCCAAGGAGCTGCGCAACGGCCCCTGTCAGGCGGTCTGCCAGGAGGGTGCCGAGGTGGACCTGACCCGACTGCCGATACAGACCTGCTGGCCGGAGGATGCCGCACCGCTGATTACCTGGGGCCTGGTGATCACCCGGGGGCCGAACAAGAGCCGCCAGAACCTGGGAATCTACCGTATGCAGTTGCTCGGACCGGATCGCCTGATTATGCGCTGGCTTGCCCATCGGGGCGGCGCGCTGGACTACCGGGAATGGCAGGAGAGCCATCCAGGAGAACCCTTTCCGATCAGTGTGGCCCTGGGGGCAGATCCGGCAACCATCCTGGCGGCTGTCACACCGGTGCCCGACACCCTTTCAGAGTATGCCTTCGCCGGACTGCTGCGTGGCAGCCGAACCGAAGTGGTCAAATCCATCGGCTCCGATTTACAGGTACCCGCCGCCGCCGAGTTTGTCCTCGAAGGTCACCTACATCCCGGCGAAACAGCCGAAGAGGGACCCTACGGAGACCATACCGGCTACTACAACGAGGTGGAGAGCTTTCCGGTTTTTCGGGTCGACCGCATCACCCGCCGGGAAGACCCCATCTACCATAGCACCTACACCGGCCGCCCACCGGATGAACCGGCTGTGCTCGGCGTCGCCCTCAACGAGGTCTTCGTGCCGATACTACAGAAGCAGTTTCCGGAGATTGTCGACTTCTACCTGCCACCGGAAGGCTGCTCCTACCGGTTAGCCGTGGTCAGTATGAAAAAGCAGTACCCGGGGCATGCCAAGCGGGTCATGATGGGGGTCTGGTCGTTTCTGCGCCAATTCATGTATACCAAATTTGTGATTGTGGTGGATGAGGATGTAAATACCCGGGATTGGCAGGATGTGATCTGGGCCATGACCACCCGTATGGATCCCGCCCGGGATACCACGATGATTGAAAACACCCCCATCGATTACTTGGATTTCGCCTCACCGGTATCGGGCCTCGGTTCCAAAATCGGCTTCGATGCAACCAATAAACTACCCGGGGAAACGAGCCGGGAGTGGGGCAAGCCGATCGTCATGAGCGATGCTGTCAAACAGCGTGTCGATGAAATTTGGGATCAGCTCGGGATCGACTAAACTATGATCTTAGGGCCTGTTAACGCGATTCCAATTGGCCCTAATACTTGTTCAACCCAGGAGCAGTGGGAGTAACCCGCCTCACTAAAAACAACACCTAGAGGACAGGAAAAGAGTAATGCGCACAATCATGTTGATGAACGCCAAAGGGGGTTGCGGTAAAACCACCATCGCCACCAATCTTGCCACTTGGTATGCAGATGAGGGTAAAAAAGTTGCACTGGCTGACTTTGATCCACAGAAATCCACCCTCGACTGGCTCGAAGCGAGAAAGGACTACGAGGGCATACCCGATATTGAGGCCATCGATGCATTCGCCGGCCCGATCAAGCCGGCCAAAGGTACCGACGTACTGATCATGGATGCACCGGCCGGCGTTCACGGCAAGGCCATCAATAAAATGTTACTGCGGGTAGATACGCTGGTACTGCCTGTTTTACCGTCGCCGATCGACATGCGCGCCTGCAACCGCTTTCTCACCGAACTGCTGGAGAGCGGCCGGGTCTCCAAACACCAGACCCGCATCGGCATCGTTGCCAACCGGGTTAAAGAGAATACCCGCATCTACCACGACCTTGAATCCTATCTTGGCCATTTGAAGATCCCCTTCATCACCCATTTCAGGGAGAGCCAGAACTACATCCGTTCGGCGGAGCGGGGCCTGGCCCTGTTCGAACTGGCGCCCAGCCAGGTCTATAAGGATGTAATCCTCTGGGACCCATTGTTCAAGTGGTTGAAGGTTTGAATTTAAACCGCGAATGGACGCGAATCACCGCAAATTGTCGCGAATGAACTTTTGTGCTTCAGCTAACCACCTTTCTCAAACTAAGCGAGCCATAATACATTTGCGTTAATTCGCGGTGATTCGCGTCCATTCGCGGCCACAAATTCAGTCGAAACAAGCCGGCAGTCCCTGTTCCAGTTCCGGGTAACGCAACACCACGCCCAACTCTTCAAGCAGCTTACGATTACTCAGTCGACGGGATTCGGCCAGATAGGAGAGCATCCCCGGAGAGAGCTGTTGCCTGGCCTCTTGCATAGAGATCTGCGGCGGTCTTGGCAGTTCAAGATAATCCGCCACCCGATTGAAATAGCGGGTCATACTCTCCGGTTGCCCGTCACAGACATTGAAAATCGCGCCGTCTCTGCCCCGCTCCATCGCGGTCGCAGCGATCTCCACCAAGTCCAGGGAGTGGATATGGTTGGTGATCGGCGAATCCGCTTCCGCTACCATTGGCAAGCCTTTTCGTAATCGTTCGACTGGCAGTTTTCCCGGGCCATAGATGCCGGCAACCCGCAGGATAACCAGCGGCACACCACGCTGCTGACTCCACGCCTGCCATTGCTGTTCAGCATCCAAACGCCGCTTGGCCCGGTCGACGGTCGGTCGTGGCTGCCGAGTCTCGTCCACCCACGCCCCCTGACAATCCCCGTAAACCCCGCTGGTACTCAGATAGACCACTTTCTGTGGCGGCTCTGCCTGATCGAGTGACGCGATCAGCCGGCGAACCCGACCATCCTCCACCCCACTCGCCGGAGGCGGCACAAAATAGAAGAGTAACTCCCCAGCCAATGAACCGGCTTGCGGCGATGTCTGATCGAGGTTGATTTGCAGCGCCCCGATACCCTGTTGCTGTAGCCGCCCGACACTCTCATCGGTAGCGACCCAGCCAGTCACATCAAAATCTGATTTCTGATAAGCCACCGCCAGACGCGTGCCGATGTCGCCACAACCGATAATGGTCACACCCATAACCCAAAGGACTCCCGGTTTAATTCCTGAGCAAAATAGGCGAGAATTCCGCCTTAGTTAATTTTGGTGTCGCGTATTGATGGCGCCACCTGTTGTCCAGACACTGAATCGGTAGAGTAGCTCATGTCCCATAAAGTGCAGGTTGAACCCAGTGGCCACCAGTTTACCGTGGAGGAGAATGAAACCATCCTCGATGCGGCCATCCGTCAGGGGGTCAATCTACCCTATGGCTGCCGCAACGGCTTTTGTGGTGACTGCCGGGCCGCTCTGTCACAGGGTGAAATAAACTATCCCAATGGTCAACCACCGGTGATGAGCGACAATGAGACCGACATCTGTTACACCTGCCAGGCGGCTGCCAGCTCGGATCTCACCCTCGGCGTTGCAGAGATCTCAGCGTCAACCGATATCCAGACCAGGATCATGCCCTGCAAGATCGATTGCATCGACCGCCTCAACGAGGATGTGATTCGACTCAAATTGAAACTCCCCGAGGGTGAACGATTACAGTTTCTGGCCGGTCAATATCTCAATTTCATCCTCAACGACGGCAGCAAGCGCGCCTTCTCCATCGCCAATGCACCCCATGATGATGAATTTATCGAGCTGCACGTCCGACACGTTTCCGGCGGCGCCTTCACCGACCAACTGTTCAATGGCATGGAGGAGAAGACCATACTCCGAATCGAGGCGCCTCTGGGCAGTTACTATCTGCGTGAGGAATCAGACCGGCCGATCATCCTGATGGGTGGCGGTACCGGGTTTGCCCCGCTGAAGGGTATCATCGAACACGCCTTCCAAATCGGTGTAAACCGCCCCATGCATCTCTACTGG
>JAKSBX010000203.1 GCA_022360905.1 Chromatiales bacterium
CCCATTGGTTCTTGCTCGTTCCTTGATTTCAGCGAGAATTTGATCCCTATTTTTATCAGTAAAGCCGCTTTGTTCAGCTTTGATTAGTTTGGCGCGAATATAGGCAATTTCCTTGTTTTCATCCTGATCACGGCGGATCAGTTCTCGTAGGTATTCGCTGTCGCTGGCGTATTCGCCTGAGCCCACTCGGTCTTTGACGTATTGATCCAGTGTTTCGGTGATTGAATAGGTGCGTTTTACCATCGGCATTTTTCAACTCCTCCTAAATCGCAGGGTATGAATTATTCATACCATGGGATTCTGCTTATGGCAAGATGATCATGAAAATATGGTGGATTGATATCAATTAGTAGCTACTATCTGCATTCCATAAAAATAACAATAGATCAATAAGTTGACTATGATTTAGCTAATCTAAATATTGGGTAAAACGCTGGGTGCCCCGATTTGTTTTTTGTTCCTTCTAAATGATGCCTGTCCCGGATTTTCCCGGGTTTCCTCCCCCTGATTTTTCTATAGAAATTATAAGTGTTGACTGTCCCCATTTTCGTCTTGAGCGACGCGCTGGGGTATGAAAGTGAAGTCTCCGTCATTCAAGCGCTTTCGGGAGGCTAGGGCATGGCTGAAATGAACTAAAAGACCTATTCCCGCCAGATGTCTTCTATAACCCCCATAGCCGCCTTTATCGGTGGCTCATCGCGCCTTTCTGGTCGACAGACACAACACATCTCCGCCTCGACAGATACAGTGTCTGCTATTGCGATGCCTTTGGTGTGCGCCGCTTCAAGTGCCAAGCTGTGGCGGGCCAGAGCCAAGCCTACCCCGGATTGTACCAAGTCCATCATAGACGGTTCCATGTCGACCTGGGCAACAATCTTTTGAACGACTCCTTCACTATCAAAAATACGTGATAGCAAACGGTTGTGGACCGAATCGGGAGGCGTTCCTATCCAAGGCAATGACGCCAATTCGCGCCACCCTTTGCCGCGCACTTGGCCGCTCCAGCCAGCGGGTGCGACTACTCGATATGAGAATCGCGTTAGGGTGATTAGGTGAAAGCGGTCTCTTAGTTCCTGTAGATCGGGGTGCCCCAAGGTATAAGCGACATCAAGCTGGCCATCTTCTACCAACCGAGCCACTGAGCCTGACATGCCGTGTTGTAATTCGAAGGTTAGAGCGGGATGGCGCTCCGCCAAAGTGCTGAGATAACGCCCCAGCCGAAGAAACTCGGGGTCAAGAATGGTGCCAAGGCGCAGGCATCCGGTAACTGCATCCTTTAGACCGGCGGCTGCCGCAGTGAACTCTGCTGATACCTGCAAGGTCCTCTCGGCCGCTGGCAATAAACGCTGTCCAGCTTCTGTAAGGCGCATGCCACGCGGGGTGCGTTCAAACAAAACCAGATTGAGCTGAGTCTGTAGCTTTTTGATTTGTAGGCTCAGCGCCGGCTGGGTGAGATACAAACGCTCAGCCGCGCGGGTGAGATTGCCCTCACGGGCTACAGTGACAAAGGCGCGGAGAATATTAAAGTCCATAAGTCTGTTTTGATATAAGAATAACTCATATCCAATACAAGAATATATCATTAGACGCAGAAAAACACAGGGAATTTAATATATATCACCGCAATCAGCAGTCGACACCAGGAATTCGATATGAGTTTTACTTACATCAATGCCCCAGAATTTATCACCCACTGGATCAATGGTAAGCCCACTCATGAGATTGATGGCGATACAGCAGAGGTCCTTGATCCTTCACTGGGCCAGGCGGTCCGCCAGGTGCAATTGGCGACTGAGGCTGATGTTGACAGCGCTGTCACCAGTGCTCAGTTGGCCCAACAGGAGTGGGGAAGCCTGGCTCCACAGCGCCGTGCCCGTGTTCTGTTCAAAATGAAGGAGTTGGTCGAGCGTCACACTGACGATTTAGCACGATTGATCACACGCGAACACGGCAAGACTTTTCCGGATGCTCAAGGCGAAGTACAGCGTGGCCAAGAGGTGATCGAGTTTGCCTGCGGTGTTCCTCAGCTACTTAAGGGCCAATATTCGGACAATGTAGGAGGCGATATCGCCAACTGGAGCCAGCGTATGCCCTTGGGCGTGACTGCCGGCATCACGCCGTTCAACTTCCCATTTATGGTCCCAATGTGGATGGCGCCAGTGGCAATAGCCTGCGGTAACAGCTTCATTCTCAAGCCTTCCGAACGTGATCCTTCCGCTTCTTTACTGACGGCGGAACTCTTTCAAGAGGCGGGATTGCCGGACGGCGTATTTAACGTGGTTCAGGGTGACAAACGGGCTGTTGATGCCCTTTTGATGCACCCTGAGGTGCAGGCAATCAGCTTTGTCGGCTCCACACCAATTGCCCGCTACATCTATGAGACTGCAGCCAGAGAAGGCAAGCGGGCCCAGGCGTTAGGTGGGGCGAAAAATCATATGGTGATTATGCCTGACGCTGACGTTGACCAGGCTGCCGATGCGCTGATCGGGGCTGCCTATGGTTCGGCCGGTGAACGCTGCATGGCTATATCGGTGGCGGTGGTGGTGGGCGATATTGCCGATGAACTGATCGACAAGATCAAAGTGCGGGCCAGCAAATTAAGCGTCAACGATGGAGAGGCTAGCGGTGCAGATATGGGACCGATTGTCACTGCCGAGGCAAAGCGGCGCATCGAGGACTATATCGCCAGCGGAGTCGAGCAAGGGAGCAAGCTGATCATGGATGGTCGTGGACTGAGGGTTCCGGGTCGAGAGTCCGGCTTCTTTCTAGGGGCCTCTTTGTTCGACCGGGTTACACCGGATATGAAAATTTACCAGGAAGAAATATTTGGTCCTGTTTTGTGTGTGGTACGGGTCGATACCTTCGCACAAGCCGTGGAACTGACCAACGCTCACCCCTACGGTAACGGCGTTGCATGCTATACGCGTGATGGCCGCACGGCCCGGGAGTTTGCACAGAAGATTAAAGTTGGCATGGTCGGCATCAATGTCCCCATTCCAGTACCGATGGCGTGGCACTCCTTTGGTGGCTGGAAACAGAGTCTGTTTGGTGATCACCACAGCTATGGCGAGGAGGGCGTGCGTTTTTACACACGCTACAAGAGCATTATGCAGCGC
>JAKSBX010000176.1 GCA_022360905.1 Chromatiales bacterium
CCGGAGAGGCGCAGTGATTGGCCGTTCCTGTTTCACGACCCACTGGATAACGATGCCGCTGTACTTGAGCTGGGTTCGGAGGATATGGAGCAGAACCGGCACTATCGTCAGCAAGAGAACCTGGCGGAGAACATCCGTCTCGCCTATGTGGCGCTAACCCGGGCTCGCTACCGATGTTACCTGCCCTGGGGGCTGACCAAACACAACCGCCAGTCGGCACTCTGCTGGCTGTTGCATAGTGGCGGTATGGCGCAACCGCCACTCCAATTGGCTGACTGGCAGTTGGCTGCCAAGGCTCTGCATCAGGAAGACGACGACAGCCGGCTGGAAGCACTGGTGAAATCGGCGGGAGCGACCATTTCGGTCACACCCATGCCCAAGTTTGATGTGGAAGGGCAGATGTCCCTGGCACTACCCCCTGAGCTCACCCCCGCCAGGCACTTCAGCAAACCGCTGCCCAAACACCAGCAGGTGGCCAGTTTCTCATCCCTGGTCGCTGGATTGCCGGAAGACCTGCCGGATCACGACGGTCTGGCGGCCATCGACAGTGACGCCCCCCAGCTCGAGGAGCGGCTCGATGTGCATGGCTTTCCCAGGGGCGCCGCGCCAGGCAGCTGTCTGCATGAGATTCTGGAGAACCTCGATTTCCAGCTAAAGGATCAGGTTGCTTTGGATCAGCTGGTTGAGGAGAAGCTGCTGCTCTACGGTATCGACCTGCAGTGGCGTGAAGTGGTGGTGCCGTGGATGCAGCTGCTGATGACCACCCCGTTGAGCGAAACCGGCCTGCAGTTGGGGCAGATAGCCCCGGAGCGGCGACTCAACGAGATGGCCTTTCAGTTTCCGGTCAGTGCCTTCAATTCCGCACAGGTCAGTCAGCTGGCGGAGCGTACCCGCTTCAGTCAGGCCCCAGGCCTGATTGCCGGTCTGGGCGGATTGGGGCGTGACAGTGTGGATGGCTATCTGAAAGGCTATATCGATCTGATTTTTGAATCTCAAGGTCGCTATTTTCTGGCAGACTATAAATCCAACTGGTTGGGTATCGGCTACCCCGCCTACCACCAGCAGGCCCTGACAGATGCCATGGCCTCGCACCACTATCCGCTGCAGTATGTGCTCTACTCCCTGGCGCTGCATCGATATCTGCGGTTGCGGATCAGCGACTATGACTATGAAAAGCACTTCGGTGGGGTCTTCTATCTCTTTCTGCGCGGCATGCACCCGGATGGGGAGCAGGGCATGGGTATAGTGCAGGAGCGGCCACCGGCTGATTTCATCAACGCATTGGACGAGATGATTGGAGAGTGGCCATGAACTCCGTATCCGACCATCCTCAAATTGCCCAGGCCGCTGCCCAACTGAAGCGCCTGCGTGAGCACAATCTGCTGGAGGATCTGGACTGTCATATGGCCAGCTTTCTGATGCAGGAGGCGGCTCAACCCTCACCGCAACTGGCTCTGGCCATAGCCCTGACCTGTCGTGCCACCGATGAGGGACATGTCTGTCTCGACTTGCAGCAGCATGCGGGCAGGGCGCTGCTGCCTGGGATCGATAAAAACGTGAAAACACCACCGGCGGATGCGTGGCGCACGGCCTTGCTCAGCAGCGGTGTGGTCGGCCGTCCGGGGGAGAGACAACCCCTGGTGCTCGATGAACGGAACCGGCTCTATCTGCATCGTTACTGGGATTATGAACAGCGCCTGGCAGATGCACTTCTGCAACGTGCTTCGGACCGCTCGGAGCAGGTGGAGAGGGGACAATTATCCGCCGGCCTGAAACAACTGTTTCAGACAACAGAGACTGCCACGACCGATTGGCAACAGGTTGCGGCCGCCAATGCGCTGCTGTCGAACCTGACGGTGATCTCCGGTGGTCCGGGTACCGGCAAAACCTCAACCGTGGTGCGCATCCTTGGTTTGCTGCGTCAACAGCCCGGGGGAAGCGAACTGCGCATCGGGCTGGCGGCACCAACCGGTATGGCGGCGGCGCGGCTGCAGCAATCGATCAGTGGTGCCAAGGCCCAGCTGCCCCTGTCACCAGCCCAACTGGATGAGATACCCGAGCAGGCTTCCACACTGCATCGTCTGCTTGGGGTAACAGCTCAGGGAACCGGCTTTCGACATCATCGGGAGAATCCTCTGTTATTGGATGTGCTGATCTTGGATGAGGCTTCGATGGTCGATGTGGCGCTGATGGCCAAGTTACTGGATGCACTACCCGGCCAGGCCAGACTGATCCTGCTGGGCGACCGGGACCAGCTCGCCTCGGTCGAGGCGGGCGCGGTATTGGGGGATATCTGTGCCGGTTGCGAAGGGCCCAGTGCCGAATCGGCAGCCAGCCTGGCACAGATCACCGGCCAGCCGATCGAGTCGGTTCGCCGCTCTGACAATCCGCTGCAGGATCGGGTGGTCCTGCTGCGTCACAGCTACCGGTTCAGCGCCGACAGCCCGATCGGTTGTCTGGCGTCCGCGATCAACCAGGGGGAGGCTGAACAGGCCGTCCGTCTGATCCGGCAGGATGGGCCACAGGATGCGTTGACCTGGCTGGCCGATGAGAGCGAGACACTTGCCCTTGGAGCGGCCCATTTTGCGCAACTCGGCCAGGCAATAGAGCGGGGTGACTCCGTTGAGCAGCTCTTCCAGCAGCTGCATGCCTTCCGCATCCTGGCCGCCTTGCGTGAGGGGCCGGCGGGTGTGGTGCAGCTCAATCAGGGTATCACCAGCCGGCTGAGAGAGCAGGGGGTCATTCCCCAGCAGGCGAGTTGGTATGCGGGGCGACCGGTCATGCTGACCCGCAACGACTATCAGCTCAACCTCTACAACGGTGAGACCGGGATCGTGCTGCCCCACCCGGATGGGTCCGGCGAGCTGTCGGTTGCTTTCAACGGTGCTGACGGGGGAATCCGCTGGGTGTCACCCTCCCGGCTACCCTACTGTGAGACCGTCTACGCCCTTACTGTACACAAGAGTCAGGGATCGGAATTCCAACGGGTGTTGTTTCATCTACCGAGGCAGGACTCTCCGGTGCTCTGCCGAGAGTTGGTTTACACCGCCGTCACCCGCGCAAAGCAGCAGTTCACATTGGTTGGCTCGGAAACCGTTTTCAAAACAGCCCTGCTGAGAGGCATGCAGCGCCAGAGCGGCTTGCAGGATCGTCTCGAGCAAATGGCTTAACCGCTGTTCAGGACGGTTGGCAGCTGTTTTCCACCAATGCTCCGAATCGTTGCCTATGGGAAACCGCCGGGAATGGGGGAGAGCAGATATTTTGCTGAGCACATAAAAAATAACTTGGGTTGGATAACTCCTGGTTGTGGTAGGGTATGGGCTGCTTGAATATTGGTGTGAGCGCACAAGCTCAAACAAATATATAAAAAACAGTTGGTTATAGCTCTTTTTGAGAAACTGAAAAAGATCAGTATAAGAGCTGACTGAAATAAACCACTGACGAAAAAATCGGCAGAACCGAACTGCCCTCGGTAACGAGGACAAATCGGCCAAAAGAATTAATGATCTAAACGAAGGAGAAGAAACGTCATGATCAACCCCGTTGGTTCAACAGAACTACAACCTTTGTTTGTCTATGACCCGGATACCCACCACGCCCTCTCCCATGAGGCAGAATCACTGCCCTCAATAGTGATCAGCTCCCAGGCCGCCGGTAATGCGGTGATGATGGGCGCAGGCTACTTCAACCCGCTGAAAGGGTATATGTCGGTCGCTGACGCGATGGGTGCCGCTGAGAAGATGACCCTTACCGATGGCAGCTTTTTCCCGGTACCCGTGCTCTGTCTGGTAGAGAATACCGATGCGATCGGTGACGCCAAGCGCATTGCCCTCAGAGATCCGAACATGGAAGGCAATCCGGTACTGGCGGTGATGGATATCGAAGCCATCGAAACCGTCAGCGATGATCAGATGGCCGTGATGACCGATAAAGTCTACGGTACCGCGGATGCCGAGCATCCTGGTGTGGCGGCCTTCAACAACCAGGGACGTGTCGCCCTGTCCGGTCCAATCCAGGTGCTGAATTTCTCCTACTTCCAGGCAGATTTCCCGGATACCTTCCGCACCGCGGTAGAGATCCGTAACGAGATTCAGGAGCGCGGCTGGAGCAAGATCGTTGCCTTCCAGACCCGTAACCCCATGCATCTGGCCCACGAAGAGCTGTGCCACATGGCGATGGATCGTCTCGGCTGTGACGGCCTGGTGATCCACATGCTGCTGGGTAAACTGAAGAAGGGCGATATTCCTGCGCCGGTTCGTGATGCCGCCATCCGTAAGATGGTCGAACTCTACTTCCCGCCGAACAGCGCCATGGTGACCGGTTACGGTTTCGATATGCTCTATGCCGGCCCCAGAGAGGCGGTTCTTCACGCCTACTTCCGTCAGAACATGGGTGCCACCCACTTTATCATCGGTCGTGATCACGCCGGTGTGGGTGACTACTATGGTGCATTCGATGCGCAGACCATCTTTGAGAACGAAGTGCCGGCCGGCGCCCTGGAGATCGAGATCTTCAAGGCCGACCACACCGCCTACTCGAAGAAACTCAACAAGGTTGTGATGATGTGCGAAGCGCCGGATCACAGCAAAGAGGATTTCGTACTGCTGTCAGGCACCAAGGTGCGTGAGATGCTGGGGCAGGGCATTGCGCCTCCCAAAGAGTTCTCCCGTCCTGAAGTGGCTCAGATCCTGATGGATTACTACCAGTCAATAAAATAATAATTGACTCGATAAGAAAAAAATTGCCCGCTTTATGCGGGCATTTTTTTTGTTGCGAGCTTATTGTGGAGACGCTTTAAATAACTTCAGATCAACTGTTGTCCTGGCAGAGGTCGGCTTCCGCTTCGATCATCATCTCAACGATCACTTCGATCTCATCGGGATTGGTTTCCGCCAGTTCCCTCAGTTCGGCACAGCTAAACAACAACATATCGTTCATGATAAACACCAGATAGAATATTATTAATTACTAATATAGATTGGATCTATCCATTCGTCAAGTCTGATGGCAGCTGGCTCGATGGGAATCACACTTTATTTTGATGTGTAAATTACCGCTGTGTTACCGATATTTAAGGTAAACTAGAGACTGTTAAGACACTGACACCCGGCGAATTCCAACTCTGAACATGTCAAATCGCAAAATCACCTTCATCAATCCCCCCTATGACTCCATCGCCAAGGGGTATGAGTTCGTCAAGGAGCTCACCAACAACTCCCCCTCGCTGGGATTGATGTACCTGGCGGCCGAGGTGAGAGAGCACGGTTATCAGCCGGAGATCATCGAAAGCAACATCATGAACCTCTCCATCGACGGTGTGGTGGAGCGGGTGGTCGAGCGGGCACCTGCCTATGTGGGCATCACCCTGTTCACCGTCGGTGTCTGGAATACCGCAGCCATCGCCAGGGCGATCAAAGAGCGGCTGCCGGAGACGATCATCATCATCGGTGGGCCTCATGTCTCCTCCATGGGGCGGGAGACCATGGAGCGTTTCAGCCAGTTCGACTATGCGGTGACCGGTGAAGGCGAGAAGACCCTGATGGATCTGCTGCGGGCCATCGAAGGGGAGGGCAAGCTCACCGAGGTGCCCGAACTGATCTATCGGGATGGTCCATTCGTCAATCAGACCCAGGGTCGGGTGATCAACCGGGATCTGGACTACCTGCCGATGCCGGCCTGGGATCTGCTGCCCGATTTTCCCCAGGCCTATAAGCCGGCCATCTACGACTATCCTCGGGGTCCGGTGGCCACCATCGCCGCCTCCCGGGGCTGTCCTTTTCACTGTAAATTCTGCGACACCTCCACCTTCGGCGACCGGGTCCGTTACTACTCACCGGCCAAGGTGGTGGAGATGATGCGACATCTCAAACAGACCTATGGCATCCGCCATGTGATGTTTGTCGACGACCTGTTTCTGGCGAGCCGCAAGCGGGCTTCCGAGTTCTGCAAAATCCTTATCGAGGAGGGGCTCAACATGACCTGGTCCTGCACCTCCCGGGTCGACACGGTACACGAGGATGTGCTGGCACTGATGAAAAAGGCGGGCTGCTGGGAGATCAGTTTTGGCTTGGAGAGTGGCTCCCAGGAGATGCTGGAAAAGATGGTCAAGTCCGCCAAGGTGAAGGACTCGGAACGGGCGGTGAAGATGACCGCTGCAGCGGGCATTCGCACCAAGGGTCTGTTCATGCTCGGCTATCCCGGCGAGACGGTGGACTCCATCGAAGAGACCAAGCAGTTCGTGCGCAACATCCCCATGACCATCATGAACCTGACCAAGTTCACCCCCTATCCGGGTTCGCCCATCTACTATGATCTCTATGGCTCGAACATTCGTGACGACCACTGGGAGAAGATGAACGGCATGAACTTTCTCTGGTCCCCGGAAGGGATCAGTATCGACGAACTGGATAAGCACTATCGGGAGATGTTGGTCTCCTTCTA
>JAKSBX010000206.1 GCA_022360905.1 Chromatiales bacterium
CATCCGGGGTATGCGCATAATCCACTACCACGGTGGGCTTCTGCGAACCACCAAACCGTTCCATTCTGCCCGGCACGGTCGAGAGCTTCGCCAGCACCACAACTGCCCGCTCAAGCGGCCAGCCATTGATCAGCAGCACACTTAAGACAGCCAGCAGGTTGGCACCATTGAAACGCCCCAGCAAGCCACTCTCCAAGTGGGTCTCTCCCACCGGGGTCGAGACCGACAGACTCAGGCCATTCCCGGTGGCTTTTAGCTGAGTTGCACGAACCCAGCCGTGCAGGCCGTCCGGCAGGCTGCTGTCGGGCTCGACGCTATAACCGTAGACAGAGATCCGCTGGCAAAGGGATTCAGCCAGCTGACGACCAAACGGGTCATCCAGATTGATCACCGCCCTGCCCAGTCCGGGAAGTTGAAACAGGCGACGCTTGGCATTGGCGTAATTTTCCAGGCTGCCGTGATAGTCGAAGTGATCGCGACTGAGATTGGTAAAGATGGCGCAGTCGAAGGCCACGCCATCCACCCGGTACTGGTCCAGCGCGTGGGACGAAACCTCCATCGCCACCGATTCGGCACCCTCTCCCAACAGCCCGGAGAGGATCTGCTGCAAACTCACGGCGTCCGGGGTGGTCATGCCGGTGGTTTCCAGCTGACCGGGCAGGCCGGCACCCAGAGTACCCACCATGCCGCAGGGATGTTCGTTTTCCAGGGCCTGCGCCAACAACTGACAGATGCTGGTCTTGCCGTTGGTCCCGGTGATTCCGTAGAGGGTCATTGCACGGCTGGGATGGTCATAGAAGCGGCCGGCGATCTCACTCAGTGAGCGGGATAGAGCGGTAACCTCGACCAAAGGGAGCGAGACGTTCTGCAGATCAGCGGCAAGACGCTCCCCTTCGCCACCATCAGGCTCCCACAGAATAGCGACGGCACCCTTGGCGATCGCCTGTTCGGCAAACACCAGACCGTGTTGACGGGTACCGGCACAAGCCAGGAACAGATCCCCCTCAACCAGTTTGCGGCTGTCCAGACAGAGCCCGCCGATCGGCCGATCGAGCTCAGCCGGCAGATCCGCCAGACCGGTCAGCAATGTGGAGAGCCGGTGCGTCTCAGTAATCTCTCTGGCCGCCATCATTCCTGCTCTCCGAGTCGGGCCATCAGCTTATCTTCATGCCAGGGCTTGTCCGGCGGAATATTCATCAGCCGCAGCGCGCCGCTCATCACCTTGGAAAACACCGGACCGGCGACCGCACCACCGTAGTATTCTTCTCCCCGGGGTTCATCGATAAACACCGCCATCACCAGACGCGGTCGGGTAGCCGGAGCCATGCCGACAAACAGGGAGAGATATTTATCTTCCGCATAGCCACCGGCGACCGATTTCTTTGCCGTGCCGGTCTTGCCGGCAACCCGGTAACCAGGCACGGCCGCCAGGGGGGCGGAACCCTCACGAGTGACCACCGATTCCAGCATCGAGACCACACTTCTTGCGGTACTTTGGCGCAACACCCGCTCACCGGCAGGCTTCTCCTCCAGCTTCAGCAAAGAGACCGGCAACCGCTCCCCATCATTGGCAAGCACCGCATAGGCCCGGGCCAGTTGAAGCGGGGTGACCGAAAGCCCGTAACCGAACGAGAGCGTGGCCTGTTCAAAAGAGGACCAATCGGAAAAGTGGGGCAGACGCCCGCTGGATTCTCCCGGAAATAGTGTCTCCGGGCTGACGCCGAATCCCAGCTTGGTATAGAGCTGCCAGAGCGTTTCCGGCGGCATCGAGAGGGCGATCTTGCTGGCGCCCACATTGCTTGATTTACGCAACACCGTGGCCACATCGATCATACCGTAGTTACGATGATCCCGGACCAGATAGCGACCCACCTTCATATAGCCCGGAGAGACATCGATCGGCGTGGTCGGCCTGAACTTGCCCTGCTCCATTGCCGCCGCCACCGCAAAAGGCTTGATGGTGGATCCCGGTTCGAAGACGTCAGTCACCGTGCGATTGCGCAGTTTGCTTGAACGCCGGTCCTGCAGGTCATTTGGATTGTAGGCCGGGCTGTTGACCATCGCCAGAATCTCACCATTCTGCGCATCGAGGATAACCACGGAACCGGATCGGGCGCGATGTTTGGCAACCGCTGCCTTGAGCTCCCGATAGGCGAGGAACTGCAGTCTGCGATCGATGCTCAGGGTCAGATCCTTGCCCGGAGCCGGACTCTGGATATTCTCCACCTGATTGACCACCCGGCCGCTGCCGTCCTTGATCACCCGCTTGGCGCCAGGGGTACCGCTGAGCCACTGATCATAGGCCAGCTCCATGCCTTCCTGGCCCTGGTCATCGATGTTGGTAAAGCCGACAATATGCGACATCACTTCACCGCTCGGATAGAAACGTCGATACTCCGACAGCAGATCCAGACCTTTGATCTCAAGCGCTGCGACCTTTTCAGCCTGATCCGGATTGATGCGGCGTTTCAGATAGACGAAGCTGCGATCGCTGGAGAGCTGACGACGCAGACGATCCGGACTCAGATCGAGAATCGTAGCAAGCGCACCGATGGTCTGATTGTCGCTCTTCACCACCCGCGGGTTGGCCACCACACTCTTGACCGGTGTACTGATCGACAGGGGTTCACCGTTGCGGTCGGTGATCATACCCCGGCTGGCACTGACCTTCATGGTACGCAGATAGCGACGCTCCCCCTGCTCCTGAAGAAAGGCGGTCTCGAATACCTGCCGGTCCACCGACTGCCAGATCAGCGAAGCATAGGCCAGGGCCAACACACCGAGCACCGTATAGCGCCGGGCGCGATAGCTCGGTTGCCGGATAATTTCCGCCTGCTGTACCTTTTTTTTCTTCCTGTTGGCCATATTCAGTGTTTAATGACAACAATTTCGGTAAAGTCGGGCAGATGCATCTTCAATCTGTCCCGCGCTTTGCGTTCAACCACCGAGTGGGTTGCCAGGGTGCTCTCCTCAAGCTGCAACCGCCCCCATTCAACGCCAATGCGCTCCTGTTCCGCCTGCAACTCTTGCAAGGCGACAAACTGTTTTCTGCTGAGATACTTGCTGTAGACAACTCCGATCGCCGAGATCAACACTGCCAGCACCAGCAGTGAAAAAAGCACCTTTCCGCTAACGCTCACTGACACCGCTCCGCAACACGCAATACCGCACTGCGCGCCCTCGGGTTGGCGCTGGTCTCGGTTTCATCAGGTGTTATCGCTTTGCCCACCAGACGTAATCTGGGCTGCCGCTGATCGTCGGTCACCGGCACACCGGGCGGGAACGGATCGCCTTTGGCCTGTTCCCTCATGAACCGCTTGACGATGCGGTCTTCCAAAGAGTGAAAACTGATCACTGCCAACCTGCCCCCCGGGGCCAATACATCAATGACGCCATCGAGGGTCTGCCTCAATGCGTCGAGTTCACCATTAATAAATATACGGATCGCCTGAAAACTCCGGGTTGCCGGATGCTTACCTTTCTCCCAAGAGGGATTGGCCTGACTCACCAGCTCCGCCAAGCGACCTGTGGTCTCGATCGGCTGCGCCATCCTGGCCTCGACAATGGCACGGGCAATGCGCTTGGCATGACGCTCCTCGCCATACGCTTTCAACACCTGGGCGATCTCCCGGCTCTCGGCTTTCGCCAGCCACTCGGCCGCCGATACCCCACGGCTCGGATCCATACGCATATCCAAAGGCCCATCCTGGGTGAAACTGAAGCCGCGCTGCGCCTGATCCAACTGGGGTGAGGAGACCCCGAGATCGAGTAAGATCCCATTCACCTTTCCTGCTACACCCTGTTGTTCAGCGACCTCCGCAAGCATGGCAAAGTTCTCCTGTACCATTCGAAAGCGGTTATCTTGTGCAAACAATTGCTCACCATGAGCCACTGCCTGAGGATCCCTGTCGATCCCGATCAATCGCCCATCTTCACCCAATCCCTCGAGGATCAGCCGGCTATGGCCACCCCGCCCGAATGTGGCATCGATATAGATGCCCATCGGCTCGACCTTCAGCGCCTCAACAGAGGCCTGCAACAATACCGAAAGATGCTCCTGCGCCATCAGATTGAAAGGGACTTAAACTCTGGCGGTAAATTGAGATCTGTCAGATCCACGTTCTGCAGCCAGTCCTCCTGCTTGGACTTCCAGGTCTCTTCATCCCATAACTCAAATTTATTCATCTGACCGACCAGAGCGACTTTTTTGTCGAGCCCGGCAAACTTGCGCAATGCCGGGGGCAGCAGAATCCGGCCCTGACCATCCATGTCCAATTCGGCAGCACTACCGATATAGAGACGCTGCATATTTCGCGCAGCCGCATCGAAGGTCGGCATGGCCACCAGCTTCTTTTCGATCTCAAGCCATGTGGGTTTGGGGTAGATCAGTAGACAGTGATCCATATCGGCGGTTATCACTAATTCGGAGGCGCACACATCCACGAGCTGCTCCCGATACCTGGTTGGTATCGCAAGCCGCCCTTTCGTATCCAAATTGAGCGATGAAATCCCTCGAAACAAATCGTTGCCCCTCTGCTGGCGTTATTTCCCTTTTTCCCCACATTAATCCACCTTTCTCCATATTAGGACCCACTCTGACCTTCTGTCAAGGTGAATCGTGTAAAAATTCGTTTAGGGTCAGTGGCTTACACCCATCAGGCAAAGCGGTTTGAAAGCAAAAAATATCCACTGGAAATACAGAAGCCTGTCCAGCAAACCTAAAGTAAAATATTAAGATATACGGCCCAAGAAACGGGGCACGTGGTGCAAAGTGGAGGGAGTCGGCCGATAAGCCGGGTTCTGTCAAGGACAGCCATTCATCTGGGATGTGCGTCACCGCACACCTCAAGCAACCTACCCAGGAACAGTGGGGGCGCACTTGGCACAGTCAAAGACCGGCCTGTTCCTCTATTTGGTCTTGCTCCGGGTGGGGTTTACCCTGCCACCCCTGTTGCCAGGGATGCGGTGCGCTCTTACCGCACCATTTCACCCTTACCAGCAGCAGAACTGCTGGCGGTATATTTTCTGTGGCACTTTCCGTAGGCTTTCGCCTCCCAGGCGTTACCTGGCACCCTGCCCGCCGGAGCCCGGACTTTCCTCTGTCTACCGCAAGCGGTATCCAGCGGCTGTCTGGCCAACTCCCGATACTCACTTTAAAAGGTTATCCAGAGCGTGACAAGCCCCACTTAGGGCCGGATAGTAGCCCGACAAATGACCCTTCGATTCGGCCTGCATCAGAATCACACCTCCCCATCAGGGATGGTGCTTATCGCACCTAGAACCGCCTTGGCTATCTCATCTGCCAACTCAGGCTCCTGCACGGCACGCGCCAGAGTCACTCCACCAATCAATAAAGCGATATTGGACCAAGCCTCACTGGATTGACTGCGGCCACGATCGGCAGACAGACCTTTGGCAAAAGCCTGCATCGCTTTTAACAAAGCAGACTGAAAGGCTAGGCGGGTGTCTGCATCCGAACGGCTGACTTCCGGAGTCAGGCTCTGCAATGCACAGCTATTTCCAAGCTCCTCGCAACGCTTTTCGCCAAGATAGAAAGCAGCAAACTCTTCAAGCCAGGAGTCTCCGTGCTCTTTCTGGTAGTACTCCACTGCGGTTTGAAACTCACCCACACCAAGCAACACAGATTCACGAAAAGCAGTAGCCTTTGAACCGAAGTGCTTATAGAAGGCACCAGACGTGACACCAGCCTCTTTTGCCAATCCGTCCACGCCGGCCCCTTCATAACCCTGGCGTCGAAAGCCACGATGGGCAGCTTGTAGCATCTTCTTTTTAGTGGCTAGTTTTTGCTCTGGGTTATATCGCATTGGTTACTCGTCATGTTGATTCAAACAATATTATAGTTGACAGGATAACGATCGTAATCTAACTTATGGATAACGATCGTTATCTTACTCAGCGGACCACCCGCTTTTCTTTGGCTCGCATAGATAACGATCGTTATCTTTTAATTCCACTGAATGGAGAGTTCATATGCCACTATCACTGACAATTACCGAAGGCGTACTGCCCAAAGGGACCGAGAACGAAGCAATACAGCGCATCACCGATGCAATGTTGAAATGGCACAACCTGACTGGAAACCAAGTCATGACCCCCAATATCACAGCAATCCTTAACATCCAACCGGTCGGCACGACCTTTTCCGGCGGAAACCAGTTTGCCGGTGCCTGGGTAGAATGGAAAGTCCCATCTTTTGCCTTTATCGATCGAGAGGCTCAGAAGGGCTTTTTCCAGGAAGCCACCGATATCATCCACGATCTTTCAGGTGGCAAGCAATCCCGCGACAACATCTACGTCAATGTGGTTCATACCGTGGATGGCGCATGGAATCTGGATGGTAAAGCTATGACGAACGAGGAGTTGGGACAGGCCATAGCACAAGGTTGAGCTGCAACCCGGTCAATTCGAAATCAACGACAAAACCTGCGCACCGCCCCTTAAAAGGAGAAGTATCATGAATACGACAGCACTGATTGACCCAACCCCACCCAATGAGGAGATGGAATCTGTAGAAGCCATATTCAAAAGCATTGAGAAAAGTTTGGGTCTGCTGCCTGATGGCCTGGTCCTCTACGGAATCAGCCCGCCACTATTGAAAACATTTGTTGATAGCTTCAGTTATTTTGTAAATCACCATCAACTGAGCCAGGAACTGCTCGGCTTGATCCGTTATCTGAATTCAAACTCCGTGGAATGCCCGTATTGCATCGATTTCAATGCAGGCTTTCTTGTTGGTCTGGGTAAAACACCGGAGCAACTGCAAGCGACATTGGAAGAGATCGACAATGCCCCATTGAATGAGAACGAGAAGGCATTGCTGAGCTTCACGATGAAATCCCTCAATGAGCCTGAAAGCATCACACGGGAGGATATACAGGCAGTTCGAAATTTCGGCTTTTCCGAAAGGGACATCTTCGATGCCGTAGTTGCGGCAGCAAACAATCGTGCCTTTACGACGGTGCTGAAGACCTTTGATGTCATTCGACAGGGTGCGTCTTTTCCAACACATCGAACAGATGCGGCTTGATACCTACCACGATTATTAACCCGGCAACCAAACAGTCACGTTGATCGGCAGTGAGCCTGCCTGCAGCGAGGAAACGACCTCTCACAGCTAACCACAGCTCGATTAAGGCCATGCTCACAGCCTTGAATAATAACGATCTGTTAGCCGGGTTAATAACACCCAGAGCATGACTCAACTTGAAAACAGTTTTGAGGAGAACACCGTGAAGACAAGCAGAATTCTGCATACCATGCTGCGTGTCGGCGACATGCGGCAATCAGTCGATTTCTACACCCGGGTTTTAGGTCTGCAGGTGTTGCGTCGTTTTGATCAACCCACAGAAAGCTATTCACTCACCTTCTTGGGCTACGCTAAGGAGCAACATAGCTGCGTCCTGGAATTGACCTATAACTATGGTATCAATCACTACGACATTGGTAACGGCTATGGTCATTTGGCTATAGGAGTTAGGGATTGCAGCAAAGCCTGTGCGGAGATATCAGCACTGGGCGGAGAGATCACGATGAATCCAACCAGGCTGGATGGCCTGAATGAGGTGATTGCATTTATCAGGGATCCGGATGGCTACCAGATCGAGCTCGTTGAGCGGCCCGAGGATTGGTTTATCGCCCCGGTAACCAAGTAGTTTGCCTTCAACCACAGTGGTCCTGCCAGCAACAAGGCATCAAAACATCTTTGCAGTACACGTATTGCGCACTATTTGATGCTTGGAAGTAGCAAAACTTCCAATTGTGCATTTTTACAGAAATCGCAAAAAAAACTACTTATCAGTTAGTTACAAGCACTCTAACGTAAAAAAACGACTTTTTGCACTGTTACAGGCGCTGCCAGACACCAGCCCTGATAGTCAAAAACGATTCTAAAACCCGATTAATTGATATTTTTCAATGCCAGCTATCAATTTGTTCTATACCTTGTCGATACATTGGGTGAGAGTCATGCTGAAACGGATGACTGACACCCAGACTCCTAAGGACAGCTTGCAAGGGTGTTTACAAACAGGGAACCGATAGAGTCGATTTCAACCTAATCAATCACAGGTTCTGGCAAAACGCAGTACCGGTATACCGACAGCAGTAATAGAGGTAACACCATGAAAACGCCTATTCGCGACATTCTCTCCATGGACACACTAATCCTGGCCATTGCCGGTATCTGGATGGTTTCAGTCCTGGTCAACCTGGTCGCCTAAGAACTCATCGGACGCGGAAGTGGTGCGAATCAAAGCCATTTGGCAGCACCCATCTGTGACCCTCTGAGCCAAACCAAATCTCGCCACACGGATCGACTGTGGCACCGATGTCTGCACCGCTCGGTTTTACCCCAATAGGGTGCCGAACATGGATTTCTAGCACCCCGCCGGCAATTTTTTTAGTCTCCCCGCTCCAGTTTCCGCTAAACTTCAGCCAGACCTGTGCGTAATGGCCAACCTCACCCAGTGCCATTGCATGGCAACCGAATGGAATTTATCACTACCGATTAAGCTGCGCAGTCAAACCATGACAGACACAACAAGCGATAACACCAGCCCCTCCTCCAATATACCGAGCAAACCACCAAAGCGGTCAAAACGGGACTACTCGGCTTTGCCACAAAAACCGATCACCCTCAAACACAAGCAAAAGAAGGCACCGGTGAAAAAGCAGAAACCCGCAGCAAAACCGACCCAGCAGAAAGCGAAATCCACTCCTAAGAAAACAGCGGACAATCCCTGGCACTTGGAAGGGATCTCGGATGCAGCCAAGGCAACCATCGTCGCCGAAGCCGATCGGCAGGGCTTATCGATTGCCGCCTATCTGGAAAAACTGGTCTTGCAACAGCATGACACAGCAAGTACCGGACAACTGTTACAGCTTGATACGGAGATACACGACAGAATGAATGCCTTGGAGCGACGCCTGGATCGCATCGAAGAGCAAAGGGGATTCTGGGGCAGTTTCTGGGATAGAGTGATTAACAATCAGGACTAGGGCCTGCTAACACTAATCCAATCGCTCCCACTGTTGGCCGTCAAATACCATGACGTCCTTCTCCCCTATCGAGCAAAGCACACCACCACCTGTGGCCAGATGATAACAGGTGGCCGGTAGATCATCGCCAAAATCGACAAGCTCCAGCACATCATCATTTAACCGATAGACAGCCCGCATGGTGGAGAGATAGAGGCTGTCATTAAACCAGGCCAACCCCCATATATCCTCGATGGTAGACTCCTGCCTGATGACACGCCACTCGTCCCCACGCCCACACAACAACAGTCCCCGTCTGCCACAGGCGTAGACATAGCCATCACCACCGCAAACGAGATTGGAGAGAATCTGGTCAGTGGGTGAATCGATCTGACGCCAGCTCTGACCATCATAGTGCCAGATCTCGCCGTTCCATCCAGCGGCATAAATATCATCTGCAGCAAATCCATCGATTCCTTCAAAGCCAACAACCTTTCCATCTTTCTGCTGACGGCGGGCACCGCTGTCGATGGCACGCCAATCACCCGTTGCTTCACGTCTGTATACCTGCCGCCCCATACCGGCCGCATGGGCCAGACCACCGATAGCTCTTACGCTGCGAATCCTGCCCAACTGTCTGGGTGTTTCGCTACCCTCACCGATGCGCTCTTCACCGCGAATACCGCCGGTTGCAGCCGTCGCCACATCACCCGTATTACTAACGCAGACAATGGTTGGCTTCTCTTGTTTGACGACACACACCCCTGCTGTAGACCAACCGTACGTATCCACATCGTACCAGTCGTCACCCAGCCAAAGGTATAACTGTGCCGGTGAGCGATCACCTAACTCATCAACGACAGAGGCCACCACGACGAACTCCTTATCATTCGCAGCACCTGTCAGAAAGGTATATGTATCCTTGAGTGGCTCACTCACATGCTTTCTCCCATCTTGAATAACTTATGCTTTGTTTCTACGTACGTAGGCGCGACCCGCTTCCACATCAGGGGACGTTGTGGTTGCCACAGCTTTAAGCTCTGTAGTGTCTTTCATCTTGCATTCATCTTTGTGGTAGGCATCCATCTGCGCCTTCAGACAATCCCCGCTGCAATTGGCCTCCGGAAAGACTTCAGCCACCGCATCCACCCCGCTGTCCCTGGCATCTTTGTAATTCGTCTTATGGTCCACCTGTACTTTTTTACCACTGGTGCAGCTAACCTCACCCCCATCACAACCGATTGCCGAATCACTTTGAAAGGTATGCATCAGGCCATGAGTACCGGTGCCGTGATCCGTACCTTCAGCACAGATACTGGGCGCTTTACCCTGATCATAGGTACCACAATCGACAAAGGCGTCGGAACCACTGCCTCCCCGACCGGTATCGAAGCAGGCCGCTGCCTCGACCAGATGGTGTCCGGTCTGACGTTTCGAGTCGCAACAACCAGGCTGGTTACCGGTTGGCTTATAGGGCACAAGCTGGCAACGACGCGCATTCAGACAATCATGTTTGGCTGAGTCGTGAGCGGCTTCGGCATAAAAAGCGTGCCGCAGGGATTTATAGTCCTTGTAGGGCTGAGATTTCTTGAAATCCTTTTTCGACATCCCGTCAGGACAAGCCGGTGGAGTGGGCGGCATATCGATTCCGTCGCACGCATCCTCTTCACCATAGGGCTTGTAATCCTTACAGGCCTCCATCTCTTTCATCTGATCTTCCACACAGGGGTGATCGGGATTCGACATGGCCATGGTATCCAGATATGGCCAGGTAACTGTGTTTCCTGGAACAGAGCCATGGTTGTGTGTGGTTAAATCAAAATGCCTGACAACATTTTTACCCTCGAATTTGACATCCATGGACCAGGCATTGAAGTAGACCTTGCCGCGGTTTTTGCTGGTGATCACGCCCTTTTTGGGCGCACAACCCGCCTCATCGCCATAGGACTGTTTAAAGTGGGATTTGTTTTTGAGAATGATCTCCTTGCCACTGATCTTGACCTTCTTACTGCCTTTGGTCGTATCCTTGGCCATACCGGTGTTTGGGTAGGGAATCGGCACACCGGGTGGGGTTGCCGGTGTCTGCGGTGGTGTGAAACAGACATCGGGAAAAGAGCAAATCGACTTACCATCCGCCTTTTTACACGACAACTCGCGCCCGTTTGCATAGACATCATTGGCCATCAGCTACCACCCCCGTTGCGCCACGCCAAAACGACAGAAGAGCGTTTACCATCATCATTCCCCATGTGAGCAAACATTCGATAGCCTTTTGTGTACTCCTTTTCACAGGCCGCCTTCAACACCGCCATCATTATCAGACCCTGAGACGACCCAACCTCACCAACACAATCGGCAGGATGCCAGAGATCGAACTCCTCTTTGCGCTGCCGTAGAGTACGACTGAGTGCCAGACTCGCCTCTTTGAAATAGTACTGTTCTCCAGAGAGATCAGTGATACGAAAATCAAGATCACCCATTTCACACCCGGCATCCGTCAGTGAAGCCTTGATCGCTGCGGTCAACCCTTCGGCTTTCAAAGGCTCTTCCGAATCAACATGGGCTGTCTCCACGGCAAAGCCCAGCCCCTCACAATTGAGTGCAGCTTGATTCTGTTTCGCACCTGACTCGACCAGCAACGCGGCCCCAGCTTCACCAGGAATAAAACCATTGGAGTTCTCACTGGTCAGCAAACGCTCTTGCGCTTCGTAGTGATCGAGGGTTGGAGAAACCAACAGTGTGTCGCTGGATGCCAGCAAAACATGCTTCACACCCTGTTGATGGATCATTTCCCGGGCATGTTTAAAGGCCACAGCGGCGGACACATGGCCAGCAGCAATCACCAACGATTGATCGCTGAACTCAATACCCAGCTCCTGCTGAAGATCAAGAAAAAACTGGGCATCATCATCGATGATACGACCCGGTCGTGTGTGTTCTGCGAGACAGAGTAATAGAGGTGTCTCAGCCGGATTGACTTCAGGTTTGGTCTGAATGATTTCACGTATGGCGGCCGCTGCCATCTTCAACAACTTGGTCTTGCCCCGCCAGGGCTTTTCCATCGGGACTTCACAACCAAGAATCCACTCTCCGCCGCGATCCCGAAAACCGGTCTCTTGAAAATTATCGATCGCACAGCGTATTGCGGCACAGGTTGCCGGAGCACTCATCCCCACACCGGTAACCAGACCTGTTGCGGTTATGGCTAAGGGTAATCCCATCAATCTTCCCCCAAAGCCTGAATCTGTTTTTCAACCCTGGCGTGAGCCAGTGTCGGGTAGTAGGTTTTACCCAGTTTACGGGCTCGCCACCAACCTCGGGGTTTTCTGCCGAGCAGCACCTGACTCATTTCGAACAGGTTTTTCCTGAGTGGAATGGAGGCGCGCCAGGTTAATGTAAAGATCCCTTCATCCGGTTCGATTACCAAGGTATCGATGACCGCTCGAAGATCTCTCTGCTCACCATTTTTATAAAAAAACACCGCCGGCATATCGATCTGTGGCAGATCGAATGAGGTCTGCCCCTCAGGAGTGAGATTTTCCAGAAAGACCCGTTCTCCACCCTGCAGATAAGGAATCTGCTGATCGGTTGGCGCCGCCTGATAGTAAGCCTCTTTGAAGTCAGGCGGCAGGAAGGGAAAAGTGTTATCGATCCATTCCTGATCATAGGTACCAGCGAGCTGCCGCCGAGGATCCCAGCCCCGTCCAATAGGGCCGAAAGCCATCGGTGCATAAGTGCCATTGGGCATGCTGACCGGGCGTTTCAACTCTTCAGTATTGGGCATCGGTGTACCATCCACCAGCTCACCGGCCAGCTGCTTGTGATAGCCGCAACCAACCGGGTTGCTCATCCAGGCAGCGTGCTTCTGTTCATTCTCATGAAAGTTGTCTACACCGCCAAAAGCATTGTCATAACTGATCGGCATGCGCTCAAACAGCTCCGGATAACCTGGACTGATCGCCAGCTTCCCAGCCTCCCAGGAACGGTTTCCGGTAACGGCAAAGGATTTGTACATAGAGCCGATTCTGAGGGTAACTTCGACCCTCGAGGTGGGTTTGCCACCAGGTGCATAGGCACTGCCGTTGAGCAGCACATCACACATGGGTTTTACCGGTGCATAGTCCACCTCATACAAGGGTGCGGAAAAACCGGGTTCACCGGTGAAGCTGTCTGCATCAATCAACGGCTTCTGCTGTTCTGCCCGGGTAACCGGCTGACGGATCGGCGGAATATTGAAGGTCCCCTTTACCGCCACCACAAGCAGCTCACGTCCGTCCGGACGCATCCCCATGGTATAACCGGCTTGCAGTCCGGTGGCATTGAGCAATTCCATCGATAGTTATTCTCTTTTAGTGTTTACGCGTTGCTTCCACTGAAGCATAATCAGTTTTCAGGCAGTTGCCAGAGAAATATTACCACCCGGCTCTACTCCTGCATGACCCGGCCAATTTCGTCATCCCAGTACCATATCGCTCCAGGGCTACGGATCTGCACCCCACCGAACCAGCGGTCATAGTCATTGTGACTTCGCCAGTGCTCCTCACCAACCAACAGTTTACGGCCAAAACCGGTCAGTGAGACTTGCCAGTCGACCGGTTTCGGGGACTCCTTGACCAACTTGATCGCCGGACGTTTGGCCTCCGCCAGTTGGGATAATACGGTCCAGTAACTGCTATCCCCCATGAACACCAGGGGCTCGTAGACAGCGGTATACCAATGATAGAAAAGTTTTGCCCCATTCTGCGGTCCCTGCTCCGCCAGAATCTGCAGTGTCAGCCGCTCAGAGAGTGACAGACCGTCGTGACGCCAGGGCAGCTCTTTGATGTGCCGCTTCAGGGCTGGCATGATCTGCGGAAAGGGGCTGGAATCGAGATTGACGATCTGGCTGAGCGCCTCGGGAGTCGAGGCGGTATAGGCCTCCCAGCACAACTTGCCAAATCCGATATGCGACGCTTCAAGTGGGGCAAACTGTTGCCACAGCAAGGGCATGGTTTCAGCAGGCAACTGCCCGATACCGTTGAAACGTACCACACCGGGATAGTGGTCGACGCAGATGAACTCCATCTGATCCGGCCGCTTGGATTGATCACTGAAAAAATGCATGAGCTTGATGAAGACCAGCACATCGTAGGCGTCGTGCTCAAACCAGAAGCAGACCCGCTGGTAATCCCTGGCCTGCTCAAGGGCATCATAATCGGCGGTCAAATCTTTGATCGCCTGCTGTTTCAGGCGCCACTGATTTCGTGCAATGAATGAACTTCGAATCTCGATAAAGCTCTGCCGATCCTTTTCAGCCGGAACAGGTCCCTGGATATAGGGGTCGGCAAAACAGAGAAAATCGCCACTGAAGCCTGCCACCGCAAGTTTGTACATCACATCGGTACCGCAGCGGATATGCAGTGTTTGAAGCTGTTCATCCAAGGGATCGAGGCTGCCTCGTTCGATGGCCCTGGCGGCAAGTTCGCTCGACTCCACATGGTGTTTGAGTTTGGGCCAGGATGAAAACCCCTGCTCGCGGGCGATGATCAGTTGTGCATCTGACAACTTTACACTATCTGCGTGGAGAGTTTCGGCCTTGGGGTGCGATGCGGTTCGTGACCAGGCCTCACCCTGATGGAGGGCCTTTAAAAGTTGCTTGGCCTGCTTCTTACTCTGCTCCAGTGAGAGCGATTGCAGGCTGCGGGGATCATCGGCAGGCAACTGGTGGAATTGCTTCTGCTCAGCATGGAACTGGCGACGCAGCGCCGGGAGTGACTGGATCATAACGAACTCCTTGTTAACAGGCCTGGCTTGCAGATAGGCACAAGGAAATCGTTCAATTTATAGAGATCGTTTGTCGGGCTCAGCCCTTTCCGCAAGCAGGATGCTGACAAACCAGCGGAAAAAGTATAAACCAATGCTCGTTTATATTTAAGTCCGCAAATGAACGCGAATAAACGCAAATGATTGTTGTGTATTGGATTGGCATTACACAACCAAGTCGCGAATGGACGCCAATCACCGCAAAAAGATACGCGAATTTTTTGGGGCAACACCCTACCGCAGCATTAACACTTGTTTTGCGAATCTTATTTGCGTTTATTCGCGTTCATTTGCGGACTAAAAATTAATCACTCTTCATCAGACGCTGGCAGAGAGGCCTTGCGGAAGACCGGCAGATCGGGACTCGCCTCTTCATCCAACTCCACTTTTTCGATCTTTTCGAAGCGGTTGCTGATCTTGCGGGCGGAGATATTCACATCGCTGACATCCTGATGGGCCTGACCGATATGTCGGGCCAGATTGTCCATGCGAGTCTGGAAGCGTCCGAAATCCTTCGACAGGGCACGCAGATGATCCTGAATGATGTGCACCTGCTCACGGGTGGCTGCATCCTTCATCACCGCCCTGGCGGTGGTCAGTATCGCCATCATGGTGGTGGGCGAGACCAGCCAGACCCGTTTACGGAAGGCCTCTTCCACCAGGTCCGGGAAACGGGCGTGGATCTCCGCGAACACCGCCTCGGCGGGGATGAACATCACCGCACCGTCGGAGGTTTCCCCAGGGATGATATAGCGGGAGGCGATGTCCTCCATGTGTTTGCGGATATCGATGCGGAACTGCCGCTGGGCCTGAGTACGATCCGACTCGGGCAGCTCGTCGTCAAGCATCCGCTGATAGGACTCCAGTGGAAACTTCGCGTCGATCGCCACATTACCGGTGGGATCGGGCAGAAACAGCACACAGTCGGCCCGCCGGCCGTTGCTCAGGGTATGTTGCAGAGAGAAGCCGCTCTCCGGCATCACATTGCGCACCAGCGCACTCAGCTGCACCTCACCGAAGGCCCCTCTGGAGCGTTTGTCCGAGAGCACCTCCTGCAGAGAGACCACATTAGTGGAGAGCTCGGTAATCTTCTTCTGCGCCTCGTCGATGCGGGTCAGATGGGTGAGCACCTGATTGAAGGTCTCAGTGGTCTTCTCGAACCCCTCACTGAGACGCTTCTCGACCTGTCCGCTGATCTCCTTCAGACGCTGATCGGTGGTCTCGGTCAGCCCCTCGACCCGCTTGCCCAGGTTATCCGCATGTTGGGTCAGCGCTTCGGCAACCTGCTTGCGCACCTCCCCCATACCCGATTGCAGGGTCTCATGCTGTTTGCTCATGCTCTGGGCCTGACGCTCGTCGAAAGCTTCACGCTGGTGAGCCAGGGAGCGAGTCATCGACTCCCGCAGCTCCGCCAGTTTCTCCTGCTGCTGCAGGCGGCCGTCAGCCAGATTGTCGGTCACCACCTTTTTCAGGTTTTCGAACTGGGCCAACAGATCCAAACGCAGGCGACCGGCATCACCCCCCAGATGCTCCTTGACGTCGGCGAAACGCCGGTCAAGCAGCTGGCTGAGCTTATCCGCACGCTCGAGCTGGGTCTGCTGCATACCATGGATCAGGCGCTGCTGGGCCAACATGCCCTTGGCGATCCGCTCCGACAGCAGCTCGCGCAGTTCGCTCTGCTCCTTGGCACTACGCCGTTCCATCTCGTGCAGCTGCTCCTGCAACTGCTGCTGGTGATGCACCCTGACCTGCTGCTCCCGTCTCTGGGTATCGAGTAGCTTGGCGAGCCAGTAGAGTACCCAGCCGAGCAACAGCAGCCCCGACAGACCGAGAATCAACAGTACCTGAAGCGGTGAGGATATTTGTGTAAACCATTCCATGATCGAACTATAACCGATAGTGAGACTCAAAACGCGAGTCTCAACCGAAGTTTTTAATAACGGAATGGAGTTGCAATAGCTCCCCATCCTCATTACCTTTGCCCCTCGTTCCAATAATCCAGTCGATCTATGCGAATTCATCTCAAAACACTGGGCTGCCGTCTCAACGAGGCGGAGCTTGAAACCTGGAGCCGGGAATTTCAGGCTCGGGGCTTTCACATCACCGGCCAGGCGGAAGAGGCGGACCTGCTGGTGGTGAACACCTGCGCGGTGACCCAGGAAGCGGTGCGCAAATCGAGAAAGCTGATGAGTCGCAGTGGCCGGCTGAATCCCAATGCCCGCCTGGTGGTCAGTGGCTGCTACGCCTCTCTGGAGCCGGACCAGGCGATGAAGATGGAAGGGGTCGATCTGCTGGTGGACAACCGGGACAAGGCGAGGCTGGTGGAGATCGTCACCGACAAACTCGACCTGAAACTGATGCCGGAGGCCGCCATGGAGGCCGAGGCTGGTGGCATCCTGGCGCGGGGACGCCAACGCGCCTTCATCAAGGTACAGGACGGCTGCCGCTACCGCTGCACCTTCTGTATCGTGACCCTGGCCAGAGGGGAGGAGCGCAGCCGCTCGATCGAAGATATCGTCGATGAGATCAATCGCCTACATGACGAAGGGATCCAGGAGGTCGTGGTAACCGGGGTCCACATCGGCGGATATGGCGCGGACATCGACACCAATCTGGTCCAGTTGATTGAAGCGATACTGGCCGATACCGAAATCCCCCGCCTGCGCATCGGCTCCATCGAACCCTGGGATCTGCAAGCGGGATTCTGGGACCTGTTTGAAAATCCCCGCCTGATGCCCCACCTGCATCTGCCCCTGCAGAGTGGTTCCGACAGTGTCTTGAGACGCATGGCGAGACGCTGCCGCAGCGATGAGTACCGTTCACTGATCACCCAGGCCAGGGAAAAAATCGAAGAGTTCAATGTCACCACGGACATCATTGTCGGTTTCCCCGGAGAGAGCGAAGCGGAGTGGCAACAGACCCTGAAGTTTGCCGAAGAGATCGGCTTCGGTCATCTCCACATCTTCGCCTACTCCCCCCGACAGGGAACCAAAGCCGCCGGTCTGCCCGACCCGGTCAGTCGCGATATCAAACGTCAGCGTAGCGAAGCCCTGCATCAGCTTGGCGAAAAGATGAAACGCCAAACCCTGGAATCTTATCTTGGCCAGACTCTGCCGATACTGGTAGAGGGTTCGACGGAACGGGGTTTCGGTGGTTACACCCCAAACTACCTGCGCGTTGAGATCAACTCAGCAGCCGACAGCGAACTGGTCAACCGGATCGTGCCGGTAAAACTTACCGCTATCACTGAGGATGGCAGTGCACTGATTGGATCTGTTGAGCCGATCTAGGTTTTAATTCTCAGGCCGAACTAACCTCTCACCGGTAAGTGGCACTACTGTCCGGAATCAATACGTTTCATCTAGCTGAAAGTTATTCAGAAGTTGATTTTGAAGGGTATAAGCCATGGCAGTGACTCACAATCAAAGATTCATAATCTGCACAAGGCAATATTAAACAGACCTGAAGGGTGCTTGCTCAAACCCTGTTTGGTGGGGCGTGGCCCCACCCTACACCCTGTAATCAATGGTAGGGTGGGGCCACGCCCCACCAAATACGCTTTGATTAAACACAATGAAGCGCCTCGGCGCTTTCTGAGCCACCATCAGTAGAAAAACCGACTTCCACTTGCTATATCAATTTATGTTCACTGGCGGATAAACAAACAGCACATCCTTTTGCTATTGCCTATCCCTGAGGCCAACTATATGTCTCAGCCACCCCATTGAAGGTCACGACATACTGTGAGCAACTGATGAATTCGATTACCGCAGTGACTCCGTTGGCTGCCTCGATGTGGATGCGGCCGGCACTGGGACGTCCTGTTTCGCAATCGAAGGTCAGGGGCACTTCGGTGGTCACATGGATATAGCCATGTTCCGGATCGTAAACCCGCACCGATACCAGGTAACCTGACGATCCACTGCCAGAGACGCTGACTTCGGTCACTCGATAGGTCCGGTTATCGTAGCCCAGGTAGTCGGAGTAGTATTCGCAGGTGACATCCGAACCGTCCTGGTTGGCGGCGATACAGGTCATCTGCATGTTGAAAGTGTCGCTGTAACTGCCTTCCGGGTGGTTGATGGAGACACTGAAGTGTATGTAGTTGAGGGTTAGTCGATAGCCGATACCAACCTTTGAGTAAGTCCCTTCCACCCTGCCGTGAAACACGGTTGAGTAGCTGCCGTTGTCGTAAGTGGTATCGCGGCTGCATTGGGTGAAAACAATTCGCCACTCCCCCTCTAAGCTGAAGTCCGGAAAATCGACCACCACCGAGCCACTGTCACACATTGAGCTGGAAAGATCTTCGGTTCTGGCCGCTGCTTCGCCCCGCCCCGCCAGCTGAGGTCCGCGGCTCAGCAGATCCCCCACCAATCGGGCCATGGCTTCATTGATCTGATCCTGGTTGACCGGTGAATGAGGGCGCTGGCTCACCACCGGAATACTGTCGGAGCTGACCGCCTGTTTCGATCCGGAGGCGGCTGCAGTCACCAGCTGATTGACGTTTTCACTGGTCATCGAGGCCTGTTTGGTCTCACCGCTATAGTTCAGGGAGGTGCCGCTGGTATCTCCCCCGCCGTTATCGGTGTTACCGTCATCCCCACCGCCACAGGCCAGCAGGGTAAATGAGAGTACAAGCAAAGCAATCCATCTCTTGGCCACGAAGTTCATGATTCTTACTCCCTAAAGGTCCGGCATCCACAAACATAATAGCCGTAGAAGCATGGAGAGGGCAGATTTTTGCCGCAGTAATACGCATACGGAGATATAAATTTTGACAGCGGTCAAACAACTGAGTGCCAAGGACCAGCAAGACTGTTACGACTCCACATCGCCAGCCTGCCGATTGTCCGCAACCAACCCGGCGATCGATTTCAGCAGATTGCTGTAGTGACTGCCCTGCCAGTAGATTTTCTGGCAGTCCCGACAGCGCCAGAATTGATCATGTTGGCAGATAACCTGATCGGGCAGTTCCTCCTCGATAAGGTCTTTCTGTGCGGCAACGATGGAGCCATTACAGACCATGCAGCGGCTGAACGGCCGGATCTGACCCGCAAGATCCAAACGCTCCACCACTTCGGCCAGCTGCAGCCAGGGCTCGATGGCATGCACATAGCGGCCATGGGTGATCGTTCGGCGCATCAGCAGCGCCCGATCCCGGGTCAGCAGGATCCGTCTCTCCGAGACTGAAATCTCCACCAGCCTCTGATCGCCGATGTCATTGAAGAACAGGGTATCGAAACCCACCAGCCTCAGGTAGCGAGCCAGTTTTCCCAGGTGGGCATCGGTGACAAACTTGGGTGTTCGTAACGGCCGCTCCCGCAGACGAAGCAAAGGGGTAACATCCAGGGATTCGAACAAAGGATAGACACTGATCCTCTCCCCGCCCTGAAGTTGTTGGTCAAGGCCCACTGAGTCCCCATTCACCAGCACCACCTCGACCTCCGTATGGGGCACCCCCATGGCTTCGATCAGGTGTTTCAAGCTCTCCCCAGGCTGGATCTGCCTCTCGATATCACGCTTGCGCCAGGGACTGGGTAAAAAATCGTTCAGCTCCTCATAGAATCGCAGCGTGACGGTCGGCACGGTACTAGTGCTCCTTCAACATGATATTGCCGGAGCACTAGAAATCGAATTCGGCCCACACCGGACAGTGGTCGGAAGGTTTCTCCATCCCGCGAATGTCGTAGGCAATACCCACATCGGTACAGCACTCCATCAGGGGCTGGGTCACCAGCAGCAGGTCGATCCGTAAACCACGCTTGGGATCCCGGTCGAATCCCCGGCTGCGATAGTCGAACCAGCTGAAGCGATCATCCACTTCCGGCTTGAGTTGCCGATAGCTGTCCACCAACCCCCAGTCCAGGAGCGCCTGTAACCACTCACGCTCTTCCGGCAGAAAACTGCACTTGCCGGTCTTCAGCCAGCGTTTGGCGTTGTCGGGCCCGATCCCGATATCCAGATCCAGTGGTGCCACATTCATGTCACCGATCACCATCAGCGGCTCGGACGGGTCATGCTGGTTGTTCAGGTAGTCGAGCAGATCGGCGTAAAACTTCCGCTTCGCCGGGAACTTCACCTCATGGTCGCGGCTCTCTCCCTGGGGAAAATAGCCGTTGAGGAGGGTGAAATCCTGACCTTTGGGAGACTGATAACGGCCGATGATCATGCGCCGCTGCGCATCCTCATCGTCGCCGGGAAATCCCTTGCTCACCGCCAGCGGGGCCGATTTGGAGAGCAGGGCCACCCCGTAGTGGGTCTTCTGACCATGATAGGCCGCCTTGTAGTCGAGGGAGTCGATCATCCCCTCAGGAAAATCCGCATCTTGCACTTTGGACTCCTGAATACCGATCACATCCGGATCGTATGTGGCCTTCAATTGAGTCAGCTGATGCTCTCTGGCACGAATGCCGTTGGTATTGAATGAGACGATCTTCATCCGTTTTTCTCCCCCAGAACCTCAATGGTCTCCCGCTCACCCACCTCGAAGCCGTGCCGATAGGCCTTGCCCCAGGGCAGGAAGCGCTGCTCTTCACTGATAGTCTCTCCCACCGAACCCAGGGCCTCAGTCACCTGACGGGCATAACCCAGATCGTTGATACGTCGGATCATGCCATCCGCATAGCCCCGGTTGTACCAGAGCTGCAGTTCACTCTCCGTTTCCGAGAGTTCCGCGGTTTCTGCATACAGATCCTGCGCCAGTTGCAGCAGTCGCTTGAGCAGATCTTCGCTTTTCAGTGTCATAGTTTGAGCCATTCGGCTGGAAAGAGATCGAAGCCTAACATGGGCGGCAGTCGATATCTAAGAATAAACCTGCTCAGAAACGGTTGTATTTACCCCGGGGTATGGCGATGATTGACCCGTTATCCACACCAGCCGACTGGAACCTGCGCAGCTTAAAGAGATTCAGAGATGTTGATTGCTATTTCACCCGCCAAAACCCTCGATTACGAGACACCACCGGTCACCAAAACCCATACCAAGCCCCGCTTTCTCAAGCAGTCAAAAGCGCTGATTGACAACCTGCGCAACTACTCGGCCCTGGATCTGGCGGAACTGATGAACCTGAGCATCAAGCTCTCGGAGCTCAACTTCGACCGCTACCACGACTGGAAAACCCCCTTCAATCTGAAGAACGCCAAACAGGCGGCACTGGCAATGAAGGGGGATGTCTACACCGGTCTCGATGCCGAAACGCTGGATAAATCCGGGTTCGAGTTCGCCCAGCGCCATCTGCGCATCCTTTCAGGCCTCTACGGGGTACTGAAACCCCTCGATCTGATGCAGCCCTACCGGTTGGAGATGGGCACCAAGCTGCCCAATGAACAGGGTAAGGATCTCTACGCCTTCTGGGGCGAGCAGATCACCCAGTCGATCAACAAGGATCTTAAGGCCCAGGGGGATGACATCCTGGTCAACCTGGCTTCCAACGAGTATTTCAAATCGATCAAACCGAAACTTGTCAAAGGCCGCATCATCACCCCCCAGTTCAAGGAGAGAAAGAACGGCAACTACCGAATGATCGGCGTATTCGCCAAAAAGGCCCGGGGGTTGATGAGCCGCTACATCATCGACCATCAGCTCAGCGATCCGGAAGCGATCAAGGATTTCGATGTGGATGGCTACCGGTTCAACAAAAAGCTGTCGAAGGACGATCAATGGGTATTCACCCGCAGCTGATCGATGCCCACAGCCACTTCGACGATGCCAGTTTTGACATCGACCGCTCCCAGGCCCTGACCCGGGCCGAGCAGGCCGGGGTAGCGCAACAGATCATCCCGGCGATCAAAGCGGCCTGGTGGCCGCGGATCAAGCAACTCTGCCAGGACCACCCGGGACTCCATCCCAGCTACGGCCTGCATCCGATGTTTCTCTCCGATCATCAGGACGATCATATCGATCGATTGAGTGAGTGGCTGGCCGATGAAAAGCCGGTGGCGGTGGGCGAGTGTGGACTCGATTTCTATATCGAAGATCCCCAGCCCGAACGGCAGCAGCAGATATTCGAGGCTCAGCTTGAGCTGGCCGACAAATTCGACCTGCCGGTGATCATCCACGCCCGTCGTTCTGTAGAGGAGGTGATCAATACCTTGCGTCACTTCCCAGACGTACGCGGCATGCTGCACAGCTACTCGGGCAGTGAGCAGCAGGCCCATCGACTGATCGAGATGGGTTACTATCTCAGCTTCGGTGGACCGGTAACTTATGACCGCGCAAAGCGTTTGAGGCATCTGGTGACGTCCCTGCCCCTGGAGTCCCTGCTGCTGGAAACCGACTCACCGGATCAACCGGACAGCCTGCATCGTGGAGAGCGTAACGAGCCCGCCTATCTGCCGCTGATACTCGAACTGTTCAGCCGACTGCGCAGACAGCCCGCTGAAGAGATCGCGGCACAAACCCGACTCAACACCCAGCGTCTGTTCAGACTCCAGTAACAGAGCTTGGCCCACTGCTGAAATATGGCCCGGTTGTGTAAAAATGAGACTAATACAGGCCGCGAATAGCAGTGGTTTTTTTGAGAATTTAGTCCGCTATTGAACGCGAATACACGCTAATGATTATACTGATGGTGGCTCAGTAAGCGCCAAGGCGCATCATTGCATTTAATCAAAGCACATTTGGTGGGGCATGGCCCCACCCTACACCCTGAAACTAATGGTAGGGTGGGGCCATGCCCCACCAAATAGGATCTGAGTGCACCATTCAGGTCAGTTTAATAGTGCCTTGTGCAGATTATGAATCTTTGATTGTGAGTCACTGCCATGACTTATAACCTTCAAAATCAAATGCTGCACAGCTTTCAGCCAGATGAAAGGTATTTATTCCGCACAGTAGTGCCAAACGGGGCATGACTCCCGCCCCATCCACCGTTATCATGTACCCCAAAACAATCCGCCCACCCTAAATCATGTCGCAACGGCTGCTGGACTGCTGATCTCACCCGATTGAATTGTGGGCTGTATATCACTTACATGGGGAATCATTAATGTCGAAAAAAGGAATTCTGGTTACCGGCGGCGCCGGCTACATTGGCAGCCATACTGCGCGTCAGCTTGGCGAAGCCGGCGAACGGCTGGTAACCCTGGATAACCTCTGCACAGGTTTCCGCCAGGCGGTTCTGTACGGTGAACTGGTGGTGGGTGATACCGGTGACCGGGAGCTGGTCAGCCGGATTCTGCAGGAACATGACATCGATACAGTGATGCACTTTGCCGCTCACACCATCGTCCCCGAATCGGTGGAGAATCCCCTCAAGTACTACGCCAACAATACCTGCAATACCCGTAATCTGCTACAGTGCTGCGCCGAAGCGGGGGTGAAGAACTTCGTCTTCTCCTCCACGGCCGCGGTCTATGGCATACCGGAGAAAGGGGTTGCCTACGAAGATACCCCCACCAGCCCGATCAACCCCTACGGCACCTCAAAGCTGATGTCGGAGATGATGCTGCACGATCTGTCACTGGCCACCGACATGAACTATATCGCCCTGCGCTATTTCAATGTGGCCGGTTGCGACCTGGAGGGCAGAATCGGCCAGTCGACCCCCAAGGCCACCCTGCTGACCAAGGTGGCCTGCGAGGCGGCGGTGGGCAAACGGGATGCGGTCTATATCTTCGGCACCGACTACCCCACACCGGACGGCACCGGGGTAAGGGACTACATCCATGTGGAAGATCTGGCCACCGCCCACGTCAAGGCCCTGGACTATCTGCGCAATGGGGGAGACTCCGCGATCCTCAACTGCGGCTACGGTCACGGCTTCTCGGTGCGGGAACTGCTGAAATCGGTGGAGGCGGCCCACGGCTCGCCACTCAACATCATCGAGGCGGAGCGTCGCGCCGGTGATCCACCGGAGCTGGTAGCCGGTGCCGAAAAAGTCCGTGAGGTACTCGGCTGGTCTCCCAAGTATGACGATCTTGCCGTGATCGCCAGCTCCGCACTGGCCTGGGAACAGAAACAGCTTAACGATCCCTGGTCCAACTAGTGCACTGCCTCATACTCATGCGTGATATCGGAGGCTTGCCTTCCAAGGCAAGGCACGACGCGCCGGCAATGGCAGGCCCTAGCCCTTAGGCGTCGACAAGCAGGACAGATCGACATGGAACTCCTACAAATCATCATCCTGGCTGCGGTCCAGGGGTTGACTGAATTTCTGCCAATCTCCAGTTCAGCCCATCTCATCCTGGCGCCAAAGGTGGCCGGTTATGCCGACCAGGGACTGGCCTTCGACGTGGCAGTGCATGTGGGCACCCTGGCGGCGGTGATCGGCTATTTCCGTCACCAGGTGGTCTCGATAACCCGGGGTTTTTTCCGCTCCTGGGTCAATCCCGCTGCCCGCACCCAGGAGTCAAGGCTCGGCTGGATGATCGTCATCGCAACCATTCCTGTTGGCCTGTTCGGATTGCTGATGAAATCCCTGGTGGAAACCGACCTGCGCTCCCCCCTGGTGATTGCCATCACCACCATCGGTTTCGGTGTGTTGCTTCTATTGGCGGACCAGTTCGGCAAACGCCACCGGGATGAATACTCACTGCGCTGGACCGATGCACTGGTAATCGGTCTGTTTCAGGCCGTGGCGATCATTCCGGGTACCTCCCGCTCCGGCTCCACCATGACCGCCGGGCTGTTCCTCGGGCTGACCCGTGAAGCGGCATCCCGTTTCTCTTTTCTAATCTCCATCCCCACCATCCTGATGTCCGGCGGACTGCTGGGACTCGATCTGCTGAAAAGCGAAGCGGAGGTGGACTGGCTCTCCATCAGCCTCGGCGCCGGCCTGGCCTTCATCGCCGCCTACCTCTGCATCCACTACTTTCTGCGCTTCATCGAGAACATCGGCATGACGCCGTTCGTCATCTACCGCTTCATATTGGGCGGTTTGATTCTGCTGTTTATGCTGTGACGGGCAACCTGGCCTGAACCTGTCAGCCACATACCGAGAAACGGCATAATCCGGTGCAGGTGTCATTCTGCCAATCATGAAACATAAGTCACCGAATTCGAAAGTGATTTTAAGGACTACTGCTACAAATCGATACAATATGCGCCTTGACGCCCATAATCACTGAATGGGATAGTTTGCTATAACAAAATTCTTGTCATTGCTAACCATGGAAGGAGGGACATACTTATGCTCAAAAATCTTATTCTTGCCTTATTGGCCACATTCTCACTCCTCATTGCCGGCTGTAACGGAGGCGGTGATGATGTGGAGGTCGAAGAGTTCAGAATCAACGGCTCCTCATCTGAACTGGAAGATGGCCGGGTAACCATCGACTCTTCGATCAACAACGGAGAATTCGAAATGGTCTGGGAAGTCGACGATGACAATGCCAGCGGTTACAACGCCTACTTCTGGCTCAGCGTAAACAGTAATCTGGATGAAGACAACGACATCCGTTTCTACTATGTCTGGTGTGGTGAGTTCGGTCCCTGCGATCATGACGACCGCAATGACGAGGAGTGCTGGTTCGACAACAACCTGGAGATGGTCTGTGAAGACGATGACGACTACGAGTATGACGTGGACGAGTTGA
>JAKSBX010000207.1 GCA_022360905.1 Chromatiales bacterium
CTGTTGAAGCGCCTGGAGCAGCTGTTCGGGGTGGGCTCGGTCAGTGTGGGTTATCGGCAGTCCGGTGGTCAGGCTGCATTTTCCAAAGAGCAGCCACCGGCCGCCAACCGGCAAAGACCGGCGAGCGGTGGCTGAGCCGTTGCACGGTTGTTAGCCGTTCAAGTTACGCCTTACACATCACATAGAAGTTGTTCTGGATATCGTGTTCGAGCTGATGCACGGCGACCGAATCAAAACCGGCAACGGCCAGCATCTCCAACGCCTGCTCTTCACCCCACATGGTGCCTAGGCCGGCACCCCCATTGGCCAGGGAGACGGTCATGCAGTGCATGGTGGAGAGGGTGTAGAGCAAGGGGCCGATGGGATGGTCGATATTTTTCTCCAGATGGCTCGATGCCCGGATATCCTGCATCAGAAAGGTGCCTCCTGACTTCAAAGTTTTATGTATACCGTTGAGAACGCTTTGCGGTGTGGTCTGATCGTGAATGGCATCGAAGGCGGTCACCAGGTCAAACTCATCCGTTCCCGCTGTCTGTTCGAATCCGCTCAGATCACGCTGCTCGAATCGGAGATTGTCCAGTCCCATCTGCCTGGCAGCATTACGGGCATAATCAAGCGCCTCTTCTGAGAGCTCATAACCGACAAACCGACTATTGGGAAAGCGGGCGGCGAGATGGCAAAGTGCTCGGCCACGGCCGCAACCGATATCCAGAACCCGGATACCTGATTCGAGTGATGGGATCAGTGGTTCGATCAGTGGCAGGATATGTTCATCCAGGGCTGCCAATACCGTCTGTCCACTGTCGTCTGCCATCACTTCATGAAAGCGTGGGTAGTGTTCATAGCCAACCCCGCCACCAAGGCGAAAGCAGTCGATCACTTTATCCTCAACCTGTCCCATCAAACCGATGTACTGGGCGAAAACCGCCATATTGTCGGGAGAGGCGGAGCGGGTCAGCAGGGCGGCATGGCTGTCAGGCAGGCTGTAGTGCTGCTGCTGCGGATCGTAATCCAGGATGCCTCCCGCTACCATGGTGGCAAGCCACTCTTTGACATAGCGTTGATTGAGACCGGTATGACTGGCGATATGGGATAGTGTGGTTGCCGGGAGTTCTGCCAAGGCATCGAACAGGCCGGTACGATGACCGATCGAGACCATCAGGGAGAGCGCACCCTGGTTCAGCATATCCATCAGTTGGTCGGCAAAGGCCTCGACACTTTTGCCCTGGGTGGGCATGGGTATACAGGCATTACACATTTTGATTCCTCCGTTGGTTTGAATTCTGTGTGCGGTATACCTAGCCTAGGTGAAAGGATTTTAAGCAGACAATACAGCAATGAAAATTAATTTATGTGGTGTTATCTATTTGATTGAATTATAAAAATCAAAAAATCATTGACGACTTGTCAGCCGGTTGAGATGCCTTTGGGCCGGGTTTCTGACCCATGGTATAAAATCAAAAGAGAAAACCGGCATACGCATTTACAATTGGAGCCAGCCATGCCCCGTGACGGTACGATTACCCGCAACAAGATCATGGATGTAGCCCAGCAGATGGTGTTGAATGTCGGACTCACCGGGACTTCGGTGGAGAAAGTCATCGATGAGGCTGGGGTGACCAAAGGGACCTTTTTCTACCATTTTAAAACCAAGCACGATCTGGCAGCCGCCTTGATTGAGCGATATGCGGATCAGGATCAGCACCACTTTCATGACTATATGGCAAAGGCTGAGCAGCTGGCTCGCGATCCGCTGCAGCAACTGTTAATCTTCATTGGTCTTTTTATCGAAATGACAGAACAACTTGAGGATCCGTTTCCCGGTTGTCTCTATGCGGCCTACTGTTATCAGAGCGGTGCCATCTCAAAAGATGTGATGGGCAGAATCGAGGGGATGATGCACTTCTGGCGGAATGAGTTGAGTCATAAACTTGAAGCGGTCAATCAGCTCTATACGCCTCAGCTTCCGGTTACCCATACTCAGGTTGCCGACCATCTGCTGACCACCTTTGAAGGTGCTTTTGTCCTGTCGAAAGTGATGAATGAACCGAAACTGGCATCCGAGCAGTTGATCCAATGTAGAAACTATCTGGAGTTACTCTATCGTCCACTAGTCTCGCGGGAATGATTCCCTGCACGCTCGAATCCCGCTGGCGAAGCAGCCGTTTATCCAGCGGGATACCATCGCCGGACTACTTTTCCGCCAGGCTGCCGCCGACAATCTTTTCACAGCTTCCTTTCAGAACCAGCATCCAGGCATTACCCTGTGCATCGACAGTGGATGAGCCGGCACAGCTGGTGCCCGGACCGGCCTTACAATCGTTCTGGCCTGCTTTTGCGACGCCGTAACACTTTTCAGTATTCGCCGATCCTGCGGCTTGGGCCTGCCCCAGGGTCAGGGCGGTGGTGATGGCGCCGGCGATCATGGCGGTTGTAACAGTTTTGTTCATGTTGTTACTCCAAAGGTTGGTATACATTCGTGACAATCGAGAGTTGGTGCGGTAGATGGTCACGTAAAGGTATACGAAGCTTGGCTGAATACAGATTCAAATAAACTCGATGAAATTTATAGAACTCACTTTGTAAGCCAAGCAGACCCACTCAATCACAATCATCATTTTCGATAACAATCTCGCCAGTCTGGAGATCCTGTTTTGGCAAGCCTGTGCTGTCAGTGATAATTACGCTGGTAAACATCATTGATTCAATTCGATTGAAATGTCGATCCAGTGCTGAGGAAACCTGTCTGTCAATAAAGGTATGTAACTAATGTCATTTGAATGTGCGAAATAATCACATTCAACATAAACTTTTGATTGTCTGATTGAGTGGGGATCGAAAAGGGGATTTCACGGCAAGTGGAAGTTGGGTGTGAGTTCGGCAATCATTCCAGTTTCAACAACGCTCTGACACGATCTTTAAATAGACGTCCTTTCGCTTCATCGTCGATATCGAACACCATGGTATCGATTAATTGACGTACACTACTCAAGCTGACCTGTGCAGGTTGTGATTTCATATATTCGGCACAGACTATCTTGGCTATCGGCCCTATGAACTCAATCGATTCCCTGACAACAATTTCACAAACCTCCTCTTTGTTGAAAACCTTTCCAGAGAAGGGCTCACTGTTTATTGAGCTGGAACTTGGTGACTTGTGATTGGGGACTTTAGCACGACTTTTACGTTCATGACCCCTTGTGTTGATCATTTTCAGTATTTCGGGTGTGGTCGGTAAATTCTGCTTGCCGATGGTCAATTTCAGGGAAGGATTAAAACTCATCCTGCCGTTATCGATTAATCGAATCTCCTCAATCGCCTCAGTGCCTCGGTATTCGCCAAAGGCTACCCAACTGATTTCACCGCGATTCAAGACGATACGGGCAGATAGCCCGCTGCTGAGGTTATAGAATACAGTCCCACTGGACCTCTCCCGGCACAGGGTAACTAGAGATTTGATGAATTGTCGATGATCAAGAATACCTCCGTCGACCATATTATCCTCCCTTAAGTTTGGATAGGGGTTGCCCTACCATCCGATCAGCGATCCTGGCCGCACAATAAGTGCATCACTATAACCACTGAGAATGAACAGACGCTCAGGCACTTGTCACTCCGGAAATCGTGATTCGTGCAGAAAACAGCCTGGATAAAAAGAGCAGCTGTATCCGATAGACTGAATCAAATAACCTGCCGATAAAATTTCTAAGCTCCATGGCACTATCTTGTCTATTTAGTGAATCTATCCATGGCCACCCTAACGCTACTGCCCAGGCGCTCAACCGCTCTCGCCAGATTGCCCAGCTCATCGGTACGATGGAGATCCTCGATCCTATAGTTGAATTCGCCTCTGCTGATGGTGTCAGCCGCAACGGTCAGATGTTTTATTGGCCGTGTTAGTTGACGAGAGATCACAAATGAGACGAACAGTACGATGACGATGCTGACAGCCATCAATAGCTGTGTCTTTCGGTTGTAGTCGGAAAGTGCTGAAAAAGCTTCGTCGTAATTTTGTTGTACCAACAATATCCATCCGTGTTGTGTTCTGCGAACCTGACAGAAGATCTTCTCTCCCTGTTCGTCGGTATAGATCAACGAATCCTTATTACTGAGCATTAACGCATTATAACCAGGGTGATCTGTCAGGCTGGCTCTCTTGACGGTAAACTCCTGATTGATATGTGAGATCACCTTACCTTCCTGGTCGAGCAAAGTGGCGTAGCCTGTGTCGCCGAAACGCGTGGTCGCTACCTTTTTTGAAATGTCATCCAAAGTCATACCGATCGCCAGTACACCTTTGGTGCGTTCCTCTTGATCCTTGATTGCGCTGGAGATAACCAGAGTCGGTTTGCCATTGGTTTTGCTGATTAATACCTGCTGCCCCAAACTTTTTCCACCCAATACCTGACGTACATAGTGCTGATCGCTATAGTCTTTAAGGTTTTTATCGTCACTGCGGGATATATTCTGGCCGTTGATGTCGGTGGTGAATGCCAGATAGACCCATTCGTAGGTGTCAACGATGGTTTGCAGGCTTTTTTTCTGTAATTGACCATCCATGCTGATCATATCGGGAAATTTTGCGTTTTGGCGGATTACCCGGGCATTCATATCTACCCAACTCTCAACAAAACCATGTAATTGGTCGGCCGTTGACGACAGTCGGTTATCGACATCCTGATGGATAGCCTCTTCACTGGTTGAATGACTGATATACCAGACCAGGATCAGTGGGAGTGTTGCGATCAGCACCATCACATGCGACATCTTAAAAAAGATACCAAAACGGATCGCGCTGCTCTCTGCCATCTAGTTTCTCCTACCTTGAAGAATTCAAACTGTTTTATATGAAATCCATATCAAAAGATTCGTATTACTAGAAATGTATTTGTAATACGGAAAGCATGGATGCTACGGCCGATGTTTCTCCGCTGTTGAGAGAATGCGCACCACTTTGTGGACCTGTCTGCCTAGTACGGCGATGCCGTTTGGCCGGTTGTGTTTGAGGAGAAAAGACGAGGTAGTAACAAGAGATTGCAATAGATAGCATTTTCCGAAAGTAACAATAATTCCCTATAACGTTTATACAGGCTCTCTGCATAAACGTGGTTGGTGAGTAACTTATGGAATACTGCATGCTTACTTGATCCGACAGTAGATCCTTCTAATTCTCCATTAATCGTTTGCGGTCTCCATACGCGCAAAATCCCTGAATATCTTAACGATCGATAGATGCTTGTGCGTCATGCATATACCGGATATCCGTTAAAAGTAAAAAAGTCACAGCAACGAACAATTGCAACATGAATTGTGCATCATTTCACTATTCAATCAGCCTAATTGTCAATTTTTTTTCTATATTTGGAGTGAATAAAAAATAACGGTGTTATATTAATGAATCTTAAGATTGATATTGAAAATAGGAAAATAGTTGTAATGTCAATCGACTGGGATGATGTGTGGGATCGTCATCGTTGCGGTAATTCATAGCGAAAGCAGCAGCCTATCGAAAAGCTGTCCGACTCTCTGGCGACAGCACAATGAACGAATCGATCGGTTACAACATTTTATAGGCCATCCTGGCAGCCAAAAGAAAAAGAGCAAATACCCGCTTGATTAGCTGATCAGGTAACCTATGCGCGAGACGCCCACCCAATGGGGCGAACAGTATGCTTGCCGCCACGACACCGGCAAAGGCCGGTAGATTGATATATCCGACACGGATGGGTTGTGTTTCCCTCGCTCCTTAAGGCCGATCAGCTCTATACCATGGTCGGCAACACCATTGAGCATGCATTCGAGCCAGCCGAAGGCGCTCATTGAACTGAACCCATCAGCACCTCAGGCAGCCAGAGCGCAATTTCGGGAAACAGAATCAGCAATCCGATACCGATGAAGATGCAGAACATGAAAGGCAGTGCACCGATGAGCACCGTTTTCAGGTCCACATCCGGTACGATTCCGTTGATTACATAGAGGTTTAAACCTACTGGTGGAGTGATCAGTCCCACCTCCATGTTCAGAGTCAGCATGACACCGAACCAGATCGGATCGAATCCCGCCTGCATGACGATCGGCACCAGCGTCGGGGAGGTCATCAGGATGACCGCCACCGGTGGCAGAAAAAAGCCGGCAACCAATAGGAACAGGTTGACATACAGCATCAGCAGCCAGGGGCTAAGCTCCTGGGCGGCGATATACTCAGTAATGCCCTGAGCGATATAGAGGTTGGACATCATATAGCTGAACAGGCCGGCCATGCCGATGATCATCATCAGCATCACAGACTCGCGGGTGGCCGACCCGACGATCTGCCAGAGTTTACCCGGCTGCCATACCTTGTAGATAATCATCACCAATAGAATACAGACCAGCGCACCAACACCGGAGGCTTCGGAAGGTGTGGCGACACCGCCGTACAGCGCCCAGAGCACCAGCACGATGATGATCATGAATGGAATGACTTTAGGCAGTATGATCAGCTTCTCACGCAAGCTGAAGTGTTTGTTCTCTTCGGTAAATCGATAACCCTTGAGGTGGGCATAGAGCAGTGACCAGCCGATAAACAGGCCGATCAACATCAATCCGGGTAACAGTCCGGCGGCAAACAGGCGTCCGATGGAGGTCTCTGTGGAGATGCCGTAGACAATCATGGTGATCGATGGCGGAATCAGAATGCCCAGCGTTCCACCGGCAGCGATGGAGCCGGTTGCCAGACTGGCCGGATAACCCCGTTTGCGCATTTCCGGGATACCCATTTTGCCGATGGCGGCACAGGTGGCCGGTGAGGATCCGGTCAATGCGGCAAAGATGCCACAGGCACCGATATTCGAGACCAGCAATCCACCTGGAACCCGGTAGAGCCATCGATCCAGTGCCTCATAGAGATCGGCACCGGCACGGGATGCGGCAATCGCTGCGCCCATTAACAGAAACATCGGAATGGAGAGCAATGCAAATTCGTCGAGGGAGGCAAACAGGGTATCGGCAACGACCGCAAAGGCGGCGATACCGTCGTAGATCAGCAGAAACAGAATCGCCGTGAAGCCGAGCGCAAAGGCCACCGGCATGCCGCTGAGTAAGAGTAAAATTAAACAGAGCGCGGCCAATCCGCCCAGTGTCAAAGGTTCCATTACGATGCCTCTGGCGGCGTTGCGGGCTCGATGCCGAATGGGTGCTCTTTACCGCTGATCAGGCAGATCAGATCGGCAAAATATTGCAGACTGATGGCAAAAAAACCGATCGGCATGGCCAGATAGGCTTTCCACAGTTTCGGTCCCCAAATGGTATCTGACGACCAGCCCGCCTCCCAGGCTTCATGCCAGAACAGAAAGCTGTACCAGGTCAAAACCACACACAACAGGGTAGAGAGGGTGTAAGCGAAGAAGGCGAGGGCAAAACGACCGCGCGGTCCCAGCATCAACGGGATCAACTCAACATTGACATGACCCCGTGTCAGCAATACCCAGGGAGCGCCGAGAAATGTTGAAGCCAGCAGAGCATAGGTTACAAATTCCGTCTGCCAGGAAGTAGGCAGATTCAAGATGAACCGGTTGAAAACCATCTGGCAAACAACCAATACCGAGATTACCAATAAAACGGCAGCCACATAACCCAGCAGTTTGGAAAGGCCTGCTACGAATCTGAGATACAACTCCATACGGCTATGTCCGTTAGTCAGTACAGCTTTGGGTTAAAGATACAACATGCTCAGATCGCCCGATGGCAATCGGCCTGGATAAGCGTGTAGCCCCCGCTCTCTGCCGGAGGGGGGCTTTGACAACCTTGACTATTCGATGGCCAGGGCCATATCCAGCAGTTCACGGCCGGCCTCCACATCAGCAGCGAATGCAGCATAACTGGATGTATCGGCAATCTTACGCCACAGCGCGGCCTGTTCGGCACTCATCTCTACTACTTTGACGCCGGCCTTTTTATAGGCATCGATCAACTTCTGATCAGCGCCCTTGGCGGCATCAGAGGCGTACTTCTCAGCTTCGTCTGCCGCTTTGAGCAACGCTTTCTGTTGCTCGGGTGTCAATTTTTCAAAGCTCTCTTTGGCCATCAGAATGGGTTCATACATGAACCAGAGTGCATTGGATCCTGGGGCGGTGAGACATTTAACCTGCTCATAGATGCGGTATGAAACCAGTGAAGAGGAAGAGGTGTTGGCGCCATCCAGTACGCCGGTCTGGAGGCCTGAATAGATCTCCGAAGAGGGCATGGAGGTGATGGTTGCTCCAGCGGCTTCCAGCATCTGATTGAAGGCTTTGCCTGCAGCTCGGAACTTCATGCCTTTAACATCATCGGGTTCGAGAACACATTTGCCTTTGGAGACAAAGCCACCGGCAAGCCAGGTATCGGCCAGCACCATGACACCAGCCTTATCCATAACCTTTTTGATCTCCTGCATGAATGGGGAGTCATTCAGTCGCAAGGCGTGATCGTGGTTCTTTACCAGGCCAGGCATCAGCGTCAGGTTGAATTCGGGATGACGACCACCGGCATAGGCCAGAGGGAAGGCGGTGATGTCGAGCCTGCCTTTGGTCATTGCGCCCCATTGCTCTTTTGGTTTGTAGAGGCTCTTGCCCGGATAGACTCTGATTTTTACCCCAGTGTCATTGTCATTCATGTGTCTGGCAATGATCTGTACCATCTCATCTCGAATATCACCTCTGCCGCCGGGCCACTGGTGAGAGGCTTTGAAGTCGATGGCGGACGAGCTATTCGCAGTCATAGTCAGACTTGCTGCCAGGGCGGCAGCGCTAAACAACTTTGCTACATGCATGGGGTATACTCCTTGCTGTTAAAGATTTCCGTTAGTTAACAAATTCCAATAGAACTTTAGAAATGTTCAGTAGATGTATAAGATCTTCCCTATTGTGCGCAATTTGCGCTGTTGTCCTATTTCACCGTGACCCTTATTCGTACAGTTTGTGAACAGCGTGAAATGGACAAATCCAAACCGAGGCACAAATAAAAAATGGATGGCCTCTATGTTTATTTATTCAACAGCTTTGAGCGATGGAACATAATCTATAGCCCGATATGGCACCAGTCAAGCCGCTAATTTTATTTATTAAATTCTATGAACAATCACAATCTCTACCTTCGACTTGTTGGCGATCGTTTCGAAAATGCAGGAGACCAGCCCTTTCTGATTACGCCAGGACGCAGGCCACTTTTATATTCAGAGTTGGATCGCATCACAGGCCGTCTTGCCGCACGACTGTTGGAACTCAATGTTGAACCTGGGGATCGGGTGATGGTGCAGGTCGCCAAATCGCCTGAATCGGTGCTTGTCTATCTGGCCTGCTTGCGCGTCGGTGCCATCTATATTCCGCTCAATACGGCCTATACCGCGGCAGAGGTCGGATATTTTATGATGGATGCAAAACCGCAACTGTTCATCTGTCAGCCGAGTGAACGGGAGAGCTTATCCATTTTATCCCAAGAGTGTGAAGTGCCTCATATCAGAACCTTGGGTAGTGAAGGTGATGGCGATCTCCTGGATGGGGTGGAATATCTTACGACTGAAGTGGAAGTTGTGGTAAGAGGCGATGATGATCTAGCGGCTATACTCTATACCTCAGGTACTACCGGTCGTTCCAAAGGTGCCATGCTGTCGCATCACAACCTGGCCTCAAATGCAGAGGTGCTACACAGCTATTGGCATTGGCACGATCGGTATGATGTGTTGTTGCATGCACTACCGGTGTTTCATGTGCACGGTTTGTTCGTTGCGTTGCATTGCGCACTGTTAGGTCGTTCCTCAGTACACTTCCTCGCCAAGTTCGATCCGGATCAGATTTTTGATTGTCTGCCTGAGTGCACGGTAATGATGGGTGTGCCGACTTTCTATACAAGACTCCTGAGTGACTCAAGGTTGACTGATGAGATGTGCAGCAATATGCGGCTGTTCATCTCCGGTTCCGCTCCTTTGCTGGCAGAAACCCATCGGGAGTTCGAGCGACGTACCGGATTTCGAATTCTGGAACGTTACGGCATGACGGAAGCCGGAATGATTACATCAAACCCTTATGAAGGTGATCGTCTGGCCGGCACTGTCGGTTTTGCACTGCCCGGTGTCTCAGTACGCATTGCCGACAACGATGGAAATGAATTGCCGCGAGGTGAAACCGGCGTGTTGGAATTGAAAGGGCCAAATGTATTCAAGGGTTATTGGCAGATGCCGGAAAAGACCGCAGCGGAGTTTCGTCAGGGAGGGTGGTTCATATCAGGAGACAATGCGATCATGGACGAGACGGGCCGTATTTCCATCGTCGGACGAGCCAAGGATCTGATCATCTCCGGAGGCTACAATATCTACCCGAAAGAGATCGAAGCGGAAATCGATAGCATACCGGGGGTGGCGGAGTCTGCGGTGGTCGGTGTGCCCCATCAGGATTTCGGTGAGGCTGTAGCGGCGATCGTAGTTACAGATGGCAGTCGTCAGCTCAGCGAGCAGCAGATCATCGAGCCTCTACAGGGGAGGCTGGCTCGCTTCAAACAGCCCAAGCGGGTCTTTTTTGTCGATGAGTTGCCGCGCAACACCATGGGCAAGGTGCAAAAGGCCCAGTTACGTGACACCTATAAAGCGAGCTTCAGTTCAAAATGAATAGCGGTCAACTGGAACAGCGCATCCGTGAAGGTATTCCAATTGCAGCGCAGATGGCGTTTCGTGTGCGATCCCTCACAGATCATGGAATTACGGTTGTGGGTGGTGGTGAACAGAACCATAACGTACACGGCACCGCATTCGCCGGATCTCTCTATGCCATCGCCACTTTGTCCGCCTGGGGGCTGGTTCAATCCCGCCTGCCCGAGAGGGCTGAACTGGTGATGGCCAGAGGTGAGATAGATTACCGTAAGCCGGTAATCGGTGATATCGTTGCCCACTGCAACATAGACAGAGAGACCTTCGACAGCTTTCTCGACAATCTGCAACAGAAAGGTCGGGCACGCCTCAAGGCGGTGTCCATTATCGAGAGTGGCGGGGCAGTGGCCGCCGAATTCAGCGGATTACTCCATGCGAGATTGGCTGGTTGAATCCGCCAGCCCGTCGCCGCCTGTTTTGTATTTGCTGTCGACCGGGTTCGAAGTGAAGTATTCAGGAGCATAATATGCCGACATACGATTACAGATGTGAAGCCAATGGCCGGGTGGTTGAGGTCAGCCACCGAATGAGTGAAGAGATCCGTAATTGGGGAGAACTCTGCAGTAAGGCGGGTATAGAGGCGGGGGATACCCCGGCTGAAAGCCCGGTGAAACGACTCGCCACCGGGGGGAATGTGATCACCGGTGGAGTCGGCAGTGATCCTGTTCCCCCCTGTGCCACAGGCGGCGGATGCCCAGGCGGCAGCTGTGGGATTGGCTGATCTCAGCTGAGATTGAGCGGTTATTGACCTAAGCCGGTAACTTCTAAGGCTTTTTTTATCCACTCCAATCTGTATCAGCATGCAGGTTGGGCTGTCCCAATGGGCTGTTTTCCGGTATATTTCCCGTCATGGACCTGAACTTTCTAGAATTCGAACAACCTATCGCAGAACTCGAGGCGAAGATTGAAGAGCTTCGCTTGGTGGGCAGCGATAATGAAATCAATATCCAGGACGAGATCACCCGGCTGGAAAACAAGTGCCAGTCGCTGACAGAGTCGATCTTCTCCAACCTCAAGCCATGGGATATTTCCCAGCTCTCGCGCCATCCCCAGCGGCCCTATGTGCTCGATTATATCGATCGGATTTTTGATGAATTCCACGAGCTGCATGGCGATCGGGCATTCGCGGACGACCATGCCATAATCGGTGGAATGGCCCGTCTGGAGGGGCGTCCGGTGATGGTGATCGGCCATCAGAAAGGGCGTGATACCAAAGATAAACTCTATCGTAATTTCGGCATGCCCCGCCCAGAGGGTTATCGCAAGGCGCTACGTCTGATGGAGCTGGCGGAGCGCTTCAAACTGCCGATCATGACCTTCATCGATACGCCGGGCGCCTATCCTGGCGTTGGTGCTGAGGAGCGTGGGCAGAGTGAGGCGATTGCACGCAACCTCAAGGTAATGTCCGGGCTGAGAACGCCGATTATCTGTACGGTAATTGGTGAAGGCGGTTCCGGTGGCGCCCTGGCGATCGGTGTCGGTGATCGGATTCTGATGCTGGAATACAGTACCTATTCGGTGATTTCACCGGAGGGTTGTGCGTCGATCCTGTGGAAGAGTGCCGAAAAGGCGCCCCTGGCAGCGGAGGCTATGGGTATCACCTCGGATCGGCTGAAGGAGCTTGGACTGATCGACGAGATCGTGGCAGAGCCGCTTGGTGGCGCCCACCGGGATATCGAAACCATGGCGAAAAACCTCAAGCACGCACTGCTGGAAAGCATCGACAACATCACCAGCATGGCCATCGACAAGCTGCTCGATACCCGCTATCAGCGATTGATGCAGTACGGCCAGTTCTCCGGGGAGTAATTCCCAGGGATCTCCCGTGTCCCTCTCACCAGACCAATTGAAAAAAACCCTCGACAGCCTGCCACAGGCAGGCTGTTGCTATCTGGCATTCAGTGGTGGTCTCGACTCCTGTGTGCTGCTCCATCTGCTCTCTGAGATCACAGCGCAACTGCCCTACCAGGTTAGGGCTCTGCATGCCCATCATGGGTTACAGGCGGCGGCGGATCGCTGGCAGCAACACTGCGAAGCGGTCTGTGCGGCGTATCAAATTCCGTTGATCACGCTGGCGCTGGAACTGGCACCAAAGCGGGGCGAAAGTGTGGAAGCTCTGGCCCGTGAAGCCCGTTACGATGCCTTTGTCCGACAGATCTCCCCCGGTGATCTGCTGCTGACGGCGCAGCATCAGGACGATCAAGCTGAGACATTGCTACTGCAACTGTTGAGAGGTAGTGGCCCGGCAGGTTTGGCTTCAATGCCTCAGCTCACAGAGTTCGGTTCCGGCTGGTTGGCCAGGCCTCTGTTACAGGAGAGCAGGGCCTCGATAGAAGCCTATGCGAAGGCGCATGATCTGCAATGGCAAGAGGACCCGTCAAATCGGGATCAACGCTTTGACCGCAACTTTATCCGTCATCGCGTCATGCCGCTGCTGCAGTCCCGCTGGCCGGCGGCGTCACAGACCCTGGCTCGTTCCGCCCGCTTCAGCGGTGAGATGCTGACCCTGGCTGAAGAGGAGATGGCGGTAGAGCTGGAACGGGTTCGTCATCAGGACTCAGATGCGCTTTCAGTCAGCGCGTTGAAGAAGATGTCTTCGATACGGATCAGGCATCTGCTGCGTTACTGGATCGCGGCAAACGGTGCGCCGATGCCCAACTCGAAAAAGCTGATGCGTATCGAAAACGAGTCTATCCATGGACGTGAGGATGCCAAACCATTGATCGTCTGGCGTGGCTGGGAAGTCCGTAGATATCGGGATGAATTGCTCCTCCGCCAATCAGCGCCTTTCAGAGCCCTGCCGGATGTGATTCTCTGGCAGGACGGAGACAAGCTGGAACTACCGGCCGGATTGGGCACCCTTGTCGCGACAAACAGTTCTGTCGGCGTGGATCGTCAGCGGTGGCTAAACGGCAAGATTGAAGTCAGGTTCCGCAGGGGTGGCGAACGCTGTATTCCGATCGGTCGGCAGCACCATCGAACTCTGAAGAAGCTGTTTCAGGAGTGGGGTATACCGCCC
>JAKSBX010000208.1 GCA_022360905.1 Chromatiales bacterium
AAGGCCGCCGCAATGCCGAGCAATGAATTCGTTAGTTTCTGAGGTGACGATATGGGACAGACTGCATCTGTGGCCGATCAACTCAGCGTAGTTGATCCGGCGGGCGTAGACGAGAGCGACGATCAGTACCTCACCTTCAATGTAGGCGGGGAAATGTATGCGATCGGTATTTGGGCAATCAAGGAGATCATCCAATACGGTGGTGTTACGGAGGTGCCGATGATGCCCGGGTTCATACGGGGTGTTATCAACCTGCGTGGTTCGGTGGTGCCGGTTGTGGATCTGGCGGCGCGCTTCCACAACAGACTGGCTGATGCGGGCAAACGTAGCTGTATTGTCATTGTCGAGGCTTCGGGAGACGAAGAGGTTCACGACGTAGGGGTCGTGGTGGACAGCGTCTCCGCGGTGCTGGAAATTCCGGATGCCGACATAGAACCCGCGCCGGCATTCGGCGCCAGGATAGAGACCGATTTTATCCAGGGCATGGGTAAGGTGAACGGACGTTTCGTCATCCTGTTGGACGTGGAGCATGTCCTCGGGGCCGAGGGTTTGGCGAGTCTGGCCGCCGCCGCGGCAGTGGCGAAGGAATGAGTCGGGATACGGCTGCCTTGCCCCTGGGCTTGGCAGCCGTCGGCAGGAAAATGTTTTGTCAGGGAATAGTGCGATGCAAGAGATGAGTCTGAGCGACCTGGAATTCAGCCACTTCAGAAAATTCATTCATGGTGTCGCAGGCATCAGTCTGAGCCCGGCGAAGAAGGCCCTGGTCGTCGGGAGGCTGGTCAAACGCGTGAAATACTATGGTCTGTCGAGCTTTGGCGAGTACTATCGTCTCCTCTCGAAACAGCCGGACGAGCGTCAGGTTGCCGTTGATCTGCTGACCACCAACGAGACTCATTTTTTTCGCGAACCGCGTCACTTCGAACTTCTCTGGGAGCGTTTGCTGCCCGGTCATCCGGAAGGTGAAAGATTCAAGGTCTGGAGCGCAGCCTGTTCCAGCGGTGAGGAGGTCTACACCATTGCCATGGTACTGGCGGAGGTGTTGGGAGATTCAGCCTGGGAGATACTGGGATCGGATATCAGCACCCGCATGCTTGAGAGGGCGGAGTCAGGTCTGTATGGCATGGAGAGAGCACAAGAACTACCCGAAACCTATCTGAAACGTTACTGCCTGAAAGGCATAGGCAGTAAGACAGGTAGTTTCGTGATTTCCCCTGATTTACAGGCACGGGTACGTTTTGCCCAGATCAATCTGACCGAGCAGCTACCCTTCACTGAGCGGTTCGATGCGATCTTCCTGCGTAATGTCATGATCTATTTTCAGCCTGAAACCAAACGTGAAGTGTTGGATAGATTACTTGACCGTCTACGGCCGGGAGGGTGGTTGTTCGTTGGCCATTCAGAAAGTATCACCGGTTTGGTAAAAGGCCTGGAAAGCATTTCGCCTTCCGTTTACATCAAACCTTGATGTCAGCACCTTCTATGAAAGAGATCTATCTACACCCTTGTGATCTTTGGTTCGGTGCTGGAAAGATACGCCTGCGTACCGTATTGGGTTCTTGTGTGGCCGTGACACTTTGGCATCCAGGTTTAGCGATAGGCGGAATGTGCCATTTTATGGTGTCGCAGTTGCAAAAAGGTGTTACGGGCAAGCCCGACGGTTGCTATGCCGACAGAGCCATGGCTCTGTTACAGGCAAAGATTTGCCGCGCAGGACTTCTTCCGGAAGATTTTGAGGCGAAGTTGTTCGGTGCCGGAAACATGTTCACCGAAAATAATTTCACGCCAGAATCTCTGTCTTTCAAGGTCCAGGATCATAATATTTCAGCCGGTCGTGAATTAACTAAAAAATATGGGCACCGGGTGGTGGCGGAACATCTGGGCGGGGACGGCCACAGACAGCTGATTTTTGATATCACCACCGGCTTGGTATGGCTCAGACAAGCGCCGATCAACGACGGCAAGCAGTTTGTCTATGCCGTGACTGAGCAGGCTTCATAAACAAGTGAACACATGATCACAGATGATTATGTCAAGTAGGGTGAGTACAGATTACTGGAATTGATCTCCTGTCATGTGTATAAGCCGGTCTGGCCTATTAACCTGTTGTTTGTTTCGGCCATGCCTCTGAATTCAAATGAACTACACACTAATCATGATATGGTCGCCCGCGATATCGGGTGCTTTGTTGATAGCCATGGTGCTATTGGATATGTTTTTGTTCAAGAGAAGGCTATCGAGCCGCAACAGATGCTGACGAATGAAGTGGTTGCGTTCTGTTTGGTTTTGGTATGTTGTCTGGGTTCTCTGGTTACACAGCCACAAGATAGCATGCCTGCGTATCTGTGGCTGCGTGGTAGATAGACATTAATGGAAAATCCTAAATAGCTAGGACCACTCTCACGACAGATTTTTTCTTCTGTTAAAAGAGAGTAAACCTACCAATCCAGAACCAAATAACCAGACTGCGGCGGGAACCGGTACGGAGCTTACGCCATTACCATCGGTTACATCCAGTTGGATATCAATGCTGGTAGGGAGCAGGGATCCACCTGCAACAAAGGCGTAGTAGTGCAGAGTGGGATCAAAGTTTCTTGGATTCAAGGATCCGGTAATATCATTTGTTGAGTCAGGAGCAATATAATTCGATCCCCAACTGTAGATCTCCCAGCCAACCACATTATCGTTAAAGAACTGGGTTACATCCACATTGGTATCAGACAAGGCAAGAAAAGCGCTTGGATCGTTGTATAAAGCGTCATTCGGGTCTGTAGTCAGTGCAAAACCCAGTGTGGTGCCTAAAGTCGTATAGTTTCCGGTAGTCAGCTGGATGTCCATTTCCCCATCCCATCCGCTACCGAGATCAAATCTAACCATGTCAGCTGCAACGGTACCTGTTGCACCATTGATGTTAACCGGGTATTGAGGATTGGTAAGGTCTAGTTGGGAGCTATACTGAGCGGTCGCTGCCATGGTATTGCAGCTGGCTACCGTCATTAATGCGGCTATCCATTTCATATAGGGTCGGTACTTCATTTGCATCTCCTTGTTATTAACTTATGGAAGTAGCTTTGCCTCACATAGTTGAGTTGTATCAACCTATGTAGAGCTGACCATATCCACTTAATAAATGATTAAATACTAGGGTTTACCCTATTCTGTGAAATGAACCGGTGCATGAAATGTGAAGTGATCGGCTGTTATAAATTATCCCGGATAAACCAGAAATCTGTGCTGTTATTGGTGCTTTAGGGCATGTGAGCAGGCCCGAAGTTATGATGTTCTGCCATCTTGGTTCAACGCTAAACGATCATGGCTCACTCCAGATCGTACAATCACTGATCGCACCATTGAGTGATGTCTGTCTTGAAAGCATGTGAGGTCTTTCGAGAAAATCAGCCGGAAAATTATTCATAGATTCAGCGCTCCGTAGATACTTGGTCGGGATTTAGATTTCTAACTAGCATGGTTTTGCTTTTACTGGCCGCCTATGAATGTAGAAAAAGCCGTGGTTTCAGCTATGTGAGAATTCACAAAACCTGTTTACAATAGAGATAGGCATAGATTCAATCAACAACGACTCAAGATAGTGTTAAGACCATGACTGACAGAATATACGAAGGCATTCACAACGACCCTAAAGGCGCCATGAATCCCACCGGCAACATCATCCGAGATGCCTGGGTTTTTGGACTGATTCCGGAGACGGAGACCTGCGAAGGCTGGACGGTACAGGGTATCACCGCTCTTTATGACAAGGTCACCCTGGAATGGGAAAAATATGGCCATCTCGTATCGAATTTACCGGAAGAGCTGGCAGAAAAGCATAGCCGAATCTATCAGCAGGCGATCGATGAAGCAAAGGCCAAAGGGTGGAATCCTGAATTGGGTGACGATGACTGAGGTTGGCGAACGTGGGAGACAATCTCAGTGAAATTTTCTTTCGTCCTGATGAGTTGGCTTGTGAGCGCTTGACCATTCCGGCGCCACTCTACAACCAGTGTCGCCTGATGTTGAGTCGCTGTCAGTATGAACATGTGTTTATACCGGTTCGTACTATGCAGATACAGGCTGTGCTGGATGAAGACGAGGTGATTTTCATCGATAACCAGGCCTATGCAGTTAAGGATGGTCAGGGTGGAAAGCTGATTCGACTGGCATGGAAGTTTCGTCGTGACCTCGATCGGGATAACCTGACCGAGCCGGCGCCAATCGACCTGATCTATTATGACGATAAGGCAAGAGAACTTCATAATCGCCTGATCGGCGAGTTTAAGAAGGCGCTGGATCTGCTCGAGGAGCGGGCCAAAGAGCATGGCTGCGAAGCCAAGATCAAACGAGTTCTGCCCTTCCCGAAAGCGAATTCCTGATTGGCGTTTGGCGTAACGGTTAACCGGTCAGTGCGGCGAACACACTGGGTAGTCTTTCCGGCAGGCGCTCCACATTATCCACAATAGAGTAGCCGTTCTCACCAAAGATTCTGGATACATAGCGGTCGGCATTGGGATCTAGAGTCAGACAGTAGGTATAGACACCCTGCATCGCCAGGTCCTCGACCGCCTTTTTGGCATCGTGTCGAAGGTATTGGGGATCCCGCTCATCGATATCCGCCGGCTCACCGTCGGTAACCAGTAGTACCAGGCGTTTTTGCGCATTTTGCTGGGTCAGGTGCCAACCGGCATGACGCAGGGCAGCGCCCATTCGGGTGGATAGTCCGCCCTTCATGCCCGCCATGCGTGCTTTGGCTTCATCGTCGTAGCTCTGCTCGAAGTCTTTGAATCGGTAATACTGGACATCATGGCGGCCATCGGATGCAAAGCCGTGTACCGCAAAATTATCCCCGATGGAGTCGATCGCCCAGGAGAGCAGTCCAGCTGACTCCCGAGTCAGATCCAGAATGCTATCCTGATCCTCATAACCCTCTTCGCCTTCGGCGATGTCGCCAATCTTTTCATTGGTCGATTCAGAGAGGTCCAGCAACAGCACGATAGACAGATCACGAATATGGCGGGTGATGCGGATGTTGATCCGCGGATCGGGCATAACGCCACGACGAATGTCGATCATGGCCCGGATGGCGGCATTGAGATCGAGCTCCTCACCCTCTTCATAACCCCTTCGACGCACGATACCCTGGGGTTGCAGAGCGTCGATCAGGTGACGTATCCGAGAGGCGATCGGCTTATGTTTGGTGAGAATCTCGTCCATGATTTCCGGGTCGTCGACGCCTTGCTTACGCTCGATGACCGTAGCCCAGTCCGGGCGTGCGAGTTGTACATGGTAGTCCCACTCGTTGTAGTGGTAGGGATCGGAAACCGGCTCAACACCTTCGGTTTCGTTCCAACTCTTAGTGGTTTCCAGATCATCCTCATAAGGAAACAGTTCCGATGAGAGCACCAGAATTTCATCCGGATGGTCATGGGTCATCTCCGAGTCGATCTCGTTGACGAACTCCATGATGTTCACATGACGACGAACCGTACCCTGGGATGCCGGCATGTAGTCGACGCCCTGGGATTCGAACATGTTTTCGGAGAACTCCCAGAAGTAGCGGTTGTCGTCCCGATAGGGGATAGGCCACTCGCTGAGGATGCGCACGCTGGGTATCTTGGCGATCTTCAGAATTCTGTTATAAAAGTCGACACCCGCCATCCAGGCCAGACGTGGGTTGTAGGGGTCTTCCTGCAGCTTGGCATAGAAGTCGTCTGCAACCTGATTGATCACATCCAGTTGGTCGCGATAGTCACGGTCCATGATGGCGCGGGTGGTGCGCATCATCAGATCCATGGTTTCATGGGGCTTGCCGAACTCATCGTGTTCCCCTGGCTCGGCGGTGAGGAATTGCAACCAGAGTTTGCGCAGTCCGGGAAATTCGCTATAGGCGAGATACTCGACCCGGGCATCCTCGAACAGTTCGATCATGCGCATCTGTGCCTGGGAGAGTTGCTCGGCTGAAATCGGTTCCCGGGTATAGACCATGTGCGCGGCGGCGTGGGCCACGGTCGCCCGGTAGACCTCCATTCCATCGATGCCGCGAAAGGGATCGAAGGCGTCCGGCACATGAATCTGAAAATCCTCGATATAGGGGCGAATGCCCTGGCGGGATTCAAAGTCACCGGCGGTGGGCCGCATGAAGAAGGCCCTTGCCCAGAGCGCCCGCAGGTAGAAGTTGAGTTTGCGCTGATTATCGATGAACAGGGTGCCGCGTCGCTCCGATTGAAGAATCGAGCGGGATGATTCGGTCTGCAGTCCGAAGTAGGCCAGTTGACCGTCCAGGTCCCGTTGATGGGCCTGTGCGCCCCACATCACCCAGCGGCGAAGACCGCCAAGGGTCAGTTTGGAGAGCAGTTCATCCAGATTCTCCATCATCGGGCGCAAACCGCGGGGGGCCTTGCCGGTCATCTGGTGCAGCAGTTTGAGGAAACTCCGCATCACTTCTGCATCACCCAGCCTGGATGCGGCCAAAGGCAGATTGGCCACGATCATGGTGATCACGCTGCCGGAGGTGTGGGAAGAGAGCTTCATCATCGCTTCGACGATGTCGGGGATGATGTCTTCACCTACCTCCTTGGCGACCCCGGGCATCTCCTGGACATAGGTCAGGACCAGGTCTTGACCTCGACCGAGGGTGCAGAAGGCGCGCATGCCTTCGAGATAGTTTTGTAGGCCGCGGGGAGACATGACACGCTGGGCTTCGTGATAGGAAGATTCGAGTGCTTCCGCGTGTTCATGGTCACCCTCTTCAAGGCAGGTAACGTATTCGGTGAAATCGACACTCATAACACAGTACTCGCTGGCTACTTAAAACCGTCCGTAAACTTACCTATCGACAGCTGGCCATGGCGCGGCAGGGCCGCACCCTACCCATCCCGCCCGGTTGAGGAGCAGGGGGTCGATCAACCGCTCAAGCCCTTAGATTGACTGGGCAGGGCGGTGTCAAAGGCGAACAAACCCATTGGCGTTTGTTCGCGTTCATTTGCGGACTCAAACAATCAAAAATAGGTATTAACTGCAGCGCTAAGGGTATCGCGCATATCCGGATCGTCGGTCAGCGGTGTTACCAGCGCCATCTGACAAGCGGATTGGGCGTCGATGCCCTTAGCGACCAGTTGTGCCGCATAGACCAGAAGGCGGGTCGACATACCTTCGTCCAAGCCGTGGCCTTTCAGGTTGCGTGAGCGTTGGGCGATCTGCACCAGCTTCTCTGCGGTCTCTCTATCTACCCCACTCTCATGGGCGACGATCTCGGTCTCTACTTCGGTTTCCGGGTAGTCGAAATCCATGCCGCCGAAACGCTGCTTGGTGGACTGTTTCAGATCCTTCATCAGAGACTGATAGCCGGGGTTGTAAGAGATTACGATCTGGAAATCGGGATGGGCCTTCAACAGCTCGCCCTTCTTCTCCAGCGGCAGTTCACGACGATGATCGGTCAAGGGATGGATCACCACGGTGGTATCCTGGCGGGCCTCGACCACTTCGTCGAGATAACAGATGGCGCCGATGCGGGCGGCTACGGTCAGGGGACCGTCCTGCCACTTGGTGCCGTTGATATCGAGCAGGAAGCGACCGACCAGATCGGAGGCGGTCATGTCCTCGTTACAGGCGACTGTGATCAGCGGCTTTTGCAGCTTCCAAGCCATGTATTCTACGAAACGGGACTTACCACAGCCGGTAGGGCCCTTCAACATCACCGGCATGCGAGCATCGTATGCGGCGTGATACATCTCAACCTCATTATGCACGGGGCGGTAATAAGGCTCCTCAGTGATCGTAAATTGATCGCGGTCGATATCGCTCATTTTCCTCTCCGGGTCTGCTTGGAGTTTTGAGTGTTGAATTATGGATTTTGGATTGTCTTGGTCTCACCGTGTCGTGGTCGCAGGAGACGTAAAATCCATAATTCAAGACTGAAAACGTTTGTTGAAACCCCGCCCACAGAATCGGGGCGGGGTCTCATCTGCTAATTTCCTTTCAGAAATTAGGCAGGCGTACCACGGTAGATAACCATGGAAGCACCGGCGCACTGGGCGTAGTTGTCCAGGCCCAGCAGACGAACATGGTTGTCCGGATGGGCTTTATGACAGGCTTCGCACTCGGCCAGGATAGCGTCTACGTCGGTCTCACCGAACATAGGCAGCTTCCACATGTACCAGTAGGAACCGGTGGCATTCTGTGGCTCGGTGTGCTCGATGGAAGGATTCCAGCCCTTAGAGACGATGAACTCGATCTGCTTGCGGATCTGATCGGAGTCCATGGCCGGCAGGTAGGAGAAGGTCTCGAACTTGCGGCTCGCAGTATCGGTAAGACTGGATTGATAGTCTTGCATTTCACTCATTGGTTTATTCCTCTAAATTTCGAATTTGATTGGGTCGTATCACTGATGATCGGGATTAACCGATCATCAGCTGACTGGCATTACTTGTGAGAAACGTCCAGCTTGTCGACGGTGTCGAATTCGAATTTGATCTCTTTCCAGGTCTCCATAGCCGCTTTCAGCTCTGGGCTGGACTTAGCAGCGTTGGTAAGGATGTCCTTACCTTCTTTCTCCAGCTCACGACCCTGGTTACGAGCCTCGACACAGGCTTCAACCGCAACACGGTTAGCTGCCGCGCCAGCTGCGTTGCCCCAAGGATGACCCAGGGTACCGCCACCGAACTGCAGTACGGAATCGTCGCCGAAGATGCTAACCAGCGCAGGCATGTGCCATACGTGGATACCACCGGAAGCAACAGGCAGTACGCCAGGCATTGAGCCCCAGTCCTGATCGAAGAAGATACCGCGTGAACGGTCTTCCTTGATGTAGCTGTCACGCATGATGTCGATCCAGCCCAGGGTAGCGTCACGGTCACCTTCCAGTTTACCGACAACGGTACCGGAGTGGAGGTGGTCACCACCGGAGAGACGCAGAGCCTTGGTCAGCACGCGGAAGTGGATACCGTGATGGGGGTTACGGTCGAGAACCGCATGCATTGCACGATGGATGTGCAGCAGCATGCCGTTGTCACGACACCACTGGGCCAGGCCAGTGTTGGCAGTGAAACCACCGGTCAGGTAGTCGTGCATGATGATCGGCGCGCCCAGCTCTTTGGCGTATTCGGCACGCTTGTACATCTCTTCAGGAGTCGGTGCGGTAACGTTCAGGTAGTGACCCTTACGCTCACCGGTCTCGGCCTCGGCTTTGTGGATGGCTTCAACAACGTAGTTGAAGCGCTCACGCCAGCGCATGAAAGGCTGAGAGTTGACGTTCTCGTCGTCTTTGGTGAAGTCCAGACCGCCGCGCAGACCTTCGTAGCAGGCACGACCGTAGTTCTTGGCGGAGAGACCCAGCTTAGGCTTGATGGTACAACCCAGCAGCGGACGACCGTATTTGTTCATCTTGTCACGCTCGGACTGGATGCCGTGCGGAGGACCATTACAGGTCATCACGTAGGCCAGCGGGAAGCGAACGTCTTCCAGACGCAGGGCACGAACGGCTTTGAAGCCGAATACGTTACCAACCAGGGAGGTGAATACGTTGACAACAGAGCCTTCCTCGAACAGATCGATCGGATAGGCGATGAAGGCGTAGAAGCAGGTGTCGTCACCGGGGACGTCTTCGATGGCGTAAGCACGACCTTTGTAGTAGTCCAGGTCGGTCAACAGATCGGTCCAAACGGTGGTCCAGGTACCGGTAGAAGACTCAGCGGCAACAGCGGCTGCAGCCTCTTCACGTGGTACACCAGGCTGCGGGACAACCTTGAAGCACGCCAGAATATCGGTATCGGCCGGGGTATATTCCGGCATCCAGTATGTTTCGCGGTACTCTTTTACGCCCGCATCATATTTCTTGGCCATGTTAGCGATTCCTCCAGAATTTAGGATTGCGTTGCCTTGAAACACAGCCAGTCATCAAAATCGTCTGGCTGGTATTTAGTAAAGATTTCACGTCTATGCTCAATCAAGGTGGAGGTAGTATAGGGGGGCCAGCGATAAAGGGAAGTCAAAAATTTTAATCGCAACCATAAATAAAAACTTATGCTATTATGGCGACATAACCAATATTTCTGATAGTTGGATTTCCGGAACGACAGGAATGCACGTAACACTCCGTCAATTAAGGGTTTTTGAGACCGTTGCAGTACATCTTAACTACACCCAGGCCGCCAAGGCGCTGCATTTGAGCCAGCCTGCCGTGTCGATGCAGGTCAAGCAGTTGGAAGAGTCGGTGGGGATGCCCCTGTTTGAGCACACCGGCAAAAAGATCCAGCTGACCGAGGTGGGGCGTGAGGTGCATCAATACACCCGCACGATTTTTCAGACCTTTGAGGAGATGGAGGATGTGGTGTCAGCCCTGAAAGGGCTGGATACCGGGCATCTGGATATTGCGGTGGCCAGTACCGTCAACTATTTCGCCCCCAGGCTGCTGGCCGCGTTCAGCCGCCGCTTTCCGAGTATCGATCTTCGCTTGGATGTCACCAACCGTGAGCGATTAATGGCGCTGCTGCAGAACAATGAGACGGATCTGGTGCTTATGGGACGGCCACCGGATGACATCGATCTGGAGTTCAAGCCTTTCATGGACAACCCATTGGTGGTGATCGCACCGCCGGGTCACCCTCTGCAGGATCAGCGGAATATTCCAGCCAAACGTTTGAGTGAAGAGGTTTTCATCATGCGTGAAGCGGGTTCGGGTACCCGGCTGGCCATGGAGCGTTACTTCGATGAGCAGCAGATCGAAATCAGCACCGGAATGCAGATGACCCGTAACGAAGCGATCAAGCAAGCGGTGCGTGCGGGCATGGGGTTGGGTGTGGTCTCCAGCCACACCATCGAGCTCGAGCTGGAGACCGGGCGGCTGGTGGTGCTCGATATCGAGGGTTTTCCTCTGCAGCGCCACTGGTACCTGGTTTACCGTAAAAACAAACGCTTATCTCCTGCAGCTCGGGCGTTTTTCGATTTCGTGATGGCGGAAGCCCAGCGTATCAAAGATGAGCCTGTTTGAATGCAGGAGCGGCAGTGAAAGGGTATAATCAATGTTTATGGTCCACTGTGCCACGGCATCGCTGCAGCCGACCGGTATTTACCCCTTTGCAGCGGTGAATCGTCAGCGGACATTTTAATCGTTCTGCCGATTCTAGATTCGATCATAGGTTTCTGCAGTAGCGGGGTTGTTGGGCAGAGGGCAGCCCCATTTTCAGACTGCATCACCAAGGAGCCATCCTAATCATGTCAGATCAGGGCACGACGGGTAACACCCCCAAGAGCACGGGTGACTATCCAATCCTGAACCAGGTTAACTACCCGGGCGATTTGCGTAAGCTGGACCCGATCAAGCTGCGTCCACTGGCGGTGGAAATGAGGCGATTCCTAATCGACAGCGTTTCCCAGACCGGAGGACATCTGGCGGCTGGATTAGGGGTAGTGGAGCTGACCATCGCACTGCACTATGTGTTCAATACGCCCTACGATCGGCTGATCTGGGACGTGGGCCATCAGGCCTATCCGCACAAGATTCTCACCGGACGGCGCGAGCGCATGGCGAGCCTGCGAAAAAAAGGCGGGTTATCCGGTTTTCCCAAGCGCAGCGAAAGTGAATATGACGCCTTTGGCACCGGTCACTCCAGCACCTCCATCGGTGCTGCGCTGGGTATGGCGGTGGCGGCCAAACAGAAGGGGGAGAATCGCAAGGTTGTCGCCATCATCGGTGACGGTGCCATGGGAGCCGGGATGGCGTTTGAGGCCCTCAATCAGGCCGGCGCCCTGGATCAGGACCTGCTGGTCATTCTCAATGACAACGACATGTCGATCTCCGAACCGGTGGGAGGATTCAGTAATCACTTGGCGAAGCTGCTCTCCGGCAAGGTCTATACCAGCATGCGCGAGGGCGGCAAGTCGGCACTCAGCCATCTGCCTCATCAGTTCAGCGATCTGGTGGGCAAGTGGGAAGAGCACATGAAGGGCATGGTGATGCCCGGTACTCTGTTTGAAGAGATGGGCTTCAACTACATCGGTCCCATCGAAGGGCATGATTTCGATACCCTGATCACCACGCTGCACAACATGCGGCATATGCGCGGGCCCCGTCTGCTCCATGTGGTGACCCAGAAGGGTAAGGGATACATCCCTGCAGAGCAGGATCCCTGCGTCTACCACGGGGTGACCCCCTTCGATCCGGCCACCGGTAAAATGGAGAAGGGCACCACCCGCAAGACCTATACCCAGGTATTCGGTGACTGGTTGTGCCATGTCGCCGGCCAGGATGAAAAGCTGGTGGCGATCACCCCGGCCATGAGTGAAGGCTCAGGCATGGTGGAGTATGCCAAGCGTTTTCCACAACGCTATTTTGATGTGGGGATTGCCGAACAACATGCACTCACCTTCGCCGCCGGGCTTGCCTGTGAGGGGCTGAAACCGGTGGTGGCGATCTACTCCACCTTCCTGCAGCGGGCTTACGATCAGCTGATCCACGATGTGGCCCTGCAGAATCTGGATGTCACCCTGGCGGTGGATCGGGCGGGGCAGGTTGGTGCTGACGGGGCGACTCATGCAGGTTGCTTCGACCTGAGTTATGCCCGCAGTCTGCCCAATATGGTGATCATGGCGCCTGGCGATGAGCAGGAGTGTGATCGTCTGCTGCAGACCGGGTATGAGTACGCCGGGCCTGCGATGATCCGCTATCCCAGGGGAGCCGGTCCGGGTGTCGAGGTGCAGGCCGGGTTGGCACCGCTGGAGATTGGTAAGGGTGAGATCAGGCGCTCCGGCAAGCAGGTGGTACTGCTGGTCTTTGGCAGTCTGCTTGCCACCGCCCAGCAGGTTGCCGACCATCTCGATGCCAGTCTGGTGAATATGCGTTTCATCAAACCGCTGGATGAGGCCCTGGTGCGGGAGATGGCAACCAGCCATGAGATTCTGGTCACTGTTGAGGAGAATGTGGTTCAGGGTGGCGCCGGCTCAGCGGTCAACGAGTTCCTGGCAGCCGAGGGTATTCAGGTCAATCTGATCAACCTGGGCCTGCCCGACCGCTATCTGGATCATGCCAGTCACCAGGAGCAGTTGGCGGAGGCCGGTTTGGACTATGCGGGTATCCTCTCAGCCATAGAAAGCGTCAGTCGCTCAACCAAACTGCATCTGGTGTAAATCACGGTGTTGCAGATCACGCCGATCAAAGCCTTTGATGATAACTACATCTGGGTACTCAGAAATCCCGGCGCCGCAACGGCGGTTGCCGTGGATCCGGGAGATGAAACGCCACTGCTCGACTGGTTAGAGGAAAACTCGCTGGTGTTGAGTGCGGTGCTGATTACCCATCGCCACTATGACCATGTGGGCGGGATTCCGGAGTTGAGAACGGTATTTCCCGAGCTGAAGGTATTCGGTCCGGCGGGTGAGTCGATCAAAGGGGTAACCGAGCCTCTGCATGAAGGGGATCGGCCGGTGATACCGGGGCTGGAGGCGGATTTTCAAGTGCTTGAGGTGCCCGGACATACCGCCGGACATATTGCCTATCTGGGCGAGGGGGCGCTGTTTTGTGGTGATACCCTGTTCGCTGCCGGTTGTGGTCGGGTGTTCGATGGGACGATGGCGCAACTGGCGGACTCCCTGCAAAGAATTGCCCGATTGCCGGCTGAAACCAAAGTCTATTGTGCCCACGAATACACCCTCGACAATCTGGGTTTTGCCCGTTGGGTCGAGCCTCAAAGTGAGGCGGTCATACAGCGTATCGAAGCCGAACAGGGTAAACGGCAAAAAGGGGAGCCGACCCTGCCATCGAGTCTGCAGCTTGAGTTGGCGACCAATCCTTTCTTACGTACCCAGGTTCCATCCGTTGTGGCAGCGGCGGAAAAAGTTTCCGGAAAAACCTTGACCGATCACGCAGAAATTTTTAAGGTAATCCGTCAATGGAAGGATAGAGAATATGATTGAGGGGAGGGACTCTTTCAATCGACTGTTCAATTATCCGATCAACAATACTGGCCATTCGCTTTCACCAAGTTTGGCCAGGGCTCGAGTCCAACAGTGAATGTGGCATGAGTTTTTAAGGAAAGAAGTACAACCAAGTCAGGGAAGACCGTATGGCAACTGCTCCACGAACAATCACCTCTGATCTCAAGCGTCTCCCCCTGGTGACGTTTGCGCTGATCCTGATCAATCTCTTTATCTATTCGATTTGGCATCAACCGACCGTAATCGGCTGCATCGATTGTGGTTTATATACCGGTAAGTGGATCGGTCTGACACTGGTCAGCCATATGTTTGTGCATGCCGGGTTACTCAATCTTGTCAGCAATCTGCTGTTCTTGGCGCTGCTGGGTTATATGACTGAGAGACTGCTTGGCCGCCATCTGTTCCTCGGCCTCTATCTGGCATCCGGCCTGGTGGTAACCATTTTAGCGCTGATGTTTGTGCCTGATACGCTGATTCCTGGATTTGGCACCTCAGGGGCGATCTCGGGTGTGCTGGGTCTCTCTGCGGTGATCTTCGGTCATCGGCAGATTTCTCTGTTGAGACTGTCCGGGCGTTACGCCAATGTGCAGTCGATGCCGGTATTCGGTTTGCTGCCACTCTGGATAAGTATCGAGTTTATTCAGTTTATGGTCTATTCCAACAGTCAGATGAACTACCTTGTGCATATCCTAGGCTTGCTGATCGGTGCACTCCTGGCGTTGGTGATCAAGAAAACAGAATGGATGTCCGCTCTGAATCTGCTGAGTGAAACAGCGATCGCTAAGGATATCGATGCTGAGTTGGATCGAGTCAGAGGCCATATCGACGATCAAGAATTTAGTGATGCCTTGAGGGTATTGAGACAACTCTATCGGGAGGAGTGTCGGGAGCTGGAGTTTCTGTCACTCTACTATCAGTGTGGACGACATTTTCCGCAACACGAGGATATGCACCGGGCCGCACGAACGATCTTCAGTCTGCGTGAGCGTGACGGCAAAACTGTTGATCTGATTTTTCAGACCTATCTTGATTATATCCGCCTAAACGAACCTGGACCCAGGTTTAATGAAGCGATGTTGTTTCATCTTGCCGATCTGTTTGTCGATCTTAAATGGAGCAGTGAGTTGGATAAGATCATGTTGCTTATGCGGAAGAGGCATGCCGCCTGTCTGTTCGATAGCAATCTGCCTTACCGATATGCCAAGCTGCTGGATGAGCAGGGACGCACATCGGAAGGCCTTGACTACCTGAAGAATATCACCTGAGGAATCTCTGTGTTAGTCGTCTCTACGACACAATTCTGCAACTATGGGGATGCCACTCTGTAGCCTGCATTGAGGAGATTGCTATGGGTCGCAAATGGACGCAATTCACCGCAAAGATACGCCAATAACTGAGCAGGTCCTGAAGATTGAGTGCTTACTCAAACCCTATTTGGTGGGGCATGGCCCCACCCTACCATTGATTTCAGGGTGTAGGGTGGGGCCATGCCCCACCAAATTCCGACCGACTGTCCGTCCTCTCTTCTGTTCAGAAAGTTAGTGTTTTGAGACTAATCCTCAGGCAAACAGATTCTATTCCCGCTAACCGCTTTCAGAGTCCGGTAAAACAGAAAGGTCACAACCAGTGTCAGTACGGACAACAGTAACCAACTTATGACGGCAAACCCGGTAAGGCCGGCTATTTCATACATCAACAGGGAAGCGATGGTAATCGCTGCCAACGGGAACGAGTAGGCCCACCAGGAGAGAAAGAACTGAAGTCTAGTAAAACGGGGTGCCATACTGGCCAGCAACAGGGTCAGGAACAGGCCGCTGTAGTAAAGCACATGGGCAAAGTTGTCCAATCCGCCATTCAATTTCACATAGGAGATGAATCCGACTGCCGGTGGTGCAATCAGGATGAAGAAGGTGGGCATCAACTTATCCGGCAGTGGATTATGAAAAAGAACCCGGTAGATGATAATGGTCAGCAGCACCATCCAGAAGACGATGCCGATACTGAAAAAGAACCAGGATATTTCAGTGTGTCCATGGGTAGTACCAGCCACCGGAACCAGCACATTGCCAACCACAGGAATGAACCAGGCTGGATTGATATGGTTGATCTCAAACTTGTCGTGATGAATCCAGATATTCATGACGTAGAGTGTGAAAGCGAGATGCAGTGCACTGCCGATCGACCAGAGCAGATAGGAGATCGATGGCAGAGTCTGTAACAGGGTGATCGACAACAGAATCAGGCTGATCGATACCGCTGGAAAGAAGTTGAGTTTGACCGGGTGATTGAGCTCTTTCACCACCTGTTCCGGGTAACGGAACAGTTTTATGCAGTAGAGCACGAAGAGCAGTATAAAGATCAGGGCGGTGAACGGGATCAGCGCCATATCGATACGGATTGGTAGATGAAAGCCGGCCTGGGCTTTCTCCCAGGCGATACAGAGACCGGCCAATCCCATGACCATGGCAAAAAACGAGATCGGAAAGTGAGCGAGACGGGATGATGCTTTCATAGGATCGGTTCCGGGGGTGGTCAGACTTAATTGTTGACTGAAATAGTAAGTTAAGAGAAGGATCGGGACATTGAAAATTCTCAAAATCCCATTTTCTGAGTGAGGGGGGGAGCAGTGGGATAAAAAAAGCCGCCGAGCCGTACGGCAGGGCGGCTATCTGTTCAAGCCGTATAAAATCAGACGTTACGCGCGTCCATCATACGCTCGATGATCGGCTGCAGGATTATCTCCATTGAGAATCCCATCTTACCGCCAGGCACAACGATGGAGTTGCGCCGAGACATGAAGGAGCCGTCAATCATCGACAGCAGATAGGGAAAGTTGATATCGAACTTCTTCGGGTCGCTGAAACGAATCACCACGAAACTCTCATCCGGCGTCGGGATATCGCGGGCGATGAAGGGGTTCGAGGTATCCACTGTCGGTACCCGCTGGAAGTTGATGTCGGTGCGGGAGAACTGGGGTGTGATGTGGTTGATGTAGTCCGGCATGCGTCGCATGATGGTGTCGACGATCGCCTCTTCACTGTAACCCCGTTCCGCGTTGTCGCGGAAAATCTTCTGGATCCACTCCAGGTTGACGATCGGAACCACGCCAACACCCAGATCGACATATTTGGCCACATCCGTAGCACCATCCACAACCATCCCGTGCAGGCCTTCATAGAACAGTAGGTCGGTACCCTGATCGATCTCCTCCCAAGGGGTGAACTCACCGGGTTTCTGGTCACAGCCGAGTCGGGCGTTATGTTCAGCGGCCTCTTCCGGGCTGTGCAGGTAGTAGCGTTTGTTGCCGCCACCGGTTTGTCCGTAGGTTTTGAAGAGTTCTGCGATCTTATCGAAATGGTTGGCGTCAGGGCCGAAATGGCTGAGACCCTCTGCCATTTTTTCACGCATTTCCACACGGGTGTAGCGATGAAAACTGTCGCCCTCGACGACGGCGGGCTTGATACCGTCACGATAGAAGATGTGCTCGAAGGCACGTTTGACTGTTGTGGTGCCAGCGCCTGATGAGCCGGTTACGGCCACCACTGGATGCTTCTTTGACATGTGCTTCTCCCTAATCGAATCATTGTAATGGTTATGTCCGGTGACCCCTCTTGGGGGCGGTTTTTCTATGTCCGGACTGGATTTTGTTGAAAAAATGGTTGCCAACTATAACACGGCATTTCCCCAATACCAGCGATTTGGAGGCCCAGATAAACCCTTCAGCTTGACCATTCACGCCATGATGTCCTGTTGCCCCGGATGCAAAAAAATGATGCTGCGTTGCAATATCCAGGGCTCTACCGGATCCGTGATTTAGTCCTATCCGGATTAGTCAAAATCAGGAAATTTGTCACTTATTTGGCCGCAAATGGACGCAAATCACCGCAATATAGCGCAAAGTTGTTGTTTCTGGTTGTCGCGTTTTTATCAGATCGATTGACATTTTAAGCCTTGGCATCTTCGTTATGGTGCGAGCGGATCAATATCGTTCGGTATCGCCTTTGGCCAACTCGGCAGTAACTCATGAATTTGCGTTTATGCGCGGTGATTTGCGTTCATTTGCGGCTGTACATTTCTGAAATCAGGGGGGAGACGGTCCGCAATGGGCACGGAAAAGTGGCTGTTGAGTCAGTGGCACAGCACGAGATGTCAGCTAACAGTCAAGTGAATATGTCACATCGGGAAGATGCGTCTTTACATGGCTGGGAATCGGTTTCTTATTGCATGCTATCAGGGCAGGCCAGCAATGCGGCTTTAAGGACAAGCTGATGAAAAATAACACAACAATTCCACAGAAGGGGGAGGCGGGACAAGATGAATTGATCCTCGCCAGAAGTATTCTGCTGGCAAACCTGTTTTCCGGAAAGGTGCCGCCAGAGGATATTTTGCGCTGTCTCCACCGATATTCAGAGGTCACTCACTGGGAAGAGGTGTTGTGTGCGGCGATATTTCCCAAAGCGGGAAAGCTCATCGCTATCGTCAGCCGACGCCAGCCTGAAGGCTACAGTGGCATTCTCAGACGCCATGGATCGGTGCAGTATGTAAGGTTTTTTATCGACTGGGGCGATCGGAAAGGCTTTCAGGCTCTAGGGTTGAGCCATTTTAAGGTTTGTGACGCCGCCTCGGATGAGTCCGAGGATCGGTTTCCGGTTTGCCATCTGGTCTCAACAAGTTTCAATGCCGATCGCTATTGGGAGTCTTTGATGCAGGGCTACCGGCCAGTCGTACGGGCTGTGCTTTCTTGGAATCAAGTACCTGAGCTGGATCCGGAGTTCGTTCCCGTTTTCGGTAATCGTATCGATTCCCAGATACAGGTCGAATCGGAGAAAGAGCTGTTGTTCCATTTCAAGATGCCGATCAGCGGTACTCAGCTGGGGGATGTTCGTCCACCCTGTGTGGTAAGTGTGAGTTAGTTTTAACGGCTGTTTTTTGGTAACGCCACTTCAACCAGTCTAAATAGACTCCCCCGCCATTCTATCGGCAGTAGCAGGTTAAACCTTACTGACAAGTGAATATGTCACACATTCCGAGTGGTTCATTCGATAACTTCCCAGGTCTGGGATTTGAAATCATAAAGTCATACCAGGCGGAAACGGCACCGCAGAAGCAGAAACAGAGTATGACTCGTTTCAATGGATAAAAAGTCTGGTAAAGCCTGGTGAAACGGCTGAGTTGGGTAAGGAAGCCCAAACCTACAAAACAGACGGGGAGAGGAAGATGAATGTTCAGACTGATCGCGACATGTTCGTAAGTCAAGATGGACCGGGTTACGGATTCAATCAAATCGATACCACTGATTCACTGGGTGTGATCAACCCATCCGGTTCGATGACAGGCAGCTATCTGTTCAATCAGCTTGTCCTGACTAAGAAAGCGGGTGTTGAAAGTGTCGGCAAACGACAATTCGATCTTATTCTGGGTACACTGATCCTGCTGCTTGCAAGTCCTGTGATGCTGCTCACTGCCGCACTGATCTGGCTGAGCTCCATGGGGCGTGACCCGGTGTTCTATCGCCAGCTCAGGGTTGGCTTGAAAGGCCGGGAATTTTATGTCTGGAAATTCCGCAGTATGCGTACCGATGCCGAGCGCAACGGCGCGCAGATGGCCGCGAAAAACGACAGCCGTGTGACCCGTATCGGTCGCTTCATCCGTAAGACCCGTATCGATGAACTGCCACAGCTGTGGAATGTGTTTATCGGTGACATGAGCCTGGTAGGGCCTCGTCCCGAGCGGCCGGAATTCGTCTCCAAGTTTCAACGCAAGATTCGCGGCTATGCCCTGAGACATCAGGTTAAACCTGGAATCACAGGTTGGGCGCAGGTCAAGTATCCCTATGGGGAGACAGTCGAAGACGCCGCTCACAAACTCTATTACGACCTGACCTATGTGCGTAAGAATAGTGTGATGTTCGACCTGATGGTGCTGCTGCGGACCATACCGGTGATCCTGACCGGGCATGGTGCCCGATAGTTTGTATGTTTTTTAGTCCGCAAATGAACGCGAATGAACGCAAATAGTATTTGCGAATAGGGATATTCATCGAGATACAGGGCAGGGCGCGGTTTAGCTGCTTCCTGCTTTGTGTCAGTTTCAAAGAGTAATCCGGTATCCGGTTTTATCTTTTTCAGGGTGTCACTATGTCACTTTCTGGTCGGCACAAATCCACAACAGATTCCTGATATTTCTACAAGAATTAAAAGAAACGGAACCGGTTTACTGAAGTAAAAAACAATCTGCTTCTCTGTCATTCCGGTGAATAC
>JAKSBX010000209.1 GCA_022360905.1 Chromatiales bacterium
GCGGCCGGCATCCTTGGCTTTCAGATTCTTGTGATGCTCAGCAGCTTTCAGAACATGTACCGCATAGCCGGTTGGCACGTGGGCTACAACCTCTTTTTTGTCGCCGTCGATAATAGCCACTTTACCCACGTCACGCTCGATAACCAGGAAGAAGTTCTTCCAGTTACGACCGTGTAGAGGCTTGGTGGGATAGTCTTTCGGGTCTACGAAGACCTTGTGGCGCTCTTTCATCAGGGCCAGAGACATCTCAGGTGGAATCGGGGCTTCCATCTGAATGTAGGTGGCCATCTTCTTGATCTCATCTTCAGTCATGATATCGTCGAAGTTGTTCATACCACCTTCGGTACCGAACTTGATGATTTTTTCTAGGCGCTCTTGTCCTAGTTTCTGCGTTTCCTTAGGCTCCAGACTCTTACCTGTCGCGCCTTTGCGCAGGGTGCCATGGCAACCCGCACAACGCTGAAAGTAGATAGTCTTGGAAGCCTCAAAGTCCGCTTCGCTGAGTGTGGGTGTTGCGGCTTGGGCAGCAATGCCTGCACCGCCAATAGTCAAGCTGATTGCCATAGAGAGCGTACTGACGCTAATACCTGTCCGTACGCGTGGCCTGGAACTTCTAGTCATTGGAGTAATCCTCCCTCGTGTGTCGATAGTCGCACGACAAATTAAGCTCCCGGGTCAAGTCATCAACCTTGACAAATGTCAAATCAAAAAATGTGGTTTTACCCGATAGTCAATCCAGACAAGGTATTAACTCCGAATCCGGTTTGGGTTTTTTGCCAGATAGAAATGGCCCAATCCGTATCCGGTCTTCCTTTTGTTATTGATTTACAACAGTTTCGGGATGCTCGTCATGCGTAAGAGCTTACAGACTTTCGGACTCTCCCTGTTTATCGTACTGGCCTTTCTGGTTATCGGTATTGGGTTTCTGTTTGGTATTGATAATCCGGTTCCGTGGATCATGATAGCGATACTCATTGCATTACCCATGATCCATAAGAAAATGACATCACGGAAGTTTGTTGCCTGGGACGACAACCTGAGTGTAGGAATAGAGGTGATCGATGAGGATCACAAAAAATTACTCACATTGATCAATAATTTACAGACTGCCGTACTCTATCCGACCGGCGAGGCATTCGAACGTCAAGCGTTGAGTGAATTAGTGGATTACACCAAGTATCACTTCGCTAGAGAAGAAAAGCTGATGCAGGATAACGACTATCCGGATTTTGAGCCGCACAAGGAACAGCACGAAAAAATGATCATGGAAGTAAGCAGTTACATGGATGCTTATGAAAAGGACCGTGAAGCAACGATTGACGAATTGACCAGTTTTCTTAAGACTTGGTTAATCAACCATATTGCAGGCACAGATCAGAACTATAGCCAGTTTTTACGTGACAGAGGGGTCCGCTGAATCCACATGAAACAGACCAATCAGCGTATAAGTAGAGTCAACTACCTGTATTGCGGCTCAAAATATGGTGGACGATAGGGATAGTTGTCCTGAGTGTGGACGCCGTCCCGCTTTCAGAAGCGCGGTTTCTGGAAAACTCACTTTTTTCGCCACAAAACAGCGCTATTTCGGTTAAAACTGCTTTGTTTTCTAAAGTTTAGCGCCCCAGAGCTGAACTCTGGGCACACTGCCCCTTCCCGACGGGTATCGCTATGTAGTGATGCCTCATCGACAAAACAGTTGCGCGCCCATGGCCGCTACTCGTGTGGCCCACTAGACATGCACTTGTATTTCTCGCTGATAAACAATATAGGCCCTAGCAATATTACTTGATAGATAGATCGCAGACCCTGTGAAGACAATACCTGGAAGGGCTAGGAAAGGTTGCGTCATAAAGTCGCCTGCTAACAGCAGGATAATCGCGGATGTATGAACGATGTAATGCCGCCTGGCTGAGCGCTCAGGTATAAAATGCTTCATGGA
>JAKSBX010000121.1 GCA_022360905.1 Chromatiales bacterium
GGTGCAACGTCCGCCGTTTTTCGCCATCGTCGACGAGGTCGATTCGATCCTGATCGATGAGGCCCGTACACCGCTGATTATCTCCGGGCCGACTGATGACTCCTCCGAACTCTACATGGCGGTGAATAAGATCATCCCACGTCTGACCCGCCAGGATCCGATCACCAATGAGGAAGGTAAGCCAGACTTTGGACCGGGTGACTACTCGGTGGATGAGAAGGCCAAGCAGGTCTACTTCAGTGAAGAGGGACACCAGCATGTGGAGGAGATGCTGACTGAGGCCGGTCTGTTGGAAGAGGGGGCCAGTCTCTATGACAGCGCCAACATCATCCTCATGCATCATGCCAACGCGGCACTGCGTGCCCACGCGCTGTTTCAGCGCAATGTGGACTACATCGTCAAGGATGGCCAGATCGTCATCGTTGATGAATTCACCGGTCGTACCATGCCGGGACGCCGCTGGTCCGACGGACAGCATCAGGCGGTGGAAGCAAAAGAGGGGGTGGAGATTCAGAAAGAGAATCAAACCCTGGCGTCGATTACCTTTCAGAACTACTTCCGACTGTATAAAAAACTCTCAGGTATGACCGGTACGGCGGATACTGAGGCGTTTGAGTTTCAGCAGATCTACGGTCTCGAAGTGGTGGTCATTCCGACCAATCAGCCGATGGTAAGGGACGACATGGGAGATCTTGTCTACCTCACCCCGGAAGAGAAATACGATGCGATCCTGGAGGATGTTCAGGATTGTGTGAAACGGGGCCAGCCGGTGCTGGTCGGTACCGCTTCCATCGAGACCTCCGAGCTGGTCTCCGGGTTGCTGGAGAAGGCCAAGGTACCGCACAAGGTACTGAACGCCAAACACCATGAGCAGGAGGCGGTGATCGTAGCCCAGGCGGGGCGGCCGGGGGCGGTTACCATCGCCACCAACATGGCGGGCCGTGGTACCGATATCGTACTCGGGGGTAACCTGGAAACCGAGCTGGAAACCCTGGGCGAGAATCCTGATTCCGCTACAGTGGACGACTATACCCAGCAGTGGAAAAAGGTCCACAAACAGGTACTGGAAGCGGGCGGACTGCATGTGATCGGTACCGAGCGTCACGAGTCGCGGCGAATCGACAACCAGCTACGCGGACGTTCCGGTCGGCAGGGCGACCCCGGCTCAAGCCGTTTCTACCTCTCATTGCAGGACAACCTGATGCGAATCTTCGCCTCCGACAAGGTCGGCGGATTGATGCAGAAGATGGGCATGGAAAAAGGCGAGGCGATCGAACACCCTTGGGTCTCCCGCGCGATTGAGAATGCCCAGCGCAAGGTCGAGGGGCGCAACTTCGATATTCGTAAGCAACTGCTTGAATATGATGACGTGGCCAATGATCAGCGTAAGGTGGTCTACGAGCAGCGGAACGACCTGATGGATACCTCGGATGTCTCCAGCTCCATTGAGGCACTGCGTGAAGATGTGGTGGATGAGGTTTTTCATGCCCATATTCCAAGAGAGTCCATCGAAGAGCAGTGGGATGTGCCGGGTTTGAGCGAAGCCCTGGTGGAAACATTCAGTGGTGAATGGCCGATACAGCAGTGGTTGGATGACGACAGTGATCTGCACGAAGAGACCTTGAAGGCGAAGATCCTCGACATGCTCACCTCCGGTTACCAGGAGAAGCAGACCCTGGTGGGTGATGAGAACATGCGCCAGTTTGAAAAGGCGATGATGCTGCAGACCCTGGACAGCCACTGGAAAGAGCATCTGGCCGCTATGGACTATCTGCGACAGGGCATTCACCTGCGCGGCTATGCACAGAAAAACCCCAAGCAGGAGTATAAGCGGGAAGCCTTCGCCATGTTCTCCGGCATGCTGGAGAGTATCAAGCAGGAGGTGGTCAGCCTGCTCTCGAAAGTTCAGGTGCAGATGCCGGAAGAGCTGGCGCTGCAGGAGCAACAGTCCCGGGTCAATGAGTTCGAGTTCAAACATGAGACTTTCGAAGGGCTGGCCGGTGAGGCCGAAGCTGAGCAGCCGCCGCCTGAGCGGGAGGAGGCGCATCAGCCGTTCGTTCGGGATGGGCGCAAGATCGGGCGCAATGAACCTTGCCCCTGCGGTTCCGGCAAAAAATATAAGCAGTGTCACGGTCGCTTGAATTGAGATGAGTGAATCCGCACACACGGTTGCCGGGGTAAAGCTGGGTGTTGCCGCGGCAGGGATCTCCTATGCCGGCCGGGATGATCTGCTGGTGATGGAATTGGCGGAAGGGGCGCAATGTGCTGCGGTGTTCACCCGCAATGCCTTTTGCGCCGCACCCGTGCAACTGGCCAAGCAGCATCTTCGCCAGGGGAACCCGAGACTGCTGCTAATCAATTCAGGCAATGCCAATGCGGGTACTGGAGAGCAGGGGATGGATGACGCCGTCAACTGTTGCCGTGGGCTGGCCGACCTAGCCGCCTGCGAACCCCATCAGGTGTTGCCTTTCTCCACCGGAGTGATCGGTGAAACACTGCCGGTTGAACGGATGCAGCAAGCTTTTCCCAAGGCCCTAGCGGCACTCACGGAGGCAGGTTGGGAGTCTGCGTCGCGGGCGATCATGACCACCGACACCCGACCTAAACTGGCTTCCCGCAGTTTTCAGGTGGATGGTGTGACCGTCCGGGTTACCGGTATGGCCAAAGGCTCGGGTATGATCCGGCCCGATATGGCAACCATGCTGGCCTATCTGGCCACCGATCTGGCGGTATCCGGGGAGTTGCTGCAAAGCTGTCTCGATCGAGCCGTAAAGCCCTCCTTCAACAGCATAACTGTGGATGGAGACACCTCAACCAATGATGCCTGTGTGTTGATTGCCACCGGTGCTTCACCTCTGCCGCCGCTGAGTGACGCCGAGTCTCCTATCTATCGGCAACTGTCGGATGCGGTGCTCGATCTCTGTATGGAGCTTGCCAGAGCGATCGTTGCAGACGGAGAGGGGGCGACCAAACTGGTGGATGTGGCGGTCAACGGCGCGGCCAGCGAATCGGAGGCCCGTCAAGTGGCCTACACCATCGCACATTCACCACTGGTGAAGACGGCGCTGTTCGCTTCTGATCCAAACTGGGGCAGGATTCTGGCCGCTGTAGGCCGTGCCGGCATCGAGGATCTGGTTATCGACCAGGTGGAGATCTGGCTTGATGATGTCTGTATCGTACGTCAGGGAGGGCGGGCTGCCGACTACACGGAAGCTGCGGGTCAGGCGGTGATGCAGAAAAGTGAACTCACCATTCGGGTAGAGCTGGGTCGGGGCAGTGCCACAACCAAGGTGGTGACCTGCGATCTTTCCTACGACTACGTGAAGATCAACGCCGAATACCGCACTTAATGTTAAC
>JAKSBX010000175.1 GCA_022360905.1 Chromatiales bacterium
ACCCACACCTCGCGGCCCGGCTCATTGACCTGGATCGCTTCCGGATTGAATGGATCCGCATTGGCACGGTTGACATGGTAGGCGTAACTCTTGTCGAGCAGATTATCGATACCGAAACTCACTTCAGCGGCTTTGGCAATCTCATAACTGCCATACAGATCGATCACCGCCCATCCCGGTGTCTCCTGTACATCCTGGCCACTGCCATTCTCAAGATCCGCACGGGTCTGTTTTGCGTTCATACGGACCTTGCCACCGAACTCCAGGGCAGCCATTGTATATTCCATACCGAGTGTGGCTTCCAGGGGTGAGATTTGAGCGATGTTGCGATCATCCGTGGTATTTTCCGCCCGTACATAGGCAAGACTGGCGGTAGCGCTCAGGGAGTCCATAATCCGGTAACCACCCTCCCACTCGATGCCATAGAACTCAGCATCCACATTGCGATAGATATTGGCCGTACCATTGGCCACCAGAATACCATCCTGGCCACGTGCCTTGTCACGCAGGATATAGTCGCTTACATCGTTGTAGAAGACCGAAACATCGGTATCCCAGGCACCACCCCGCCAGCGCAGACCGGCTTCCAGCTGATGATGTTTTTCAGGTTCGAGTTCCGGGTTACCCACCCAGCTCATATCCATCATGGTCATCATATTGCGTGAGAAGCTTGCCAGATAACGTTCTGTTGAATCTGCGGTACGTACACTGCGGCTGAAACCGGTGTAGAGGGTGCCATCACCGACTTCCCGCTCATACTGAATAAAACCGCCTACATTGTTCTCTGTAGTCTCGTCTGAAGTGTCTGCGTAGTAGGCCGCATAGAGGTTGTTCGGTGTGGGGCTTGGACCCAGATCGGGTTTCTCGTCACCCCGTGAGATGGAGGCATCGACCCGGTCATAGCGCAATCCGGCTTTCAGCCGATCCAGATCGCCAATCGGTTGGGACAGCTCCATGAAGATACCGGTCTGTTCCAACTCTGCGCCCGGCCACATGATGGACTGCAGCGTGGTCGGCTCCATGTTGGCCATGCCGGAGAAGCGATCGGCATCGCGCTCATTGTTTTGAATATCGAAACCAACCGTCAAAGTGGTCTCACCCAACATCAGATCCGCCAGCAGACGCCCGCCTTTGGTATCGGAAGTGGTCGGTACACTCATACGCATCGGAGCAGTCAACTCCCGCAGTGAGTAGTTGTCCATCAGATGTTCGACTTCACTGGAATAGATCTCAGCTTTGACGGCTGAAAACGGGCCCACTTTGTCGCTCTGCTCATACTTGAGCCTGATGTTGTCCGCATCGCTCATCGGTGAGTCCATGCCGGCGCCGGCATACAGGGCATCGTCTTCGCGGGTCGCTTCCAGGTTCAGCTGCAGGATCTTGTTGGTGTCGGGGGTATAACCCAGAATCAGATTACCGGACTGTTTGGTGAATGCAGAGCGAACCTCATTACCATCACCATCCTCATAGTTGTCCGCATCTTTGTAGCCGATGATGCCACGGGCAAAACCCATATCCGTACCGGCGGCCACATCAACCGAGGCCTCTTTGGTCTGGGAATTACTTTTATAGCCCGCATCGGCACGACCTAGATAGGGTTTGCCCTCCTCGAATTTCGGCGCGTTGCGCTCGAACAAGACTGTGCCGCCACTACCGCCACCGCCATAGATCACGGTCTGGGATCCCTTGATCACGGTGACACTGTCATAGCTCTCCATGGCTGAGTAGGCGGTTGGAGGATCCATCCGGTTTGGACAGCCACCGTGGATATAGGCGCCATCCATGATTATGTTGAGTCGATTCTGACTCTGACCGCGGATGATCGGATCGATACCCTGGCCGCCCATACGAATACCGGACACACCGTTGATGTCCCTGAGGAAATCGGCGGCATCCGCCGGAATGCCGCTTGAAGCCCCATCCATTGGTGCTGTAGTTACTGCTGGACTGGTTCCACCTTCTGCTTCAACCACCACATCCTGCAGATCTTCCATATGTTCATCTGCAACGACTGCCTGAGCGGTTAGTATGGAACTGATTGCCAATGATAAGGCCGTAAAACGCATGCATTCACCTCTATTATTTAATTCTTGGAAACGGTGTTAAAAAGCAGTTTTCGAGCCAAAATCTTAAGTCATTGATAACTTGTGAATTGATCCAATCATCAACGGGAAGGAAAAGTAACCGGTGCGGCATATCACACAGCTAGTGAGGCATATCACCCAAACTGAAAGCGATGAGCACATTCCAAGGTGTCCTCGCACAATCCAGCAGATTTACACTTCATTCGCTAATCGGCTATGGATTCGCGAGATAGTCAATCCAACGTTGGGCCAGCTTGGTCTGCTGAGGCTTGTCAGCCAGTTTCAGTGCCGACTTGAAGGCGGACAGAGCCGCTGTTGGATTGGTCAGGCGATAGTGGGTGCTACCCAGTAACAACCAATCTTCAAATGCAGGTTTGCGGCTCAGCTCGATACCTCGTTCGAGTTGCCGGCGGGCCTCCTGCCACTGCTCCTGTTCCATCAGTAAACGTCCCATTCTGAGTTGTGGCTTACCCGATTTGTCGATCTCTGCCAATTGCTTCAGCACCTTGATCCCCTGCTCTGGCTCTCTGGCCAACAACCAGGCATCCACCAGCAAGCTCAAAGGTTCTTTGCGAGGCTTGATGTCGCCCCGTTGAATAGCATCGGTCAGCAGTTCTGCTGCATCCAGAGGGTTGTTCAGTTGCAGGTAGAGTTTGGCCAGCCGGATCAGGCCGCTCTCGTCGACCAGCTTTCGTGAAGCCGCCAGTGACAGCACGGCAACCGCCTTCTGCTCTCTGCCCAGTTGCAGCAGAACATCCGACAGCTGTTGCCAATAGAGGGCTTTCGCGGGGAACCGATCCACCAGGGTCTGCAGCACGGGAACGCTCTGCTTGTATTGCCTGGTCTCAAAATAGAGCCCCACCAACATCTGATACCAGGACTCCTGAGGCGAATCCGACTCCTTGATCGCCAGTTTCAGGGCGGTGATCGCCTTGCTGTATTTTTTCAGGGCATAGTAAAAACTGGCCAGTAGTACCCGCGCCTGCGGAGTGGGCTTTGTGGTCTGTTCGAACCAGCTCTGCAGCTGGGCTAGCCCCGCTTTATAGCGCTCTTCCTGATACAGCAGTTGGGCCAGGGTGTAGCGTAGATTCAGGCTGACTCCGGGCGGTAAGGCCCCGGATTCCACCGCAAATTGAAAATGTTCGATGGCCGATGGGTAGTCCTTCAGGCCGATACTCAGATAGCCATAGGCCTGACGGGTCAACGCCGTCTCATCCGGATTCTGTTTGACCCGCTCCAATAAAGCATCCAGTTCGATACGGGCGCGCTGATACTTTTCATTGCGTATCAGCACATCGATCATGAACAGATAGTCATAGGTATATCGCTTCGCCTCAGCGGCATCCTTGGGCAGCTCTTCAGCAGCAAACAGCGGAGCGCAGAGCAGCAGGCTCAGGCCGACTCTGAAACACCAACGCTGCATGACTTGTTTTGCGGATCTCATCAGTTCAAACGATAGCTAATGGTTTGGGTTGCAACTCTTGAAACCGCCTTGCCATCCACCACCTTGGGATGAAACTGCCAGCGGCTGATGGCGCGCAGTGCCGACTGCTCAAAATAACCCGCCGGCTCCGCCTCGATGACTTCAGCATCACTTACCGAGCCATCCGGATTGATGGTAAAGCGTAACACCACTTTCCCCTCCACATGGCGCATCAGCGCCCGTTGTGGATAGCGGGGTGGAAAACGCATTCGCGGTACAGGTTCCGCCGCCAGGGTTGTCGGCATTTCCGGCCTTACACCGATATAGGGGCCGGCACCGATCTGCAGTGGAATATCCAGTTCGGGTATTTGCCACTCTGTGGGTTCAGGGCGATCCACTGCCAGGGGCTGCAGTGGCGTCTCCGGTACAGCGGGGGGTGGCTCCGGTAACTCCTCCTCCGGCTCAGGCTCCTGCTGTGGCGGTGGCTCCGGCTCAGACTTCAGACGTACGAACTCAATGATCTCCGATGAGATCTGTTTATCCACCTCGATCTCTTTTTCGCTCAACATCCGGTCAAGCAGCAGAAACAGGGCCATATTCACGGCCACGGCAAGCAGAATGGCGAGCAGAAAACGCATTACTCCTGATCTCGGGTTGCCGCAATGGAGACACTATCCACCCCGGCAAGGCGCGATTGGTCCAATACCCGGATCACCACACCGGTGGGTGCCTCCCGATCGGCCATGATGACCACTGCACCCTCAGGATTCTCCGCATGCAGACGTTCCACATTGGCACGGACAGCCCTGATATCGACCCGACGTTTGTCGATCCATACCTCACCCTTACTGGTGACGCCGATCAGAATCGCTGCCTGCTGTTTCATGGTGGCTGTGGCGGCACTGGGGCGGTCAACCTCCACCCCGGTCTCTTTGACGAATGATGAAGTCACCATGAAAAAGATCAGCAGGATAAACACCATGTCGATCAACGGGGTTAGATTGATCGCCAGTTCACCGCTCTCGTCATCTACATGCTGATGGCGCATCAGAGACTCTCCTGGGGTGTGGTGTGGTAGCTAAGCCGATGTTGCAGATCGCTGGAGAAGTAGTAGCCGGAGAGTGAGGCAACCAGCCCGGCCATGGTGGTGATCAGGGCCTGTGAAATACCGCCGGCCATACCCCGGATATTGCCCGACCCGTGTTGGGCGATGACATGGAACAGCTCAATCATCGCCTCGATGGTACCGAGCAGTCCCACCATCGGCAGGATCTGCACCAGGGAGATGATCAAAGGCAACCAGGGCATACAACGATCACTGACCTGCTCACCGTTGCGCCACCAGATATGCAGATAGAGGTAGATGATCAGGCTCCACATCACCAGGGAGAGCAGCAGGATCAATAACAGGATCAAACCGCCCCGCTCCAGCAGGCGCAGTGCGTCGAGTGGCAGCCAGTTCAGCAGGATCTCCATCTCAACTCCGGGACCGGGCCGCCACCATCGCAGCGCTCTGTTGATCCAGCAGGCGGATTATCCGGTTACTCCGACCGGCAAGATAGCTGTGCAGCAGGACCATCGGTATGGCCACCGCCAGACCCAGTTCGGTGGTTACCAGAGCCTGGGAGATCCCCCCCGACATCAGCTTAGGATCACCGGTGCCAAACAGGGTGATGGACTGAAAGGTCTCGATCATGCCGGTTACCGTGCCCAATAGGCCGAGCAGCGGTGCAACGGCGGCGAATATGGTCAGCAAACGCAGCCCCCTTCTCAGTTTCGGCAGCTCTCTCAGGATCGCTTCGTCGAAGTGTTTCTGCAGGGCGTCGCCGGAAATGGCCTGCCACTCCCGGTCGATGGCCAGCAGTCGACCGAGGGGGTTGTCCTGCTTGGGTTCATCCTGCTTAAGCTGCCGCTTTACCCGGCGCCCGATCATAAACAGACTGACCAGCCGTTCAATAATAACCAGTGAACCCAGTGCGCCCAGAAAGAGTATGAAATAGCCGATATATCCGCCCTGCTGAATCCGCTCGAGCAGGGTTGGTGAGGCCACAAGGAGTGACAGAATCGCCCCTCTGGAGGGATCAATGGCCAGCTTCTGCAGACCGCCGGTACTCTGTTCTGCCTGCTTGGCGAGAAGCTGATAACGGGGAGCCGGTTGGCGGCTCAGCTCGACGAAACGTGCGGTTTCCGGCAGATATCTCAGGTAGCGCCCATCGGAAAGTGCATTGAACAGGCCGACAGCAGTAACCTGCTCCTGTTGCTCCTCTCCGCTGGTCAGAATCACCGGCAGCGATGCCTGCCAGATCTGCCCGGATTGGATGATGCGCTGTAAAAAGATCTCCCACAGATCCTGCAGGCGTTCCAGTGAGGGAAGCGAACGGCTGCTGGCGACCTCTTCGAGGATGGCCAGATCCTGCTGTTGCCGGGATGAGGTAAGGTCATTTTTAAACAGGTTCAGACTCTCCGACGCAACCTGCCTGACCACACCAAACAACTCACCAAAACTGCCTGTACTCTGCTGGTGGGTCAATTTGAGCTTTTCGAGCTCACCACGCTGAGTTTCAAACTGCTCCAGCAGTTGCTGCTGACGCTGCTGTTCCGCCTGCAGCTGTTGTTTGATGGCTTCGAGCTGTGACTTTCGCTGCTGATGCTGTTCGAGAAAGCGTTTCTCCCTCGCCTGATCTCTGGTCTGTTGTGCCTGGCGGGACTTTCTGACCTCTTCCAACAGGGACTGCAAAGGATCTTCGGCGGCCAGCGCCATGGATTGCTGACCCGGAATGCCGATCAGCAGCATGATGATGAGAAGCAGTCGATTCATTGGCTGCCCCCCTCGGGTATCAGCATCGGCAATACCATCAGGTCTGGTGGCAGTTGCTTGCGTGCAATGCGGATCGCCCGGGTCAGTTCCGTCATATGACTCGAATCGAGGCTTATCCAGCGACGATCCTGATTATCCCAGACACCCCCTGCAGTGCCATCCAGGGTTTGGTAAAACAGGGCAACCCGACCGATTCTCAGAAAATCCACCATCTTCTGCTCTACGCCGTCGGTCACCAGCTGTGCCTGATAGGCCTCGATATTGCGGCCATAGTCCGCCTCGATCTGGTAGGCCTCGAGTATCTGGCGGTAACGCTCGGAAATCTCGATTGAGCGATCCTCATTGGCGCTCTGCAGTGCCTCAACCCTGGCTTGCCGTTCCTCACTCAGAAACGGACTATCCCTGATAACCAGCTCAGCCAGGGTCTGCAACATCTGTTGCATCAGGGGATCGAGATCGCTGCGCATCCGATCGATCTCCTGCAACTCATCGGAGATCCTTTGCATCTCAGCAGACTGGCGATCGACCTGGGACTGCAGATCGTCGTTTGCCAGTTTGGTCCGTTGTAGTTGTTGAGTAAGCAGACGATACTCTTCGAGCATCTTGCGGCTTTCGTCGTCGAGGCGCTCAACACTCTTTTGTGAGTTACCGGCCGCTTTCTGGCCTGCCACTTCCAAATCGATGGCGCGTTTCAGTTTCTCCGCAGCAAATCCATCGCCCTGTGAGCTCAGTAGAGCCAGGGACAAAGCCAATGTTGTTAGTATCTTCATTATCTTTTATTACTGATTAACAAGGATCGATCCATCATCACACTGCAAGATCCAATCCATACCTACTCTCTCATACTATCCACCCGGCAACCAAATGGTTTGGTTACAGGTAGTATGTTCTATCCATCTGTAATCTATTGGGTTATCCATTGGCTGCCAATAGCTGGCCTGGTCGTTGAACCAGATTCCTCCAGTAAAAACAGGTTTAACCCCAACTTACCCAGGTTAACCTGGTAGTCTATTTCTGGAACAATCGCATACAATGATTGTTGCAAACGCGATGACCGTGGGGGCTATCTGCCTACCAACATGAGATGCAACCTCTTTATTTTAAAGTTATATGGTTCCGTGAGTATGACAGACCATACAGGATATTTTGATGGGTATTGACCGCCAGAGCCTTGCGGCAGAGTTTTTAAACATGCTCCCCTCCGATTGTGTCATCTATCGGCAGGAGGAGTTGATCCCCTTTGAGTGTGACGGTCTGTCCGCCTATCGTAAAGTTCCTTTGATTGTTCTGCTCCCCTACACCGTGGAGCAGGTGGAGCTTGTCCTCAAGTATTGCCATCGACAGAAGATACCCGTCGTGGCCCGTGGTGCTGGAACCGGCCTCTCCGGCGGTGCCTTACCCCATGAAGAGGGCGTACTGCTCAGCCTGGCTAGACTCAACAAGATCGTTGAGGTCGACAGTGAGAACAGATTGGCCCGCGTCCAACCGGGGGTGAGAAACCTGGCGGTGAGTGAAGCCGCCAAACCCTATGGGCTCTACTACGCTCCGGATCCCTCCTCCCAGATCGCCTGTTCAATCGGTGGCAATGTGGCGGAAAACGCAGGCGGCGTTCACTGTCTGAAATATGGTCTGACACTGCATAACGTGGTGCAGGTCACCCTGATCACCATCGACGGTGAGCGCCTGACCTTCGGCTCCACCGGTCTGGATGGTCCGGGGCTCGATCTGCTGACCCTGATCACCGGCTCAGAGGGTATGCTCGGTCTGGTGGTCGAAGTGGTGGTGAAACTGTTGCCGATTCCGGAGCGTCAGCAGGTGGCGCTGGCCGCATTTGACGATGTGGAGATCGCCGGAAAAGCGGTAGCTGAGATCATTGCCAAGGGGATTCTCCCGGCCGGCCTGGAGATGATGGACAACCTCTCGCTACGCGCCGCGGAGGATTTTGTACATGCCGGCTATCCCACGGATGCGGCCGCCATACTACTGTGTGAGGTTGATGGCAGCGAAGATGAGGTCTCCGAAGAGATCATGCGGGTGCGCCAGATCCTGCTCGACTCCGGAGCCCGCGAGGTACGCACGGCCGAAGATGAAACCGAGCGTATGAGGTTTTGGGCGGGCCGCAAGAATGCCTTTCCCGCGGTTGGCCGACTGGCACCGGACTACTACTGCATGGATGGCACAATCCCGCGCAACCAGCTGGGCAAGGTATTGACCATGATCGGTGAGATGTCGGAAAAGTTTGGCCTGCCCTGCGCCAATGTCTTTCATGCAGGTGATGGCAATCTGCATCCGTTGATCCTCTACGATGCAAACAATGAGGGTGAATTGGAAAAAGCCGAGGAGTTTGGCGGCGAAATCCTCGAACTTTGTGTCGCCGTGGGGGGGACCATCACCGGGGAGCATGGTGTGGGTATAGAGAAAATCAACCAGATGTGCGCCCAGTTCCCGGACCCAGAACTGGAGACATTTCATGCGGTGAAGGCGGTTTTCGATCCGCACAATCTGCTCAATCCGGGTAAAGCGATACCGACCCTGGCCCGATGTGCAGAATTTGGCGCCATGCACGTTCATGCGGGCAAGTTGCGCTTTCCTGAGTTGGAGCGTTTCTGATGTCTGTCGATCAAGATCAATCAACACAGCTGCAGAGCAGCATCAAGGATGCGCTTGCCGAGCAGAGCAGCCTGCGGCTGATTGGCAGTGGCAGTAAGGATTTCTATGGACGGGAACTGGGCCCACAGAGCGTTCTGGATCTCAGCGGCAACCGGGGTATTGTCAGTTATGAACCCACCGAATTGGTGATTACCGCCCGCGGCGGAACCCCACTGGAGGAGATTGAAGCCGCCCTGGAGGCGCAAGGCCAGATGCTGCCTTTCGAGCCTCCCCATTTCGATGACAAGGGGACCATCGGCGGAGCTATTGCTGCCGGACTAAGCGGCCCCAGACGCCCCTGGGGTGGCTCTCCAAGGGATCTGTTGCTGGGTATCAAGCTGCTCGATGGTCAGGGCAGAATCATGAGCTTCGGTGGTCAGGTGATGAAGAATGTTGCGGGTTACGACATTTCCCGGCTGATGGCCGGTGCCATGGGCACGCTTGGTGTTCTGCTGGAGGTATCCATCAAGGTCCTGCCCAAGCCTGTGGAGGAGCATACCCTGCTGGTTGATCGGGATCCTGACGCTGCAACCAGCCTGATCGGAGCGATGATCGCCGACTCGCAACCTATCACCGCCAGCTACAGCCTGGCGGATAAACAGGCGATAAGACTCGCCTGCAGCCATCAGCGGCTTGGCACAATCCGTAGTAGGTACGGCCTGCAGGAGAGCACTGAATCAACCGGCTTCTGGCAGCAGCTGAGAGACCACAAGCTCGATTTCTTCCAACAGCCCAAAACTCTGTGGCGGCTTTCGCTGAAACCGACCAGCCCATTGGAACTGACCGAGCCCTGCCTGCAAGAGTGGTCCGGTGGCTTAAGATGGCTCTATAGCGAACGCCCTGCTGCGGAGATCCGCAACCTGGTCGAGAGGCAGGGTGGACATGCAATCCAGTTTCGCAATGGAGACAGAAGCGGCGATATCTTCCACCCGCTTCACCCCCGCATCGCAGGGATCCAGCAGGGTTTGAAGGCGGTATTCGATCCGCACGGCCTGTTTAATCCAGGCCGGCACTATGCGAACTATTGAAAACAGTTACTGCTTTGGTTTTGCCGCCTGCATACAGCTTTGCATCTGATCAGGTGACTGACTTGAGTTGAAACAGTTTTTCAGTGACTGGCCCACCAGGATGGATTGGTCGAGAAACTTCAGCATGTTTTGCTTGTTCTGCTCATTGAACTCAATCATTTTTGGTGGTTGTGATTGAGCTTTGTCTGCGCCCTGCATGGCATCGCCTCGGCCCATCTTAGCCTGCATCTCCTGCTCCAGGGCGAGCATGATCTCGACACATTTTTGAAAGGCGGCCTGATCCTTGGCCTGATTCAGGCAGCTCTTGGTCTCCTGCATGGCCGGGATGCTCTTCTCAATCAGTGGCAGCATCGCTTGTTTCGACTGGTCAAAATGTTGCTGAGGGTCCATCTGTCCGCCTCCCTGCCCTGGCGGCTGGGCCAGCGCAAGGGTCGGGACCAGTAGAGTCGTTAGTAGCCATTTCATGTGATTCTCCTCAGCTTATCTTAGTAATTATGATGAAATTGTTATTAGGCCCGATAACACAAGTCCGGATCGGCCCCGATCAGGCTCTAGTTTGACACAATAAAACCATTTTTTTCCGTTAATTGCTTGGTGAATTCCACACCAGCCAAAACCCACACGGATATAAGCTGAAATTTGACGGCCAAGTCGTTAGAATTTCGCCCAACAAAATATTCATTGGAGATTTCTGTGGCAGAAAAACGTGTCGACGTCGCTATTCTCGGATCCGGAACCGCCGGTCTCAATGCAACCGGCCAGGTTGGACCGAGCGGTAAGAGCTTTCTCCTGATCAACGGCGGAGAACCGGGTACCACCTGTGCCAGAGTTGGCTGTATGCCCTCCAAAGCCTTGATCCAGGTTGCCGAGGATTACCATCGCCGCACCCATCTCGATCGTTACGGTGTGGATGGCCATACCGAGATGACCATCGATATTCCGGAAGCCATGGAACATGTCCAGGATCTGCGTGACAATTTCGTCGACCGGGTGCTGTCGAACAGTACCGACAATATGGGTGAGCGGTTCGTCGAGTCCTATGCGGAGTTTGTCGATCCCCATACTTTGCAACTCGATAACGGCGACCGGGTGATCGCCGAGAAAATTGTTATAGCCACAGGTTCGCGCCCGGTGGTACCGCCCGCATGGGAAGCCTTTGGCGATAAGGTTTTAACCACCGACAGTTTCTTTGAACTGGAGGATCTGCCGGAATCGGTGGCAGTAGTCGGTCTGGGCGTGATCGGCCTGGAACTTGGTCAATCACTCAACCGCTTGGGTATCAAAGTCAGTGGCTTCGACATGGCGGAGACCATCGGTGGTACAACCGATCCGGAGGTCTCCAAGACGGCGTTGGAGATCATGCAGCGGGAATTCCCCATCTATCTGGGAGAGGCGGTTGAGCTCTCTGCAGAAGGTGAGCAGTTGCGAGTCACCGCCGGTGAGAACTCGGTGGTTGTCGACAAGGTACTGGCCAGCCTTGGGCGGACACCCAATGTGGAGGGGTTGTCGCTGACCAATGCCGGCATTGAGCTCGATGCCAACGGCATCCCCCTGTACAACCCGAACACCATGCAGTGTGGGGATTCCCATATCTTCATCGCCGGTGACCTGAACGGCGAAAAACCGATTCTTCACGAAGCCGGAGACGAAGGTAAAATCGCCGGCTACAACGCCGCCCATGATGCCGTGATGGGATTCAAACGTAAGGTTCCTCTGGCGATCAACTTCTGTGACCCCAATATCTGCCTGGTTGGCAGAAGTTATCAGGAGCTGGATCTGGATAACACGGCGATTGGTGAGGTCAAACTGGCTCCGGTGGGACGGGCACTGATCATGGGCCAGAACCGGGGCGTGATCCGCGTCTACGCCGACAAAGCCTCCGGGCGGATGGTTGGCGCGGAAATGATCACCACCCGGGGCGAGAATCTGGCGCACCTGCTGAACTGGGCCATATCTCAGGATCTCAGCGTCGGGGATCTGATCCGCATGCCCTTCTATCACCCGGTGATCGAAGAGGCCTTGCAGGCTGCTTTGAACAGTCTGTACGCCCAGGTCGAGACCAAAAACGAAGGTCCCATTAAAGAGCTGTACCCCCTCTGAGCAGGAGTTAAGAGATGGACTCAATCCAGGTCAATTTTACCGGTGGTAAACGTATTGAGGCACAAGTGGGGGATTTCACCCTGCAGACGGATCAACCGCTCAAGTATGGTGGTGAGGCCAGCGCCCCGGCCCCCTTTGATCTGTTCCTGGGTTCACTGGCCACTTGTGCTGGCATTTTTGCCTGGAACTTCTGTGAATCCCGTCAATTACCCACCGAGGGCCTGGCACTGCAAATGGAGTGTATCGAAGATGAAAAGAAGAAAATGATCGGTAACATCATCTTTCATCTGACCCTGCCAAAGGACTTTCCAGAGCGCTACCAGAGCGGCATCATCCGCGCAATGGAACTCTGTGCGGTTAAAAGACATATGCATACCGCGCCGGATTTCTCGATCCAGATAAAATAGAGAATCCATCTCAGAGTCTCTACCAACACACGATGTGTGTTAACAGGCCCTAGGGATAACCCTAGCTGGGGAAATTCCCAGCTATCTATTTCTTATGCAATCCTGCCTACTATCACCTGCACTGACCGCAGCGATGATCATCAATACCGGATACT
>JAKSBX010000212.1 GCA_022360905.1 Chromatiales bacterium
AATTTCGGATGAAGTGCAGTTCATCCTTACTGATGTGGAAATGCCGGAGATGGATGGATACGTATTGACCAGAATGGTAAAACAGGATGCACGCTTTGAAAACATCCCCGTAATTATGCACTCTTCTTTGACTTCCGACGCTAATCAGGCGCTCGGAGAAGGTGTGGGTGCCGATGCCTATGTCCCCAAATTTGAACCGAAAGAGCTTGCTCAAACGCTTGGTAAATTGATCACCTGATAGTTGTGTGTACACGCTCATCTGTCTAAACCGGTTGCGTCTATACGCTTCAAGTTAAATTCAATACCAACAACAAGATCAATGAACAAGAAACTTGATTTGCTGGGTGAAAGTGATCAATTTACCCAGCTCGCATATATCAGCCATACTGGGAAGGCTCTTTCAGAAAAAGAGCTCCAGCATATTAAGATCCATTACAGACGCAAGCAGCGGTCGCTCAATATCACGGGTATATTGATATACGATTTCTCGAAATTGTTTCATATCCTTGAAGGGACAGCGCTTTCAATTGACACATTCATCGGTGATATTCGCACTGATATACATCACAAGGAGATAAATGTTGTTTACACGAATCAAAAATGTTCCGAAAGGGAGTTCGGGCGTTGGTTCATGACTCAAGAATCGATAACCCACACACAGGACTACCGAGTAAAAAAAATACTGAATTATGTAGGATCGGAACTCGATCTTATATTAGGAGACGTTTAGCCGATTATTCACATCTGTTTTCAAATCCGAAGCAGTCTCAGAATACTCTCAATCAGACCGCCGATATCCACAGGTTTCTGCAGGTGGGCATCCGCACCTGCTGCATTCGCTTGGCGTTTCGCATCCTCGGTTATGTTCGCCGTGAGGACGATAAATGGCATCTCTTTGTTCGAAGCCTTCTCCGCCCTGTACGCCCTGATCACATCCAGCCCACCAACCCTTGGCATCTGCATATCGACAATTACCAGGTCGTAATCGAATTGTGCCAAATGCTCCAGCGCATATTGCCCATCGACCACCATATCGACCCTGAAACCTGCCTTGCTTAACATCTCACCGAGTATCAGTCGATTCACGGCCGTGTCTTCAGCAATCAGCAGCCTGATGTCCGACAGCTCGGTCTGCCGTTGCAAATTGCAGATGGGTTGCCCACTTCCCAGCAGAGCACTGCTTTGCAATCCCGCATGGAGGGTATTCTGTATCAGCTCGATACTTCGCAAATCCCGCACAACGGAATTGATCTCCAGCGGTAGGGTCGATGTTTCATACTTTTCCTGAGTGTCGATCAAGACGATAAAGGCTTCTCCTCCGAGCTCGGGGGATCTCAACACGGACACCATTTCAGGTAACTCATCGGCGATCGCCTGGGCATCGAGCAATACCAGAGGATTGTGGACCACCTCGCTGTCACTCTCCAGCAAGCGGTAGTGCAACTCTCTAAGGGTGGAGACCACTTCACAGGCAACATCCACCGGCTCGAGGATTTGCGAAATATCTAAGAAGAATCTCTGCTCATTGGTGAAGACAATGATGCTATGGCCGCTATAGTTCAACTCCCGCTGCGACGCTGCTGTTTTCAGCGTGAGTTCAAAATAGAAACGGCTTCCCTTACCTTCACTGCTCTCAACATAGATCTCACCACCCATGGCGTGTATCAACTCCCGGGATATGGTGGTCCCCAGACCGGTACCCCCATACTTTCTGTTGATCGCATCGTCGATCTGATTGAAACGTTGAAAGATACTCTTCAGCCCTGTCTCAGAGATACCGATTCCGGTATCGATCACCTCAAAACGCAAACCGACTTCCGTGGGCGTTTTTTTCAAACAGCTCACCCTAAGATCGACATAGCCCTGATGAGTGAATTTGATGGCGTTCCCGATCAGATTATTCAACACTTGCTGAAGTCGCTGAGAATCCCCCGTGAGATCGATCGGGACCTCAGGTGAGATGTGGCTTATCAGTCGGATATCCTTGTCTTTTGCCAACGGATCGAGATTCGCTTTGACTGAGGCGAGCATGGCATAGAGGTCGAAAACCCGGTGATCGATATGAATCCGCCCCGCCTCTATTTTGGAGAGATCGAGGATATCATCGATCAGATTCAGCATATGTCTGGCTGAAAAATCTATCGTCTTCAATTTACCTTCAAATTTACGGCTCAATGGTTCCGCCGTGAGTAGCTGGGAGAGACCGATAATACCGCTCAGCGGGGTGCGCAACTCATGGCTCATGTTGGCAAGAAAGCGGCCTTTTGCCTGGTCGGCTTGCTCAGCCGCGGCCTTCGCTTTCACCAACTGTGCCAGAATTTTCGACACAAACGCGGGAATCATGATATTGGCCAGGATCAGCGAATAGCCAAAAATTGGGTGGGAAGCCCAAAACTGGGATGTGTTGATCAGCCACAACAACCCCACTGTCGACAGCAGCATGCCGAGGAATAGATAGTTGGCACCATACCGGGCACCGTAACCCACTGTGATCCAAAACAGCACGGTGAACAACGGGGTTCCTGTCTCACCGGCATAGTACATGGCCAGACAGGTCATACCGTGATCGCCCAACAGGGTGGTAATCCGCCGCAGACGGGAGCCCTGTTTGAAATAACGGAATGACAACAGTATCAACAGAGAGAAGAACACATATCCCAGCGCCAGCCATATCGCCAGGATAAGCCCGCCATCCGTTGCACCGGCGACCGACATAATCAGTAGATAACTGAAAACGATAAACGTGAACAGCAGACGTATGAAACCCTGCTCGTACTCTAACTTTGCCTGGCCACTCAGACCATCGGCCAATGACTTGGGTTTTGGTAGCCTAAAGACCTCTTTAAGTACATTGCCGACCATATCGATTCCATTGCAGGTTGGGCAACCGGTTTACTCAAGGGATTATATATGGAAACAGTGGCCATACAATCAATCTGACAGGTACTGAAACACAATCCAATCTTGAGATCAGAAAATAACGCCCTGCAATGCAGGGCGTGATCATTGGTTACGCAGCAGAGTGTTGACGGGGAACCTCTGCCTGTTTTGACTAGGCCAGGCGTTTGTCGCGCTTGAAGAACCTCATCACAACCAGCCCGGACAGCAACAACAACAGAGCGGGAGGTGCCGGTACCGAGGTG
>JAKSBX010000080.1 GCA_022360905.1 Chromatiales bacterium
ATACGGATGGCAATGTGCTTGAGCAGAGTGACCTACCGGTAAGCTACATTCATGGTGGAGAGACCGAGTTGATCGGTGGTATGGATCAGGCAGTGGCCGGCAAAGCCCAGGGTGAAGAGGTCACGATGACCGTCCCACCGGAAAATGGCTTTGGTGACTACGATCCCGATTTGACCTTTACCGACGACATTGAAAACGTACCCCCCGAATTTCGCCAGCTCGGTGCCGAGGTTCAGATGCAGAACGACGCGGGGGATGTTAAAAGTTTCTATGTGACCAAAATTGAAGACGGCAAGCTGACGGTTGACGGCAATCATCCGCTGGCAGGAAAATCGCTGCAGGTCAAAGTTAAAATACTGGAAGTCAGGGATGCCACCCAAGAGGATGCCATGCAAGTTGGCATGCCGGGGCAGTCCCACACCGTTAACTAATCAGCAAGATTTATCAGGGAAGATTCCAGCGAAAATCTCTTTTTCGAAGTTTTAAGTTTGTTAAGACTGTTGTAGGCTGGGCATTTAACTGCCGCGAGCTGCAACGCGGTTTCTGAAGCGGCCGCCTGGGCCTTTTGAAAGCGTATTACTTTTTTATTTAAGGGGAGAGAGGGATGCATCTTGGTGCACTGATTCTAGCTGCCGGGGAAGGGACGCGTATGCGCTCCAAGCTTCCGAAAGTGCTGCACTCATTGGCTGGAAAACCACTTCTTTCCCATGTTATCGAGACCTCACGCAGGATCAATCCGGATGAAATCTCGGTAATCTACGGTCATGGCGGCGAAGCGGTCAAAAATCGCTTGGCGTCGGACGATCTGAACTGGATCGAACAGAAAGAGAGACTCGGAACCGGCCACGCGGTGATTCAGGCCCTGCCCCATCTTCAGCAGGTCGATCAGGTGTTGATTCTTTATGGCGATGTGCCCCTGATCAGCGGCCCGACTCTGGTGAGTCTGTTGAGTTGCCTGCATAGCAGTGACCTGGCACTGCTGACGGTCGATCTGCAAGACCCCACAGGTTACGGCCGTATTGTAAGAGATCGCAACGACCGCATTACCCGGATTGTTGAGCAGAAAGACGCCTCTTCACGGGAGCTTGAGATCTGTGAAATCAACACCGGTATCATGGCGGTGAACCGGGCCAAACTGGAGGACTGGTTATCACGGATCGACAACAACAACGCACAAAAAGAGTACTATCTGACCGATATCATCGCCCTGGCTGTTGCCGACGGGGTTAACATCCAAGCAGTTCATCCTCACAATGAAGAAGAGGTGATGGGGGTCAACGACCGCAAGCAGCTCGCCTATCTTGAACGCTTCTATCACAGGAACAGGGCCGATGAGTTGATGCAGTCGGGTGTTACCCTGGCCGATCCCAACCGAATCGATATCCGTGGTGAACTGAAGACCGGACAGGATGTCTTTATCGACTGTAACGTCATCACCGAGGGCAGTGTCGCCCTAGCTGACGGGGTTAGTATCGGGCCTAACGTGTTGTTGAAAAACTGTGTCATTGGGGAGCAGACACAGATTCTTGCCAACAGTGTACTGGAGGATTGTGAGGTTGGTAGCGGGTGTCGGATCGGTCCTTTTGCCCGCTTAAGACCGGAGGCCCAGCTTGCCAATCAGGTTCATGTCGGAAACTTCGTTGAAATCAAAAAGAGCCAGGTTGCCGACGGCAGTAAAATCAACCATCTCAGTTATATCGGTGATTCTGAGATTGGCTCCAAGGTCAACATTGGTGCGGGTACGATCACCTGCAATTACGATGGTGCAAACAAATTTCGTACGGTCATTGGGGATCGGGCCTTTATCGGTTCCGATACTCAGCTGGTCGCACCGGTAAGCGTCGGCGAAGGTGCAACCATTGGAGCGGGATCGACGATTACCAAGGATGCTCCGGCAGAACAACTGACACTGAGTCGTGCCAAACAGTTCAGCATCGATAATTGGGTGCGACCAGTCAAAAAAGCAAAAGATTAAGCAAGGAACGGGAGATTTCATTATGTGTGGCATTGTAGGCGGTATCGCACACAGGGATGTTGTACCGGTCCTCATGGAAGGACTGAAGCGCTTGGAATATCGCGGCTATGACTCAGCTGGTGTGGCAGTGCTCGATGAAAATCAGCATCTGCAACGAATCCGTTCTGTTGGTAAAGTATCCAGTCTGAAAGGCCTGATCGATCAGGCTGATCTGAGCAGTAAACTGGGTATTGCCCATACTCGCTGGGCCACCCATGGTATGCCGTCTGAACGTAATGCTCATCCGCACATGAGTGGCGAGCAGGTTGCCATCGTGCACAACGGCATCATAGAAAACTACGCGGAGCTCAGAGAAGAGCTTTCCAAAAAAGGTTTTATCTTCACCTCAGAAACAGATACTGAAGTGATTGCCCACCTGCTGGCCGATATCATGAAGAGCCAGTCGGATATCGTCGAGGCGGTACGTCAGGCTTCGAATAAACTGATTGGTGCCTATGCCCTGGCTGTGGTCAGCCCGAATGATCCAGACCAGATGGTGGTGATCCGTGCGGGCAGTCCTTTGGTGATCGGTCTGGGTGAGGATGAAAACTATATCGCTTCCGATGTATTTGCCCTGTTGCCGGTAACCCAGCAGTTTATCTTTCTTGAAGAGGGTGATCTGGCGCATATCACCCGGGAAAAAGTATCGATTGCCGATCTCAATGGAGAGCCGGTTGAGCGTGAAATCCGCACCTCCCAGGTGTCGGCCGCGAAAGCGGAAAAAGGCCCCTATCGCCACTACATGCTGAAGGAGATCTTTGAGCAGCCTGCGGTCATCGCCGAGACGCTTGAAGGTCGGATCCACAAGGGCCGTCTACTGGAAGAGTCGTTCGGGCATGAAGCGAAAGCGCTGCTCGATAAGACCCGCAATGTTCATATCGTAGCTTGCGGAACCAGCTTTCATGCTGGCCTGGTCGCCCGGTACTGGCTTGAAGAGATTGGTGTTCACTGTAGCGTTGAAGTGGCCAGCGAATTTCGCTACCGGGAGGTGGTTGTCCCGGACGACACCCTGTTTGTCACTATCTCCCAGTCCGGTGAGACTGCGGATACCCTGGCGGCTCTGAGAGGTTCTGAGTCGAAAGGTTATCTGGGTAGTATGGTGATCTGTAATGTTCCGGAAAGTTCTCTGGTGCGTGAATCCAATGTTGCCCTGATGACCCGTGCAGGGCCTGAGATCGGGGTAGCCTCGACCAAAGCCTTTACCACCCAATTGGTTGCCTTGAGGCTGTTTACCCTGGCATTGGCCAAGCGTCGCGGTATGTCAGAGGAGAGAGAACAGGAGCTGGTCAACGAACTGCATACCCTGCCCCGTCAAGTTGAAGTGATTCTTAAACTGAATGACGAGATCAAGCAGATGGCCAATGCCTTTGCGGAACGCCATCACGCCCTGTTTCTCGGCCGGGGCTGTTTCTATCCGATCGCAATGGAGGGCGCCCTGAAGCTTAAGGAGATATCCTATATCCATGCCGAAGCCTATCCGGCCGGCGAACTGAAACATGGTCCGCTTGCGCTGGTTGATGCGGAAATGCCGGTAATCTGTGCCTTGCCGGATGATCCACTGCTGGAAAAGGTCATCTCCAATTTACAGGAGGTTCGCGCCCGCGGCGGTGAGCTTTTTCTTTTCAGTGACCACAGTGTGAAGATCGGACTGGATCATTATCAAAACCTGACACTTTCCGATATCTACCCATCCACTTCACCCATTGTTTATAGTGTTCCACTGCAACTGCTTGCCTATCATGTAGCGATTTTGAAAGGTACGGATGTGGATCAGCCCAGAAATCTGGCCAAATCGGTAACGGTAGAATGATCTAGAGCCTGATAACAGAGAGCCAATCACTTCTGCTGTTTCTGAAAAGTGCTTTTTGCAGATTGCTACTGAGTGAACTGGCCCTCACGTAATGATGGATAACAGAAGTATGCCCAACAAAAAGAGAGTTCTGATTACAATATCCTCGATTACAGGTGGTGGTGCAGAGCACGTTGTAGAACATTTGTGTGAGCTGCTGGGCGAGAAATATGAGGTCATATGTGGATACTACAAGGAGTGTGGTGATCGCGGCGATGCGTTGAAAGAGAAAGGCATCAAGGTTGTTCAAATCAAGAATGCCGAGCGAAGAAATAAAAACTATCTGAATTTTCTCGACCTGAGAAAGTTTGTGAAGGAGCACAATATTGACCTGATACATGCCCATGATATCCACTCAATGATGAATGCATCACAGGTCAAATTACTGATGCCGAAGATCAAAGTGGTCTATACATTCCATTTCGGTAACTACCCCAATATCGATAAGAAGATTTACTATTTTGAGAAACTGTTTACCAAGTTTATTGATGTCTTGATCGCTGTTGGTACCAAACAGGCAAAAGCGATAAGAGATACCTATAAATACCCGCCAGACCGATTACAGGTAATCTATAACGGGGTACATGCATTGGATACTCAACCAGTGAAGGTTGAACAGCAAGATGAAGATCGTCCAATCCTGTTTGGATCACTCAGTACGTTGATTGAACAGAAAGGTATACCTGTACTGATCGATGCTGTTGAAATATTGGAGAAAAGGCATCCCGGTCGATCCAAGTTCATCATTGCCGGTGATGGCTACATGATGGATCAACTGCTACAGTTGTGTGAACAGAAAAATCTGTCTGAGATCATTGAGTTTACCGGTTGGGTGCGGGATGCCAACGTCAATCTGCTACCCAAGTTTGATGTCTTTGTACAAAGCTCAAAATGGGAAGCCATGTCGATGGTGATTCTTGAAGCCATGTCAGCCGGAAAGCCGATTGTTGCGACAGAAGTAGGTGAAAACGGTGTAGTGATCGAGCACGATTCGTGCGGCTTGATCGTGCCTCCGAATAAGGCAGAGATGCTTGCTGATGCGATGGAGAGACTGCTGTTGGACAGAGAGTTGAGACAGACGCTGGGTGAAAATGCAAAACAGCGGTTTGCCGAAAACTTTACAGTTCAACAGATGGCTGACAACTATGAACAGTTGTACGACTCTATGATGGCGTAGTAAGCTGGTTTTTCGCCATTGAGATTGCCAGTGCCGGTTGGCGCGAATCAATCCTCTCCTTCCTATTAGAAATATCGCGGCCTGGCCGGTGCCGGTGTCTCCTCGATGGGTTCAGCACTGTTTTCCAACTCTTTCAGTACGATGCGATGCACAGCGATCGTAAGGCCCATTAACAGAAACAGATGTGGGTAAACATACCCTGTGAGAAACATCGCGCAGACCGCCCAGGATATGGTTGCCCAGCTGAGGGCCTGTGGCCAAAAAGGTGTTATTTCGAGCCGTTGTTGATTCTCTGTGATCAGTCTTTGGGTTTCCCGATTGATCTTAATATTATGCAGGATACTCAAAATGTATATGATGATGCCGGGAAAGCCATATTCAGCCAGTACCTTGAAATAGACACTGTGTGTAGAGATCCATCTCGCTGGGTCGTCCGGCTTTTTGTAATATCGGCCATAGGCTGAATTGAAACTGCCTGCACCGACGCCCAAGATCGGATTGTCGATCGCCATCTCCGTGGCCGTACGCCAGGCTTTGAGCCGTCCCATTGCCGAAGAATCCTCTTGATAGTCAACGATGGTTCCCATCCTTGAGAAATAACTTGTCGGGGAAAATGCGAGAACGCCAATACCAATGATGCCGATCAGTATAAAACCGGCTACCCTTTTGTTTGAGATGAAGCTGAGGTAGTAAAGCATTCCAGCAGCGAGTGCCAGCGAAGCACCTCTTGATTGGGTGCCGACTATGCCGATGAGAATGATCAGAGCAAGTGCGACATAGCCATATTTGAATAGGGTGTTCTTGGTTGTGAAAGCGAGGTGAATTGCCAGTGGAAAGGCAACATTCTGAGACCACCCGAAATCGTTACCGTCACCGACAAAGAATCCGCCCAGATAGGCACCAACCCGCTCACCACCGACTTTGTCGATATTAAGCAAAACCAGTCCTGCATGTACGACTGTAAATACCAAGGTGAACAACCTGAACTGCTTGAGGTTTGTGACCAGATAGATACAGATGAACATAAATATAAAATAGCCAATCTGTACCTTCAACGGTTCGATGGCATAGTTTTTAATCAAGCCATGGACACCGGCAAAAGCGGTCAACAAGATGAAGATGAAGGTGTAGATGACAGTCTTATATTGAAAGAGCTCTGAGACCTTGTTTTTAGATATCAGATAGAGAAACAGCAGGACCGATAAAGCGAGTGTAATGGGGAGTGCTTTATAGGCAGGTACAAAGGTACCGAGACCGGCATAATCTGCTGCAATGAGGAATAGGAATATGTATAGCAGCATGTGGTTGTGGCAACTTTAGAGTAGCTGTTGTGATGTGTGGTAGCGGGGTGACCCGTCAACACATTCTAAAAATACATTATATTTGTAAAGCCTTGAATAGTGAAGTTAGTAAGGATTCAGTGCTGTTGGGTATTCCGTCTATCGAGAATGTAATGTGTGTGACAATCGCATCAAATTGTCTCCTGTGATGGGGTTTAGTCGCTGCAGAAGGCGGTGAGCCACCAACTCAGAAATTGAGTAGGAGCCGAGTGGATTTTTGATTGGAAAGTCATAATGATAACTCCGCCCCTGTTATCGGATTGGATGGTTAGAGGCGTAGCTTCAGGCCGTACTATTTCAGCCTGTTGAGAGCGCGGGATACTCACCTGGCCAATGGATACAGCGATCGATAATCAGATAACCAAGTCGGGATGATTCCAGCTGGTTATTCTGTTTCGGTTTTTCGTTGTATTTATAGTGAGATGCTTAAATTGTTCGGATCTAACCGAGTGCCAAATCAATGGCATTGATCTGGTCGTTTGTTGCATGAATCGGATGCGTAAAAGCGCGCTAGATTTGAGTTGAGAATAACGAAAAAAAGAGACTGTTTAGGAAGGCGTTGTTTAATTTGTTTCAATTGACTCCTCTTTACCCGGTGTGTTGCAATGCGGTGCAATATTTGTGGATAGGCGGCACTTCAGACACCACATTGGTTTTCTTAACGGCATATTTTTAGAGGGATTTTGACTGGATGTTGTTTAGTTGTTACTGGAGAGTGTCGGGATAATTTACACAATACTTTGGTCAGGTTTATCTATCCCATTGTTTTCGGGAAATAAAAGCATTTGGCCCATTTTTTGCTCAAGGAAGTGAGCAAGTATCATAGGGAGTAATACTCATGAAATTTGGAATTCCGCACCTCATTGCCACTGGTCTAGCATCACTGCTCTATCTCGGGTCGGCACAGGCGATTCCTCTCTACTACTCTTTTGAAGGCGCTGTAGCCACTTTTCCAATTTCTGATCAGTCAGGTTTCTTAGGGGATGTCGGCCTGGCGGCAGGTGACAGTGTGTCATTCACCTTTATGATCGACAAAGACCGGCAGGGTACCCGTAGAGGGCCGAACGGTGAGATCGTTGAAGATGAGGACAGGATTTTTCCCGGCATGCACAATGGCCCTGGTGCACTCGAGAATTACATTCTCCACGATAGCTTTCATGTCGAACTGGTAGAGTCATCTGTGTTTGATCTGGTGCAGGGTCTCTATCCGGACCGGGGCGCTGATGATCCATGGGCCGGTAGCGGTTACTCGAACTCCGCTTATCGGAATGGCCTGTTGGATGAGGGATTTAGTGAAGTTTCTCTGTTCGGCAGCTCCGATGCAATGGGTTCCAGCGGTCTCTATATCTACAGTGACATGTCGAAATGGGAAATTGGCACCACTATGTCAGCGGACAACATGACCATTCTAAACGGACATCAGGCCGGTGACCGTTCCACATTCAGGTCTGATTTGAGATTGACCGCCATTTCTACCATTAACCCGGCTGCTGCTTCGGATACATCTCTGGTCTCGGGTATATCAGGAGGACCTGGTACCGAGGGGGGGCTGCCCCATCATTCAGTGCCTGAACCTTCGACATTCCTGTTGTTGGGGCTGGGCCTGTTGGGCATTGGTGCGAGACGTTATCTCAAGTCGGCTTAAAATTGAACTGATGGCCCACTAGGGCCGATTGGATGAGTCAGAACAGGCCCTACTATCTCAATTGGGGAGTAGAACCTTTTGAGTGACAACAAATCCCGGAATGCGCTGGGGTCAGTTGGAGTTTGATTACCAGCGAATACCCGGGGGATGGCTAAAGCCGATTTGTCTTGACTCCCTCCTCGATATCAACCCATCAGCATCGCCTCGGCATGGGCGATCTTTTCGTCCGCTTTATCAAGAATCTTCAAGCTTAGTTTGGGTGTCAATTCACCCAGATTGAGACGCTCGAAGGCTGGCACCTGATCGAGACTGGGCAGACTGCTCATGGCTGGACTGCCGATGAATGTATGGAGCTGTGCTACGATCACGAGATCGGCATAATCCGCCTCTCCCTCAAGGTCACGTAGCCAGTTTTCTGCATGTAGGGTGACTTCAATCAGGTCTTCGATAAACCCCCAATTCCGCAGTATGATACTGCCGATTCTACCACGCATATCAGCCATCACCTGATCAAGCTTTTCAACATCGTTGGCAACCTCGGGAAAGCGTTCAGCGTAGCTGAGAATCGCCACGTTACCAATGTCGTGTAATAGTCCGGCCAGCATGGCATGTTCCGGATTGAAACGTTTCGTGACTTTGGAAAGGATATAGCAAACGGCGCTGACCTTGACGCTGTGCATCCACAGCTCACGCATATGTTCTTTTAAGATATTGGAGCGGGTGTTGAACAGATCCCGCAAGGCAAATGTCAGTACCAGTTTATGTGTGGTATCGGCACCGAGCCTGACGATGGCGGCCGCACAGGAGTCAACCGGTGTGACACCGGCATAGAGTGGGCTGTTTGCAGCACGGATCAGTTTGGTGGTGATGGCGGGGTCGGTCTGAACGATTTCTGCCAGTTTGCGGGCATTGGTGTTCTCGTCACGCATCGCCCGGCCAACACGTACTGCAACATCCGGCAGGCTGGGCAGGACAAGTTTATCCTCGTTGAGATCCGCCAGCAGCGCTTCGGTGAGACTGTTTTCCGCACTGTCCTTGTCATAGGGTTCGCCTTCCCCATCGATTTCGGTGGCGGTTATCCCCTCCTCCTCGTCATCGATCAATCCTTTGATCAGGGCGTTGTCTACCATCAGGTATTCAACAGGAGAGATCGCCTCGACACTGTAGCGACGGGGTATCAGGTTGGCGATGGGATTTTGTGCCTTGGTTGTATCGGCACTGATTTCACTGATGCGCCCATCCTCAGAGTGTAGCTGTACCCTGCCTTTAAGCAGGTAGAGGCTGAATTCTGTTGTATCACCCAGTTGTATGATCACCAGACCTTTTCCCGCTGAGTAGGTCGTAAGGGAGCGACTCAGAAGCTCAAGCTGGTCATCGGATAGGTGATGCAATGGATTTAATTGCTTTAAGATTTCTGGGGACGGATGGCTCATATTTTCACTCATTGTTCCTTTCTCGATGATCAGCAGCCACACTTGGTGGGTTGTTGTTGATTCATCTGGAGTGTTCCCACCAGCTGATCCACAGAGGATAGCTGATGTGATTGAAGATAGTTACTGATGCCAGTATTGATCGATTTACACACCAATGGATCGTAGAACAACGCGGTACCGATGCCGACTGCACTGGCGCCGGCAATGATGAATTCCAAGGCATCATCGGCCGAGGTGATACCGCCCTGGCCGATGATAGGGATCTGATGGGTTTTGCAGACCTGATGAACCTGATGAACCTTGAGCAGCGCTACGGGTTTTATGGCGGGACCTGACAAGCCTCCCTGGTTGTTACCGATGATGGGTGTTCTGCTCTCGATATCGATCGCCATGCCCATCAGGGTGTTGATCACTGAAAAGGCATCACTCCCGGCCTCGATACAGCCCTTTGCATTGGCTGCTATGTCGGTTTGATTGGGGGAGAGTTTGGTAATCAGTGGTTTGTCTGTCGCTTGGCGGCAGGTCTCGACCACCCGGGCAGACATGGCAGGATCGTTGCCGAAGGCCACGCCTCCCTCTTTCACGTTCGGACAGGAGATATTGATCTCGATGGCGTCGATCGGTGAGTCATCGAAGCGGCGGGTTACCTCGTAATACTCCTCCACACTCGATCCCGATACGTTGGCTATGAATCGGGTCTCGGTAAAGTCCAGGTTAGGCAGTATCTGATTGACTACATGGTCGACACCGGGGTTTTGAAGTCCGATGGCGTTGAGCATGCCCTGAGGTGTTTCGTAGACCCGGTGCGGCTGATTGCCGAGGCGGGCCTCCAGGGTTGTGCCTTTGAGGCAGACCGCCCCCACATCCCGATTGCTAAAACCGTTTACCCTTGTGTACTCTTCACCGAATCCGACGCATCCGGAGAGGAGAACAATGGGACTGTTGAACGACATACCACAAAATTCGGTATTCAATGTTGGCTGGCTATTGCTGCTCATGAACCTTTATAAAATCTTCAGTTAGGGGGGGTGGGGTGTTTCATATTGTACTCTTTGAGCCGGAGATCCCACCGAATACAGGTAATATCATACGCCTGTGTGCCAATAGTGGCAGCAAATTGCATTTGATTCACCCCCTGGGTTTCAAGCTGGATGATAAACGTTTAAGACGGGCAGGTCTCGATTATCATGAATGGGCCGATGTTGGGGAATATGCTTCGCTCAATGATTTTCTGGAAGATGTGAAGCCAGAGCGTCTGTTTGCCTGCACAACCAAGGGACAGCGTAGTTATGCGGCCGTGAGCTACACTCCTGGGGACGCCCTGCTGTTTGGCCCGGAGAGCCGGGGGTTGCCTGCAGATGTCCTGCAGGCGCTGGATCCCCAACAGCGGATTCGCATTCCGATGAGGCCTCAGAGCCGCAGTCTCAACCTCTCCAATGCGGTAGCCCTGATCCTTTATGAAGCCTGGCGACAGTGCGACTATCTTGGTGGTGAGTGATTGGTGAAATCTCAGCCAGTTTCGGCTGAACGGTTAAGCGTCAAAGCCCCTCTGCTTTCTGACTTCGGTCGAGTAGGTTGTGAACCGCGGTTTTTGGATTCAAACCCTCGTAAAGCACCCGGTAGACCTGTTCTGAGATCGGCATCTCGACCTGCAGCCGTTGAGCCAGGGCGTACACCTCTTTGGCTGTGTGCACACCCTCAACTTCCTGGCCGATCTTCGCTCTGGCGGTTTCGAGTGTTTGACCTTCGGCCAATGCAAGGCCCATACGGCGATTACGGGATTGGTTGTCGGTGCAGGTCAGCAGCAGGTCGCCCAAGCCGGCCAGGCCCATGAAGGTTTCCGATTTACCGCCAAGTTTCAGTCCCAGGCGCATGATTTCGGTAAGGCCGCGGGTGATCAGGGCGGAACGGGTATTGGCACCGAATCCAAGTCCATCGGCGATGCCCGCGGCGATCGCGAGCACGTTTTTGCTGGCACCACCTACCTGAACGCCGATCATGTCGCTGCTGGTGTAGGCGCGGAACCATGAGGTATGCAGCCTGTTGGCCAGCCGTTCGGCGTGTGTCGGGTTGGTTGAGGCAACCGTGATGGCGGTTGGCAGTCCTCTGGCTACCTCACCGGCAAAGGTGGGGCCTGAGATTACAGCCAGATCCCGGCCGGGCAGATGGCTGGCGGCCACGTCGCTGAGCAGGCGTTGGCTGCCCGGCTCAAATCCCTTGGTGGCCCAGGCAATACCCGGATTGCCATCGATTAGAGGTTCGATGGCCTGAGTAACGGCACTGAAGGCGTGGCTGGGTACGGCGATGATCACCTCGGAAGCCTGCGCCAGGGTTCGCTGCAGGTCAGCTTCCGGTGTGAGAGAGGGCGGTAGCGGGACGCCCGGGAGAAAGTGTCGATTCTCGCCATCCTTGAGCAGGGCGTCGATTTCGGCTTTGAGGTGTCCCCATAGCCGTACCGGCTGTCCCTCGCTGCTCAGCAGTATGGCAAGTGCGGTACCCCATGATCCGGCACCCAGAACCGCTACCGCTTGTTCCCTGTTGTCGCTCATTAATGCTGACTTTGGCCTTCAGCCTCGGCTTCTGCACGTTTTGCCCGCTCCTGCTGAGTTTGAGCATAGATCATGTCGAAATTGACCGGCTGTAGTACCATCTGCGGAAAACTGCCCTTGGTGATCAGGTCGGAGACCACTTCCCGTACATAGGGAAACAGTTGATTGGGGCAGAATGCACCGAGCAAGGGGCCCATCTCCTGTTCCGGGAAGCCCTTGGCGGTGAAGATCCCAGCCTGTTTGACCTCCGCCAGATAGGCGGTCTGCTCACCCAGCTTGGTGGTGACTGTGACCGTCAGGGTCACCTCGAAAACATCATCGGTGAGTTTGTTGACTTCGGTATTCAGATTGACCCCGGTTTCGGGCTTCCACTCCTGCTGGAAAACAGCCGGAGAGTTGGGGGTTTCAAAAGAGATATCCTTGGTATAGACGCGTTGAACGGCAAATTCTCGATTCGGCGCTTCTTGCTTGGCTTCGGTCATGTTGGTTTCCTAGTGGGGTGAGACTACTTTTTCTTGCGTGTGACAGGCAGGTTGTCACTCTGCCAGGCGAGTATACCGCCTTTTAGGTTGAACACCTCTTCAAAGCCGGCTTTTTTCAAGTGTTGGCAGGCGGCCGATGACTGGGCGCCGGATCGACAGCTGACGATGATCGGTTTGTCCTTAAACTTGTTCAACACCCCCATCTGGCTGGCGAAGCCATTACTGGGAATATTGATGGCGTTGATGATATGGCCTTTGTTGAAGTCCGCTGCCGGCCTGACATCGACCACCACCGCTTCCCGGTTATTGATCAATTCGGTGGCGGCAGAAGGCCCTACAGCGCTCTTGTCACTGTAAGAGAGATTGAAAATCAATAGGCCCGCGACCAGGGTAAAGGCCGTGACGAGTACCCAGTGATTCATCGCAAATTCGATGAGTTGTTCCATTCGGCGCCTCATGTGCAGCTGATTGTTCTACAGGGAGCGGAGTTTATACCAGCCGGCAGCAATGGTTAAGGGGTGTGTGGCTGAAGCGGGTAAAATTGGCTGTGCAGCGCACAGCCAAGTGACATTTATCGCTTTCTGCGGGTCAGCAGGAGGTGGCTTTGCTGCTGAGCACTCAGGGTGTGTGGGTACAGAAGACTTCCCGCATCATGCCGATCAACTTCAGGGTGCGGAAATCACTGACCCGGTAGTAGACCCGATTGGCATCCTTGCGCGAGGCGAGAATGCCCTTATCCCGCAAAATGGCAAGATGCTGAGAGATGTTGCTCTGCGAAGTGCCCACCTGCTCGACAATCTCCTGGACGCTGACTTCCTGACCGCCAAGGGTGCATAGAATCTTCAACCTCAGAGGATGGGACATGGCCTTCAAAGAGCGGGAGGCGCGGTCAACATCGTCATCGGTGGCGAACAGATTGTTCATGCCCTCGGATTCGTTCAACTCCAGGGGTTGGGCGCTTTTACTGTACTTGTGTTCCATATACGACCAGCCTTTAACTAGTTTTTGGGCCTGATATCACTAATCCGATAGAGCCAGCCCTTACAGATGCATCAGGGCCAATCGGATTAGTGTTAATAGGCCCTAATACAATAATACGCTGTTTTTCGTGGCAATGAGAACCCCTTTATTTGTTCTGGTTACTTTTTGTCCATTTTTGGCTTGTCAGGGGCTTCTACGCTGCTCTCAAGCCTTACAGTTTGCAGGGATAATCTGTTTTCAGTCGCAATCTAAATTAAAAACCAGGCAATCCCCGTTTATCATCCATTAAATCCTATGGGTTTTCTGGTCTGCTCTGTTATTTGGTGATTTAATTGGCGACTTATTATCAGGCAGGTTTTTTTGACCATCAATTACCACCGCTTACCGCACAAAAAAGCCTTTATTAAAGAGAATCAACATGAGTGACAGACCTAGACCGGTCGTCCTGACCATTCTGGATGGTTGGGGTTATAGTGAAGACACAGAAGTAAATGCCATCACAGAAGCCCGTACTCCGGTTTGGGATCGATTGTGGCGCGAACATCCACATACCCTGATCACCACAGCCGGGGCTGCCGTGGGGCTGCCCGGTGGCCAGATGGGCAACTCCGAGGTGGGACACCTCAACCTGGGGGCCGGCCGAGTTGTCTACCAGGAGTTCACCCGGGTCTCCCGCTCAATCCGTACCGGTTCGTTCTTCACCAATGAGACGTTGACCACCGCCGTGGACAAGGCTGTCGAGCAGGGCAAGACAGTACATTTGCTTGGCCTGCTCTCCCCAGGTGGTGTGCACAGTCATGAAGAGCACATCCATGCGATGGCCAAGCTGGCTGTCGAGCGTGGTGCCAAACAGGTCTATTTCCATGCCTTCCTGGATGGACGGGATACCCCGCCGAAGAGTGCCGAAGCCTCGTTGATCGCTTTGAACGAGGTATTCGATTCCCTGGGTGTGGGACGCATCGCCAGCCTGATCGGTCGCTACTATGCCATGGACAGGGATAACCGCTGGGAGCGGGTGGAACAGGCCTACAATCTGCTGGTGGATGGTAACGCGGCCTATCAGGTGGAGGATGCTATCACCGGACTGCACGACGCCTACCAGCGGGGTGAGACCGATGAGTTTGTCGCTGCCACCTCGATAACCCCGGCCGACGCGCAGCCTGCCAGAGTGGAAGATGGGGATGTGATGCTGTTTCTCAACTATCGGGCAGACCGGGCGCGGCAACTGACCAAATCCTTCATCGAGCCGGACTTTGAAGCGTTCAAGCGAACGCGGATCCCTCAATTGGCGGAGTTCGTCAGCCTGACCCGCTACCACAAACAGTTTGATATTCCGGTGGCCTTTCCACCCGAGAAACTGCGCAATGTGTTCGGCGAATATATTGCCAAACAGGGCTTGCTGCAGCTGCGTCTGGCAGAGACGGAGAAGTATGCCCACGTGACCTTTTTCTTCAATGGCGGGCGCGAGAAGCCGTTTGAGGGTGAAGACCGGATCCTGGTGCCCTCACCTCAGGTGGCCACCTACGACCTGAAGCCGGAGATGAGCGCGGAAGAGGTGACGGACCATCTTGTGGCGGCCATCGAGAGCGGTAAATACGACGCCATCATCTGCAACTTCGCCAACAGTGACATGGTCGGCCATACCGGCAAGTTCGAGGCGGCCAAGTTGGCTATCGAAACCCTGGATCACTGTCTGGGGCGTGTCCTCAAGGCGCTCCACCTGGTCGATGGGGAGATGCTGGTCACCGCCGATCACGGCAATGCGGAACAGATGGAGGATCATCTCAACCATCAACCCCATACGGCCCACACCACCAATCCGGTGCCGCTGGTCTATGTTGGCCGGCATAACGCCCGGCTGCTTGAGGGTGGTGCCCTGTGTGATATCTCACCGACCCTGTTGAAGATCATGGGATTATCCCAACCGGATGAGATGAAGGGCCGGTCACTGATCGAGTTTGATGAGGCTTGATCCGTGTTGCTGAGTCGCCTGGTGGCGCTCTGTATTGGATGCTGTTTCAGCTTGATGATACCTCAGGCTGCAGCGGAGCCTTCTGAAACGGAGGCTAAAACAAAACTCGAACAGGTCAAACGCAAGATCCAGACGCTGCAAAAACAGTTACGCAGCACCGAGGGTAAGCGGGAGGAGCAGAGTCAGGCGCTGCAGGAGATGGAGATGCAGATCGGTGCACTGGCACGCCGGATTCGTGTCACCAGGCAGAGTTTAAAGCGTCAACAGCGTCGTCTCTCGGAGCTGGAGGGCGAGCGGGCCGATGCCCGTCTGCGCCTGGATCAACATCGCTCATCGCTGGAGCGACAGCTGCGCGCCGCCTACGCCATGGGGCGCCAGGAAAAAATGAAAATCCTGCTCAATCAACAGGATCCAGCAGTAGTCAGTCGGGTTATGGTGTATTACGATTACTTTAATACCGCCCGCTTGGTACAGATGAAACAGATTCGCATGGATCTGCAGAAATTGAACGCGATTGAGCAGAAGATTGCTCGGGAGGAGCAGCGCCTGCAACAACTCCAATCGAAAAACCTGACACAGAAAAAACAGCTCGAAGCGGCGCAGTCTGGGCGTAAAAAGATCATTGCCAGTCTTAACAGCCGATTGAAAAACAAAGGTCAGGAGTTGCAGAGTCTGAAGACAGATGAGAAACAGCTGCAGTCTCTGCTGGAGGAGATTCAACAGGCGCTGGTGGATATCCCGATCAATCCAACGGCCCATGTCTCCTTTCAAAAGCGCAAGGGCAAGCTGCCCTGGCCATCCAGCGGTAAGCTGGTGGCCCGTTTCGGTTCCACCCGGGAGGTGGGTAAACTGAAATGGGACGGGGTGTTGATCTCCGCACCGGAAGGCCAGGAGGTACGGGCGATTCACCACGGCAGAGTGGCGTTTGCCGACTGGCTACGAGGTTTTGGTCTGTTGTTGATTATCGATCATGGTGAAGGCTTTATGAGTCTTTACGGCCATAATCAGAGTCTGTTCAAAGAGACCGGAGAGTGGGTGGAGCCAGGTGAAGTGGTGGCCCAGGTTGGTAACAGTGGGGGACGCGCCTCATCGGGAGTCTATTTTGGCATTCGGCATAACGGTAAGCCGAAAAATCCAACTCAATGGTGCCGTCGGATACAGGGCCGGGTGATTGCGGGTAAGGCTGTGAAGGAACTATCTTTTTATCCCGTTACTCACAACACACAGAGCAACAGAATGGCGTTACGCTGAGTGTCCGAATAGAGATCGGCCTCAGTGAGGTTTCAAGCGGCGGGTCCGGCATCGGCTGGTAGCGAAAGAACTGACCCCGCCGCATCAAATAATGAGCCGGCTACTTGAGTAGCGGCACGAAAGTAGGAAAAGCAGATGATGAAAGCCGTTATGCGGAATAACCGAATGGGTTTCAGCCTGATATTGATGGCTGCCATGCTGATACCTTTGGCACTGACTGCAGAAGAGGATGGGGAGTCGAAGAACAACCTGCCACTGCAGCAGTTGAGAACCTTTGCGGATATTTTCGGGCGTATCAAGGCGAACTATGTGGAGCCGGTGGAGGATGAAGTGCTGCTGGAAAACGCCATCCGGGGCATGGTTTCCGGGCTGGATCCCCACTCCAACTATCTGGATGCTGAAGACTACAAGGATCTGCAGGTCGGTACCAAAGGTGAATTCGGTGGCCTGGGCATCGAGGTGGGCATGGAAGACGGCTTTGTCAAAGTGATCGCACCGATCGACGATACTCCGGCGGCCAGGGCAGGTGTGCGCAGCGGCGATCTGATCGTGCGTCTCGATGAGACCCCGGTGAAGGGCATGAGCCTGAACGAGGCGGTCGCCCTGATGCGCGGCAAGCCGGGCACCTCCCTGGAGCTGACTATTATCCGCAAAGGCGAAGAGAAGCCGATCAAAATCACCGTGGTCAGGGATGTGATCCGGGTTGCCAGCGTCAAGAGCCGGCTGCTGGATGATCGCTTTGCCTATTTGCGCATCTCCCAGTTTCAGACCCATACCGCTCGAGACATGCTGAAAGTGCTGCGTAAGTTGAAAGGCGAATCGGAGGGCGATCTGCTGGGCATGGTTCTGGATCTGCGCAACAATCCGGGCGGGGTGTTGAATGCGGCTGTCTCGGTCAGTGACGCCTTTCTCGAAGATGGCCTGATTGTCTATACCAAGGGTCGTGAGAGTGACTCCCAGCTGCGTTTCGAAGCGGCACCGGATGATGTGCTCGAAGGGGCGCCGATCGTCGTGTTGGTCAATGAAGGCTCCGCCTCTGCCTCGGAGATTGTGGCGGGTGCGCTGCAGGATCATGGCCGAGCCGTCATCATGGGCAGCCAGACCTTCGGTAAAGGGTCCGTCCAGACCATCATTCCGATCACCGATACCGCCGCGGTGAAGCTGACCACCGCCCGCTACTACACCCCATCCGGTCGTTCGATTCAGGCGGAAGGGATCAAGCCGGACATCGAGCTGGAGGACTTTACCCTCTCCAAGGTGGAGAAAGATCAGGTTGGCCCCATCAAGGAGTCGAATCTGACCGGACACCTGGAAAACGGTAACGAGGAGAACAAGGAAGAACAGCAGTCCGATTCGGATCAAGGGGATGAGTCAGTGGCCGCTAAGGATTATCAACTGGGTGAGGCACTGAATCTGCTGAAGGGTCTTGCCATTCTGAATGCAAAAAAAGGGGCGGGGTAAAATACCGATAATTTGTGCAAGATCCCATTCTAACGCGTGACATCAGAGGCTTGCATTGCCTCCAATTCAGGGCCTGCCGTGCCGGCAACGGCAGGCCCTTACCAAACACCCGATGAGCAGACTGCTTCTGATCGGACTATGGACAGTTATCGCCTTCTCCCCTGCCCTCAAGGCTGAGGTTCAGCAAAATCATCAACTGAAGCACCCAGTCAGGATCGGCCTGATCATCGATGATCTGGGCAATCAGAAAGCTGCCGGCGAACAAGCGATCAATCTGCCCGGTCCTGTTACGTACGCTTTTTTGCCCCAAACACCGTTTACCTGGCAATTGGCTATCCGCGCCCATGAGCTCAATAAAGAGGTCATGCTGCATCTGCCCATGGAGTCCGATCTGGGCAATCCTTTGGGGAAAGGGGCATTGACCCTGTCGATGCCCAAATCCCATTTTGTCGCGACCCTGAAGCGTAATCTCGCCTCGGTGCCCTATGTTGCCGGGGTCAACAACCATATGGGGAGCCTGCTCACCCGGGACCCCACGGCGATGCGCTGGATCATGTCGGAGTTACGCCGTCAGGGGCTCTACTTCATCGACAGCCGGACTACCGAAATGACAGTGGCCGAACGGGTGGCGCAACGCCATCTGATCAGCAGCGGGCGTCGGGATGTGTTTCTTGACAACGTAGCGGAGAAGCCGTTGATCAGGGTGCAGTTGCAGAAACTGGTAGCGATCGCCCGGGAGCGGGGTGAGGCGATCGGAATCGGCCACCCGTACCGGGAGACACTGGATGTGTTGCAGGAAGAATTGCCTAAACTTAAACAGCAGGGGATCGAACTGGTCCCGGTTTCTGAAATCATCAAACATAGGAGTCTACAATGGCACGCGTCCTCGTCCCCCTAGCGCAAGGGTGTGAAGAGCTGGAAGCTGTCACCATCACCGACCTGCTGACCCGGGCCGGCGTGACGGTGGTTACCGCCGGGCTCGATGAGAGTCCGGTCAAGGCGTCTCGTGGTGTGACTCTGCTGCCCGATACCACCCTTGACGATGTGAATGCGGATGAATTCGATATGGTGGTGCTGCCAGGCGGCTTGCCTGGCGCTGACTATCTCGATGCGGACCCGAGGGTTCATGCAATCCTCAAGCAGCTGCATCAGCAGGGTAAATATACAGCTGCGATCTGTGCAGCACCGAAGGTATTGGCCGGTGCAGGTCTGCTGGATGGACGTCAGGCGACCAGCTATCCCGGTGTACTCGACGGCATGAGTCTTCCGCAGGTAGATGTGAAGTCCGATGCGGTGATCAGCGACGATAAGGTGATCACCTCCCGGGGCCCCGGAACCGCTATGGATTTTGCCCTGGAATTGATCGAAAAGTTGAAGGGCCGGCAAATTCGGAATGAAGTGGAACAGGGTCTTTGCCGATAAGATTTACGCCCCAATTTTGCTAGCGAAGTTGGGCAACCTAATAAAGAGTAACCGCCAATCAACGCAAATAGAGGCCGTAATGTGAAAGTTAATCGCGGCATTTTGCGGTGATTGGCGCTCATTTGCGGCTTATTCTCTAATAAACAAATGCCATTCATCTATTAGTAGCTGTTAATCACTGGCCAAAAAGCCGAGCAGAATAGAGAGACTGGTGCAGGCCCCCTCCCCGCACCGGCCTCGGTTTGGACGGAACTCTCAAGCATGATTTTCACTCTCAAGTGACCGGCGAGCCCTTTCAGGCTAAAATGCCCGATTGCCCGGTAGTTAGCCCATCCGGGTAAAGATTTTCCACGAGTTATCTTTTGCAGACAAACACCATCTGATGTCAATTAACACCATCCTTCCCGTCCTGCTGCTGGTCTTCGTCACCGGTTGTGCCAACCTCAACAGTCGTTCCGAGAGTGAAGACCCGACCCGTGGTAAAAGCGAGGTCCCGCCTGGCCATTTGATACCGGGCCGGCCGAAGGAGGATAAGGACGCCGGTGTTGAGGCTTTTGACCGGGACAGACCGGCAGAGGCCAGCTCGAAAGCAGAGAAACCGGAGCTCTTTTATGGCACCGGCCAGTTTGTCAAACAGGGCCGGGCCAGTGGCCGCAAGGGTGCAGCAGAGTCAGCGGCCGGTGACATCACCCTGAATTTCGAACAGGCGGATCTGCGGGAAGTGGTGCAGACGGTACTCGGTGAGTTACTGGATGAGAGCTATATTCTCGATCCGGCGGTGAAGGGTAAGGTGACCATCCAGACCGGTAAATCCCTGCGTCGAGCGGATCTGCTCCCCACCTTGGAAACTCTGCTGCGAATGAACGGTGCGGCGATGGTACTGGTGGACGGGATCTACCGGATCCTGCCCCTGAGCAAGGCGATCCAGGGCCAGCAGGTGCCCCGCTTGGCAGACGGCAGTGCACCGATACCGGCCGGTTATGCCCTGCAGGTTGTACCGGTGAAATATATCGGTGTGCGGGAGATGGCTCAAATCCTCCAGCCCCTGGCGCCGGTCAACAGCGTGATCCGGGTCGATGCCACCCGCAATCTGCTGGTACTGGGCGGTACGGGTGGTGAGCTGGCCGGAATGTTGGAGACCATTCAGCTGTTCGACGTGGATTGGATGGAAGGACTGTCGGTCGGATTTTTTCCGCTCAAATATGCCAAAGTGACCTCCGTGACCAAGGAGCTGCAGGCGATTGTCGGCAGCATGGACAGCAATCCGTTAGAGGGAATGTTCCGTGTGGTGCCAGTGGATGAGGCCGGCGGAATTCTGGTGGTCACTCCACAGAAGCGCTACCTGGACCGGGTGGCGGAGTGGATTCCCAGGCTAGACCGGGTCGACAGCCAGGAGTCTGGCAGCGGTCAGAAACTGTTTGTCTATCGGGTACAGAATGGAGATGCTGGGGATCTGGCGGATATGCTTCAGCAGCTCTTCTCCTCTTCGGGGGCAACCGAGAAAAAGAGTAAGTCTGCCCAAGTGGCTCCCGGTAAGACGAAAAAGACTCTTACCAGCTCAACTGACAGTGAGTCGAAGAGCCTATCCTCAACCTCTGTGGCACGCATGACCTTTTTTGGCACAAGCGGCGATGACTCAAAGAGTGAGGTCAGGGTTGTTGCCGATGACAAACACAACTCCCTGGTGATCACGGCAACCCCATCCCAATATGCGAACATGCTGGACGCCCTGGAGAAACTGGATGTACGTCAGCTTCAGGTGATGGTGGAGGCGACCATCATCGAAGTCGCCCTGAAGGACACCTTGAGGTATGGGCTTCAATGGGCATTCAATGGCGATGTGGATGGAGATAATTTCATCGGTGAAGGCGGCCTGACAATTGGTAGCGGTGGACCAACAGAATTGTCCTATCTACTGCCTGGATTCAATTTTTCACTGTTGCGAAATGCTTCGGATGTCAGGGCGATTTTCAATGCCTTGGCTGAAGACTCCCTGGTTCGGGTGCTCTCCTCGCCATCACTGATGGTGCTGGATAATGAGACCGCTTCAATTCAGGTAGGTGATGAGGTGCCGGTCGTTACCCAGCAGCAACAATCGACCACGGACAGTACTTCCGCCATTATCAACAGTGTCGATTACCGGGATACCGGGGTGCTGTTGGAGGTGACTCCAAGAGTCAACCCAGGTGGTCTGGTTACCCTGGAGGTTACCCAGGAAGTGAGCGACGCTTCCACCACGACATCTTCCTCAGTCAACTCTCCTACCATATCGACACGTAAGATAGAGAGTACCGTGGCAGTACAGAATGGTGAGGCGCTGATTCTGGGAGGGTTGATCAGAGACCAAGGCAGCAGCGGTAGTTCCGGACTCCCCTTTCTCAGTAATATTCCATTGATCGGCTGGCTGTTCGGCCAGGAGTCTGACAGTAGTCAACGTACTGAACTGGTGGTGGTACTGGTACCAACTGTGGTTTTCAACTCCAATGACAACCGCCAGGTGGTGGAATCCTTCAGAGCTAAGCTGCAGGGATTGAAAGGCTCTTTCTAAGCAGCGAGGTGGTATTACTGCTTGCGGTATCCGCGATGATGTGGGCCAATTTGATGATGCAGTGATACACTCGTATTGAGAGCCCCGGCTTGTCTATTCGGATATTACTCTCGACCAGGGCTGGATGCCCGAGACGTTTACAAAAGGAGTTGATATTAACGATGTTTCCATCATCGTCCTTGATCTCATACTGTGTTATTAAATTAACTATTTAAAATGTCTTTTAGAAGCTTCCGTACTCGAGATATGGCTAGGGTGAAATGCAAAGTGTGTCGAGATTTTCTTTAAGGCCTAACATCCACACAAAAATCAGGCGGCTATCTGGTTTTAAGCCAAGTGTGTCTTTAAGGCGAATTTTTTAATAATTCAACAAATTCATTGGCAGGCACTGGCTTACTGAAAAGATATCCTTGATACTCATCACAACCTTCTGCCTCCAAGAAGGATTTCTGGGCATAGGTTTCTACCCCTTCAGCAATGATTCGTAGCCCTAAGCTATGACCCATCGCGATAACAGCACGAACTATGGCTTTATCATTTTCGTTTTCATGTATTTCTCTCACAAAACCCTGATCGATTTTGAGTTTGCTAATAGGTAGTCGTTGTAAATAGCCGAGCGATGAATACCCAGTGCCGAAATCATCGATCGAAATAGTAATCCCCATTGCATCCAGATCTCTTAATATTTTTCCTATTCTGTCACCGGAACCAAGGAAGAAGTTTTCCGTTATCTCAAGTTCAAGATATTGTGGGTCAAACCCGGTCTTTTCCAAAACCGAATGAACATGCTCAGTGATGTCCTCGAAGTGGATTTGCTGGCCCGCCATATTGACCGCCACGGTTATAGGTGATAATCCAGCATCTTGCCAGTGCTTAGCTTGCATACAGGTCTTGTATAATACCAGTTTGCTGATTTCTGAAATGAGATTGCTTTTTTCGGCAATGTGAAGAAACGTACCCGGAGAAAGTAATCCTCTTTCGGGGTGTCGCCAGCGCACTAATGCCTCGGCACTGGTAATTTGATTGTTTGTCATTAAAAGCTGCGGCTGAAAATAAACTTCAAATTCGTCATTATCAAGCGCGCGTCGTAAATTACTGATGATCGAAAAGTGTTCGAAGGAAGATGTGGTCAGTTCTGGTTTATAAAACTGATAGTTGTTTCTACCATGCTCTTTTGCCAAGTGTAAAGCAGACTCGGCACATTTAAATAAGGTGTGGCTATCATTCGCATCATTGGGATAAACGCTAATGCCAAGACTCGCGCTAATATAGATCTGATCCCCATTGATCGAAATCGGTCGTTCTATTTCTGCCATGATATTTTGAGCAATGACTGCAACATCCTTCGAATTGCTGGTATGTTGCAAAATAACTGAAAACTCGTCACCGCCGATTCGAAAAAGCGTGTCTTCATGTTCTAAGCGCTTTTTCAACCTTTCTGCAACTGCTTTAATCAGTTCGTCACCGACATCATGACCTATGGAGTCATTAACCATTTTGAAGTGATCTAAATCCAAAACAATCAGAGCAAGAAATGTTGAATTCGTCGAGGAATGATTTATTGCTTCCTGCAATCGAATGTCGAAATGGCGTCGATTGGGTAGCCCTGATAATTGATCGTAATAGGCAAAATAGTGACGCTGATTTTCTGACTCCTTCAGTTTGCTGATATCTTGCGCGACAAGTAGTGTCCCAACGTCTTCTCCTGACTGGGTATACAGTATCGAGCCTGAGATGAGCATGGGTATATGAGTGCCGTCCCTTGCTTGATAGCATTGCTCAACCCCATAACATTCGCCTTTTTGGATAAGTTCAATAACATCCGAACCGTGGGTTAACGGTCCTTTGCCTGATGCAAAAATGGTCTCGATAGGCTTATCGAGTAATTGCTCCTCCGTATATCCCAGTAAGAATTCGGCGGCACGGTTTGTCTTTAAGATACCCCCCTGAGGGCTGATCACGAACAGGATGTCAGTCATGGAAGATAGAATGTTATCCAAGTAGTCTCTGGCGGCATCAATCTTTACGCGGGATTCTTTTAGGCCGCTGGTAATGGAATTGAGTGTGGAAGCTAGTTGTCCAAATTCATCCTGGTTTCTAATCGCCACTTTAGTATCAAGCTGGCCTTTTCCAATCCTTCCTGAAGCATCGACTAGCAGCGATAACTGGCGAGATAACCCGGCTACAATTTGGAAAGTAATTGTAAGTGTGATGAGTGCTATCAGGATGGAGAATCCCGCTGCAATACGACGATAATATGCATTCTTGTGCCCAATTGCTGCTTGGGCCTGATCAACCTCCGAGCGCTCTCCCCGAACCTGTTCTTCAATTAAGGTAGAAAATTCCTCGACATATAACTTTTCAATGACTTCTTTGAAGTGTTTGTAGGCCTGTTTTTGTCGCCCTTCGCTTTGAAGTTTGAACGCTTTCTCTGTTTCATCTGCAATGCTGTTGTTGATTCTGTGTAGATTCTTGAGAGCCTCTAGTTCTTTCTTTTCTTCCGCACTTTCCTTTTCGTTAACAAACGCCAACTCATCCCTGGTTAGGCGTTGTAGTCTGTCGAGCGACGCTTGCACTTGTCTTTTATATATAACATGCGCTGAATAATCGTACGGTTCATCCTGAAGTAACAAATGGGAAATCACCCGCATTTGTTTGCTGGTACTGAGTGTGATCTGGAGCAGTATGTCACGTTGTGTATGAGCGAAGTTGATCCGATCAATATGTGCCTGTTCCGCGTTACGCATCCAATACATGATACTTGTGAGCACCACTGTCTCGATGGCGATCAGGATTAGTATCAGGAAAAATTTATTGCGGACAGTCATTACCTATCTCTATTCGCCAAGAGCTACAAGAATCTATCGTATAGGGAAGGAACAGATTATTGTGAGCAATTATCATTTTTAGTGCGCTCGTTACATGAGATTGGCAAAGCTTATGACGTTGTTATGAATATGTGCGTTTTTATACAGTTATTCAACGACATAACGCAAACAATCTAGATTGTAGTCTAGCCTGGGTAATTTACTAGATTTATGGGAAGATCAGTCTGGAGATACGCTGGGGAGGAAAATAATGCTGCGCCGCACACATCAGGGGCTCTCTCAGAGAGATTTGGCTCAGATTATAGGTGCTGATCCTGGAACAGTTTCGAGGTGGGATATGGGAGATGGAGGAGAGTTGAGTCTCACGGCCGCTTGAGCCTGCGATAATAAAACAACATTAAGTTCTCGAGCGACTATAAGTCCGCAAGCAACGAAGATTGTATTACAGGTTTCACTTGATTTGTTAAAAGAAGATGAGGGACCGCAATGGG
>JAKSBX010000157.1 GCA_022360905.1 Chromatiales bacterium
ATCGGTATATTGACGAGCCCGTTTGACCGCATGGACCGCCTGCTCAACCACCTGATCCGGATTCATCCGCAGTTTATGCTGCATGTGAATCGGTGAGGTAGCGATGAAGGTGTGGATACGTGAGGAGTTGGCATGTTTGAGCGCTTCGCCTGCCCGGTCTATGTCCTTATCCAGGGCTCGGGCCAAGCCGCAGATCGTGGAATCCTTGACCACATTGGCCACCGCTGAAACCGCCTCGAAATCACCTGGACTGGCGATCGGAAAACCGGCCTCGATAACATCCACCTGCAGCTTTTCCAATGCTTTGCCGATACGGACCTTCTCATCCTTGGTCATGGATGCGCCGGGACTCTGTTCACCGTCCCGCAATGTGGTATCGAAAATGATCAGTTGATCGGCTTGACTCATGCTTCTCTCCAGCAAGACAGGGGAGTCCGCAGCCATGCAGATCTCAGGCCCAGGGGCTTGCTCACAAAAATAGTTATCTCAGGGCCTGTACCACGCGTCCGACTGGATGCGTGTTAACAGACCTCAGAAGAATCTGTTTTAAGAATAGTATGTTATCCGATCCTGGTTGTGCCAGGAACAGAGCGGTAATCCAACACGGCAGCGGAGAGCCGCCAGTGAATACCGGCTTCAGACTTCTGTTGATCCGAGCCCTGGCGAATATAACCCAGCGCCGGGGTATTGCCAATCACAGCAGAATCACTCTCTATCCTGATCGGCTTCACTATCCTGATCGGTGGCAACCCGCTCCTCCCGGTGTTTGCGCAACTGGGTAAGGGTCAGTACCGGTCCGGAGATGGCATAAACCAGAAACAGGGCAAACAGTACGGTGGGGGGATGGGTCTGGATAATCGCCAGCACCACCATCACCACCACCAGCACAATGAAAGGCACCTTGCCGCTGAAGTCGATCTCCTTGAAGCTGTGATAGCGGAAATTGCTGACCATCAGCAATCCCACCAGGGTGGTTAACACAGCCGCCACCCAATCCAGGCTTTGGCCGGAGACCTCATAGTCCACACCAAGCCATACCCCACCAGCCATGATCGCCGCGGCAGATGGACTGGGCAGCCCCTGAAAATATTTTTTGTCGGCGATGCCGATCTGGGTGTTGAAGCGGGCCAGGCGCAAGGCACTGCTGGCGGTGTAGATGAAGGCCGCCAACCAACCCAGCTTACCCAACTCACTGAGTGCCCAGATATAGACCACCAGGGCAGGCGCCAATCCGAATGAGACCATATCCGACAGACTGTCGTACTCGGCGCCGAATGCGGATTGGGTTTTGGTCAGACGGGCGACCCGGCCATCCAGACCATCCATCAGCATGGCGACAAAGATCGCCACCGATGCCACTTCGAACTTACCGTTGACGGCGGCCAGAATTGCATAGAAACCGGCAAACAGCGCTGCGGTGGTAAACAGATTGGGCAGCAGATAGATACCTCTACTGCGTTTCTTAGGCTTAGCCTCTTCAGTCTCCATTACTTCGATCGCCTTTTCGTTTTTTGGCAGGACAAGGGTTATCTCAACGTATGCGACAAGCTGTAAATTCAGCCTATGAAAGCCACGCTTCAAGGTACCGGGTTAATTGTCAGGCGACTAAGTATATTACTTTCAGCCGGCGTGTGCCTGCCTTTGTATAATCAATATGTTACGAGTTCAGGCCTGGCTGATACCCGCAGTGCGCTCTTTTGCTCCCTGGTGATGACAGTCATTACCGTGAATACCGGACAAAAGCGCGAAACCCATTGAACGACTGATAGTCGGCTCGAAGGGCGAGCCGAGTAAATCATCGATCCATTTGCCACAATTGAATCGACCGCCGCAGCGGAATGACGTTTTCCGAACCGGCCGGAAGCCTATCGATTTTCCGCTTGTCAATATTCCAGCCAGCTAAGCGGCTTCCCTAAAACTAGCTGACGAATCACAACTACAAGGCCCCCGATGCTTTGACATCCAGATAGGCATTCACCAGATTGATCGGTAGCTGTTGAGGTCGACTGTCGATAACCATCCCACCGCGGTATTGCAGCCGCTCGTGACTCTCTCTGCGCTCTCCCAGGTAGTCAACCACAGCCTGAAAGCGTAATGCGCTCTTCCGATCCGTGACCGGCTGTTCCAGCACATGATCCAGGCTTGCCTCATGTATATCCGCCACCACCACCAGGTGTCTTTTGGCCAGAATCGAGACCGCCTTCTGCAACTCGTTCTGCTCTTCCGTGCGGCTGTTGGTGAGTATCACTATCAATGCTCTTCTGTTTTGCAGTGACATCAACTGCCGGGCTGCGGAGAGATAGTCCGCCGCCTCCAGGGTAGGCTCGATATCGTAACTGCGATCGAGTATCCGCCGCACCAGATCCCCTCCCTTGACCGGTGGCTGCCAACGGTCGATGCCGCCAAAACTGAGAAAGCCGACCCCATCCCCCTGGCGTTCGGCCACGTAACTCAACAGCAGCATTGCATTCAATACATGATCCAGATGGGCACCCTGCTCATCCCGGTGGCGCATATGGCGCCCACAATCAAGTAGAAACACCAACTGTTGGTCTCGTTCATCCTGATACTCTTTGGAGATTAACCGGCGGTAGCGGGAACTGGCCTTCCAATCAATCTGACGCAGCGCATCGCCCAGCCGATACTCTCTGAGCTGATGAAAATCACTGCCCTCCCCTCGTCGCTGACGTCGTCTGACGCCCATCTGGCTGAGATGGTTATCTGTCGCCAACAGCGCGAAATGGGCAATCTCACGAAAATTGGGATAGACCCTGACCCGCGTCGGGTGATCCAAAAACCGTTTCAGCCGCCATAACTTCAAGGCTGAATGGATGGCCAGATCGACACCGGCAAACTGCTTATCGCCACGGCCTCTCGGTAGGATTTGATACTGGATCGTCAGTTGACGCTGAGCCGGCAAATCAACGGTTAGTGGCTGATCCCTGACATCACAATCCGCGGGGTGGTGATCATGAACAGTAACCATTAGGTTATTGTCGGCACGATTCTCCAGTTGCAGCTGCACCTTGGTCCAAACGCCGACAGGGATGGTGGTATGCAGCCGCCGCTCCACCCTCGGCAGAGGAATCCGCCGCAAATGCCACAGATCGACCATCGCCAACAATATCAGCAATACCGACCCGGCCAACCAGAGATAACCCCATAGGGGATACCAGACCGCCAGCATGGCCGGCAGGAGCAGCAGCCCCAAAGCAGCGATCAAGCGGTGCGATGGTGTCACTTTCTCGGTGCCGGCAGATTGTCCAGAAGATCTTTCAGAACATCCTCCGGTCGATAACCTTCAATTTCCAGATCGGTGGTCAGACGAACCCGGTGGCGCAGCACCGGCAGCGCGGCACGCTTGATATCGTCAGGTGTCACAAAGTCCCGATCGCCTAAAAAGGCCTCCGCCCTGGCGGCGCGCAACAGGGAGATGGTGCCCCGCGGCCCGGGCCCTGCCTCGATACCGTTCCAATCCCGGGCGGCCCGGATCAATCTAACGGCATAGTTGATGATCTCATCGTCCACATTCAGACTGGCCACATGATTCTGAATCTGAGGAATCTCTTCGGCTTTCATTAGTGGCCGGATGGTGGAAGTATCGAGTTGGTCTCCCACCCGGCCGTCGGTGATCTGCTTGACCATCTGCTGTTCATCGCTCTCCTCCGGGTAGTCGATAAACACCTTCACCAAGAAGCGATCCAATTGAGCCTGCGGTAGGGGATAAGTACCCTCCTGCTCAATCGGGTTTTGGGTGGCAAGCACAAGAAATGGGGGAGTTAAGGGGAAGGTCCTGCCCTCGATGGTCACCTGCTGCTCCTGCATCGCTTCAAGCAGTGCTGACTGGGTTTTTGCCGGCGAACGATTAATCTCATCCGCCAACAGCAGGTTACAGAACACCGGACCCTTGCGTACCCGAAAATTCTCACTCTTCATATCGAACATGATATGACCCGAGATATCACTCGGCATCAGATCAGGGGTAAACTGGATACGGCTGAACTCACCCTGTATGGCAGCCGAGAGGCTTCTTACCAGCAGAGTCTTGCCCAGCCCTGGAACGCCCTCCACCAACACATGACCGGCCGCAAACAGGGCTAAAACCACTTCATGGATTACCTGATTCTGTCCGATCACGGCACGGGCGATCTCACCCTCCAACTGCCTGGCCCGGTCCAACCTGTCCTGAGGGGGGGAGGTTTCTTCATGCATGTCTATTTCACTTTCCTGTCCGGATGTAATGCAGCCAATAATCGCTGCAGATTAATACTGTTTTTAATCATTTGCATGGTATCCAACTGATCGGGATAGAGTGCTTTGAAAATTGCCGATGCACTCAATCCGGTCCGTTTGGCAAGCCATTCACTGCGCGCCTCGCCATCAAGCTGAATCAGTACCGGGTGGGCCGCCAGCCAACGCTTCTCCACCTGTTGCCGAGCCCCTTCCAGCAGTCCGGTTTTGAGGTCATTGCGCCAGGCAAACTCAGCACTGGCTTGCAGATGTTCCAGCAGATCTCGCCGGCCGGATGCCTGGATTGTCAGTCGTGGCCCACTGCTTCTGCTCATCCACCAAACTGTCAGCAACCCCAGCAGCACCAGGGTGAGAACCAGATAGGGCGCCCAGTGCCAAATCAAGCTGAGCAGTGAGGGCATCTGCGCACTGTAGAGCAGCCAGACACGCCCCTGATCCGGTGCAACATGGGCCAGCAGTCGAGCATGGTCAAATTTCCCAATCCGGTTATTGGTGAAAACACCACTATCGCTGATCAAGGTGACAAATCCATCTCCCCAGGGAAACACCAGATAACTGGGATCTTCAACCAGCGGAATCACGGCTTCGAAGCTTTCATCGAGCTCAAACCGACGTTGCAGATCGACATCGAGCGTCAATCCATCAACCAGGCCAGGAAGATCGAGCAGCCGCTGATCTGCCTCATCCTCGATCTCATCCGGCACGACCAGGCTGACACCGAATTTTTCCAGCAGGCTATCCTTGCCACCCGCTTCCAACTGAGTACTGGGCGCTGCCAGCAGATGACCACCCCGCTCAACCCAGGCAAGTAAATTGGTTAATGCGCTCTCTGTCAAAGGGGGCCCCATATCACGCACCAGCAACAAGCCCCGATCTTCGGGTGGCTGGGTCAGATACGCTCTTCCCGATCGACTCTCGACCGACAAGCCCAGGCGAGTCAGGAACATCTCAGCGGCCAGCATGGGGTTACGCCGGGCTTCGATACTCATGGTACTTCTCACAACCTCTTCGCGACGCTCAAAATTCTTTTCGAACCAGAGCCAGCCGAGGATGCTGAGCATAGCCAATAGCAGCAGCAATAACAGGCCTGCTTTCAGACTATCCCGCATGGTTGACTCCGAAGTGGTCACTCCATGCGTGGCAAAGTCCGCGTAATTGATCCTTCTGCGGTTGCTGGTGGGCATAGGCAAGCTTCTGCCAAACAGCTGTCAGTTCATTGAAGTAGTCAAACAGCGCGGGGATCTGCAAACTGCGACTCCTGTGCAGACATTGACCCTCCGTATCCCCAGCTTTGATCGGCAAGTCGTAATGGTGCACCAGCCGGGACAGGGTGGCCCGGTAGAGCAGCGACAATCCTTCCCGCAGATCTCCCCGCTCGATCATTCCAAGTGCCTCGACTGAAGGGTCATCGGGCATGCTTTCCGGGCGTAGATCCAGACCCGCCACAGTGGTCGGCGTTGCCAGCCTGGTACGGCCCTTTGCAGGGGATCCCACCAAGCCGGATCTGTTTTTTAGATACCAATGGAGCAGATAGGCGAGCAGCAGGATAACCACGATCCACAACAGCAATTCACCCAAACCGGCGGCGGATTCGGCGATCGATTCCAGCCAGCGAAAAAAGGCCGAATCCAATTCATCTGACTGATTCTCCTCCTCCCCCACATACTCCCAAAAGTAGATCGTCTTCTCTTCTCCGAAAGCATCATCCGCCAGCACCTCCTGAATCAGTGTGCGGGCCTCCTGACTGCTGACCTGTTTGGCCTGCACGGTCTCAGGCAGAGACAAACCGATCAATAAAACACCAATGCAGGCAAGCAGCGTATGGTGCTTTGTTGAGGCGCTGGCATCGTGTTTACGGGGTGTATGCCGCTGCGCCATCTTGCGCAGCCCCAACTCCAGGTCCCAGGCCTCCAATTGACTGCGGCGGGTCAGGTAGAGCGCAAATCCAGCTGCCACATAGAACGGTGCGATCAGTGACATTGCCGCCAGCGCCGTGAGATGGTGCAACCACTCACTGAGTGGATCGGGCTCGAACAGATAGCTCTGCCAATCGGTCCACAACAGATCTTCGGGTATCATGACCAGAATCAATCCCAACAAGCCGAACTGCAGAATCACTTCGAAATGGAGCCCGACAATGGTCAGCCAGGAAGCGGCTCCACTGTTTTTGGCCAGCACGTTGATACGCTTTGTCCGCCTCTGACCCCGCAACCCCTCCAGCACAACCACCGGCATGAAAAAAGAACGGGCCGGTGTCAATCGACGCCAAGTAAGCATGGCAAACAACTGAGGCAGCACAATGCTGTTCCAACCCTTGAACACGCCGCTCAAGGTGATCGTTTCAGAGAATACCCGGCGACTCATCCAGTAGAGTAGAGGCGGCTCATAGACCGGTTTCAACCACCATAGGATCAATCCTGCCAGCCACAAGGGTAAAGGCAACACAACCAACAGCACCATCACAGGTAGTGCACTACACAGCCAGAGAAGCCACAAATTAATGAACCACTGTCTGGCCATGGTGAATCCCAGATCGATGCCTTCCCAGCTCGCTCGTGGACGCAGCTTGATGGCGATCTTATCCAGATCCATCTTTGCGCCCCATAAATAGCAGATAGAGAATCACCACCGCCCAGAGTAGCGCTGCAACACTATATTTTGTGGCAACCGCCACCGAACCGGATGACCAGAAGGCCTCGATAAACGCCGCACAAAGCAACATTAAAGCGGCCCCCATCACCAAAGGCAGTGCCTCGAGCGCCCCCCGTTTTAACGCCTGCAGACGTGTCTGCTGCCCAGGCGCCAACAGGGCATGACCCAACATCAATCCCGCGGCACCACAGATGACGATCGCGGTCAGCTCAAACGACCCATGACCGGAAACAAATGGCCAAAAGGTATCGTGATAGCCCAAGCGGCTCAAATGACCCGCCACCCCGCCAATCACCAATCCATTAAACACGAGAAAAAACAGCGACCCGATTCCAAACAGAATGCCTGAAGCAAAGGTACGAAAACCGATACCGATGTTGTTCATGATATAGAAACCAAACATCATGAAATCCGTATCTGAGCTGCGCTCAGCCGATCGGCCAGGTCGATCATTTGCCGGATCATAGTTTTGTTCCATCTCTGCCACCATCGACTCACTCATCACGGTGTAGATCAGATCTTCATTGAAAAAGCAGATACTTCCCATGATCACCCCAGGTAACAGAAAGGCCATCAGGGCAATCAAAAAATAGTTTTTTTGACGTCTTAATGCCCGGGGAAAACCGTTCAAGACAAACTGCAAAGTACGCCATAGCCAGTCACCCTTGAAGCGGTAGAGCAGCGGATGTCCACGCAATACCAAACTGTGCAACTGATCCACCAGCGCCGGACTGAAACCACGACTGCGGGCCAGGGCATAGTGACTGCATAGCTTGCGATAGAGGAGCGGAAATTGAAGATGCTGCTGCTTGCTCAAACGCCGATGCTGGCGCTTACGCTGCAGATCCCCCATCAGGGATTCAACCTCTTCCCACAACGGTTGATTTTCAAGTTCAAACTGCTGTTGCTTCATCAGCGTCCCTTGAGAATCCAGTTGGCATAACCGTAGATGGCCTGCTCAGCCGCAGCCCCTTGCAAGCCGGTCTGTGTGGAAAGCAGTTCTGCCAACTCTTGCCGGCGCTCTTCAGAGAGTGTCTCTCGTCGCTCGGCAAAATTCAGAATCACCAGTTGTTCCTCCTCAGAGAGATCCATCGGCGGCTTAAGGGTTGTAGAAGTTGCCGGATCCATTCGCTCAATGTTCTGATCACGATAGACCACCAGCGTTCCGGCCGCCAGATCGCCCAGGCGTTGGAAACTGCGGTTGCTTAGCATGGTCACCAACCCTACTCCATAGAGAAACGGTAAAAAATCCGTACTGCGCAACAGATTACGAATTACCGAGGCAGCCGGGGTTACCGGAGTCCCATTCTCTTGAATCACCAGAATGCCCATGGCCCGTTTGCCTGGGGTAGCCCCGTTGTGCAATTCGAACACTACCGGGTAGAACCACTCAATCAGAAAAAAACCGATCAGCATTACCCCTAAGCCCAGGCCACCCAGGTAACCCAGCAGCACGGCGAGAGAGAGGTAGATTAAGCTTCTGATCAGCGCATCGATCGCCCAGGCACAGGCGCGCACGACCGGCCCGGCAACTCGCAGATGAAGTGTAACCCCTTCAGGTATTTCATACCGCCTGAGGGTATCCAGAGGGGAATCAGGAATCCTTTCCGTCATACCTGTGTCACATTTCAATCGTAATAGATATCCGTGTAAGCCGTATAGATTGCACCAATCTGTACTGGAAAGAGGATCAGCAGTCCCAACACGAAGAGCACACCTGCAAGCACTACTGAGACTGGAGACAAGAGCATAAACAGGCCGTTCATAAGAAACAATAGTAACGCCAGGATGCTGTAGAGGGTAAGCGGCAAGAGGTTCTTCAAGCACCCCATAAAGCTCATTTTCATCGCCTGCCAGGCACCCACATCCTCCAGTGCAACCAGTGCCGGGGCAAATATGTAGGCCATCAACAGCAGTGTGAAAGCAAGCATTCCGACAGCGAAGCTGGCGATTATCGGGGTGGTAAGTGCCACCGACGATACGACATCAACCTCACCCACCTGGGGAAACACGCTGCCCAGGGAGCCGAACATGGCAAGCATCATGCCGAAAACGATCAATCCGGAGAAGATCAAATAGAACAGACCAACCATAACCGTCTGCCCAAAATTGTGGCTGAATCCGGCAAACAGTTGACTGGGCGTAAACGGCTCTCCCTCTTCCTGTTCCCGACAACCGATCATGAAGCCGGCCACCAGGGTCGGGGCGAGCAGGGTAATGACAATAGCGCCGACGAACGGCACCATCGCTACCAGAGCATTGACGACACCCCAGAGTACGAGAGCGATCATCCAGGACCAGGGGGCATCTTTGAAAAACGCCCAGCCATCAGCCACCCATCTGAATGCTCGCCCGGCGGAAACCGACCTTGGCCCGACCATATCGCCATCTCTAGGCTCCTCCAGATCCGCTTCAGGCGGAGTGTAGGGATCTTCTTTGCGGACCTCTTCCTGAGGGGATTCGGGTATTTCACCTCTGGCCTGGGCAGCGAGATACTTTGCCGCCACAATACCGCAATCCTGACAGATGCCCAGCTGCATATTGCCTGAATCGCATTTCGGGCAGCGCTCCCGATGAATTTGGGACTGGTCCAACACCTCGGTTGTCTCATCATCACCACCACTATAGATATCAAGGGTGAGTTCCGAAGGTTCGGGTGTGACCAAATCAGGGTCGGGATCGATTACTATGATCATCCCCAACTTTTCAAGCGCCTCCCGATACTTGAGCGCCTTGTCCAGATCGAGATCCTTTTTAAGGGTTATTGCCTTGCCACCCGTGATCAATCGCTGTGCCTTCTCCTGGCCCAGTTTGAACTTTTCGCTGAATAGCGCAACCAGACGGGACTGATCTGCAGAAGGCTGCAACTTGCCGCTATAGATGACTTGATAAACCTCTGACATTCCTACAATTCTCCAAACGACCCAGGCGGGTGTCCATGGTTGCTGTCTAGGGTTGTTTTGTGAACAGGTCTTAGGCAAAACCCCATTTTCAACACCCCAAAAACCCGGCATACCTCCGGGTTATTATTCTATTACGGCAAGTAATTGATGTCCTTGAATTTATTACAGCATTTGCACGAATACACAAAATCAAAGGAATTTAATTCCCATGGCGAGTTCGGCATTGTCCAATGATATACAGCTAACCATTTGTTTTACAAGGACTCTTCAAGAATGGTTTCGAGTAGCTCAACAATAGCCTTAGATACCTCACCACGATCCCCCATCAGCAGAGGAACCCGATAGGAGGCATAGACTTTTTCGGGCTCGCTTTTCTTCACGTATACAGCGATGGTAAAGGGGCATATGGCGATGTTTTCCGCAGCCGCCTGAGCCATCTTGTGTGACATCAAGGCACTGCAAAACTCAACCGATTCTGCTTTCTGAAACACCTCTGAATAGCCAAGATCAGCTGCCGTGCGATTCAACATATCGCTGACGTGGAGGGTGCCACTCACCAGCAACCCCTGATCGACGATGGCCATTTTAATATTCTCCACCACGTCCTCGAACGACTCTTCCGAGGTAAAAACACGTACCGGGTCTTTGTCCGCCACCTCTGAGGCCAGGCTCAGGTTTGCACCGAAGAGCAGCAAGCCAATCAACCATAGCAACTTCATCACCACCTCCAAATCTTAGGCTGTCACACGCTCACAGTCACACTTAGCCCGAACACACTTCAACAACCGCTTGTCGTTCCAGTTCGAAGCACCGATTACTCTTTCCAAACTGTTTAGCCCTCATTAACAACACAGGGACAGACAACCATGACATTGAGTACAATGAGCAATAGAAGCCTATGCATTGAGGGATCAAGGATTAAGCAACCAGAGTATCCGGCAGTCAGTATACCGAGCGAATCAGATCTGTACACTAGTGGAATATCTCATGACCGGCAGCTGAACAGAGGCTAAAACCAGATAATTTACAGTGGTATTGGTTCCATCCAGGATTCTGTTAACCAAACCCGATGGGGTGTAAGCCAAACTCACCAGGATGGCTTACTCCATCAACAAAACTGGCCCCCCAATACTGAGTACCATCGAGACGATTCGGAACAGCAAAACATGTCAGTCATCAGAAAAGTCCTGCAAGAATCGAAAACCCGGCTATACAGATCCTTTGTCAATGACCGCCGCGATATCGAAATGAGCCAGGCGATCATCAGCTTCAGTTTCGATGATGTTCCCGCCAGCGCCGTGGAAAACGGTATCGCCATACTGGACCGGTTTTCAGTCAAGGCGACCTTCTATATTGCAACCGGTCTCGCTTGCGGGGATGAACAGTGCAATGCTGAGAAAGGGGAAAAATACCTTTCCCGAGGAGATATCGAACAGCTAAACATGGCAGGACACGATATCGGCTGCCACACATACAGCCACTACAGACTGTCTCAAGGCAGTGCCGA
>JAKSBX010000151.1 GCA_022360905.1 Chromatiales bacterium
GCCCAATCCAGTCTGGGCGTGAATGTCGGTATCGACGATGCGGATGGCTGGAGCCGCCAGTTCGACATCAGTCTGGCGGGGCCGCTCTATTCCCAGTTCGATTTCTCCTACGGTGAAAGTTATGTCGAATCGGATCAGGCACAACTGGAGACCGACTACTACTCACTGGGTCTTACTACCGATCCACTGGCGGAAGTCAGTATTTCGGTCGGTTTTGAAGATTGGGGGGATGAAGAGGCACTGACCATCGAAACCCTGTGGCTTGGCTTCACCATGAATCTTGGTGATTTCTCGGTGACGTTGATGCCCCAGCAAAGGGATATTCGCTTGCAACTGAGTGAGCGGTCTCAACGTTCTGCCAATCATGTCGATGTGGAGGGCCGGGATATCGGTCTGATACTCAGTTATTATGCTGACGACTGGGTCTTCAGCGGTGCCTATTTCAACTATGACTACTCGAAAAATATCAGTCGCCTGGATGAGGACTATCGGGCCATCTATGCATTTTCGCTCGATACACTCGATCTGGCCAGTGGCCTGGACGACTACCGCTACTCGATCGGCATCGGCAAGCTGCTCGGAGAGATCAGTGTCGACTTGGACTGGAGCCGCAGTCGTTCCGCCGTGGATGGCAACTATGCCAGCCTGACCAGTCTCTCATTCGATATTCCCCTCAACGATCAACTCAGTTTGAATCTCATGGGTGGCGTACAGGATGTGGATTACGCCGAGGATAAGATTCTCTTCTCCAATCTCGGGCTGACCCTCTTCTGGTAAATTCGCGCCCACTGCCAAATAAAAAACATCCCAGTAATTTTCCTGTCAACCAGTTCGCATTGATTGCGTTAATCCCTTTAGAGGACGGATCAAATCGTCTGACAAGGATTATTCAATCAATAAAGAGGAAATGGTAATGAAAGGTATTTTAGACAACTGGTTTCTGCCCGGCTTACTTAGTCTGATGTTCCTGTTGACGGGGTGTGGCGGGGGCGGTAGTTCCGATTCCACAGGGGAAACCGGGACTGACGAGAGCGGAAGATTGGTGATCGGTGTGACCGATGCCCCCGGGGATTTCAGCAGCTATACCGTGGATGTGGTCTCACTCACCCTGACCAAACAGAACGGTGCGGTGGTGGATACCCTGCCGCTCAATACCCGTATCGATTTTGCCCAGTACACGGATATGACCGAGTTCGTCACCGCGGCCACCGTACCGTCAGGACGCTATGTGAAGGCCGAAATGGTGGTGGACTACAGCAGTGCTGAGATCTGGGTGGAAGACGAGAGTGGCGAGTTGGTGGAGGTGCCACCGGGCAACATTCTCAATGAAGCCGGGGAGACGCTGAGCCAGCTTGAACTGTCGGTGCATATTGAAGGCCGACAATCTCTGTTGATCGCACCAGGCATACCCGCTCATCTTACCCTCGATTTCGATCTCAATACCTCGAATCAGGTGGATCTCAGCGGAGCGGAGCCGGTATTGACCGTACAACCGATCCTGCTGGCTGATGTAGAGCTCGATCGTCCCAAGCCCCATCGTCTGCGTGGACCTTTACTGGATGTGGATAGTGAGAACAGTGAGTTTGAGATCAGCATCCGCCCGTTTCGTCACCGTTTCAATCGACAGAACCGTTTCGGCGAGTTGACGGTGCGCGTTTCCGATGAGACCTATTATGAAATCGACGGCGAGACCTATCAGGGAGAGAGTGGACTGACGGCCCTCGATGCCGTCCCGACATTTACGGCGACCCTGGCGGTAGGTGAGTTGCAACGGGTTAACAACAGGTTCACCTATCAGGCAACGGAAGTCTATGCCGGTTCCAGTGTGCCTGGTGGCGATCTTGATGTGGTTAGAGGCAATGTGATTTCCCGCAGCGGTGATCAGTTGACCGTCAGAGGGGCGACACTAATGCGGGCGGATGGCTCAGTGGTCTTCCGGGATACCATCGACGTGCAGTGGGATGGGGAGACCGGGGTCAAAAAACAGCTATCAACCGAGGAACACGATAGCGGTGAGATTTCCGTTGGTCAGCGGGTACTGGTGTTCGGTAACCTGGATGGGGCCGAGTCGAGTCTGAGTGCAGATCATCTAAGAATGCTGGTGACCGTGCTCAGCAGCACTCGGGTCGATGAGGAGAGCGCTTTGGTGGTCGATCTGCAGAAGATCGATGGCCGGCCGGTTTCACTTTTTGATTTCAGCGGTACCGGCAGTAGTGCGGCGACCGATGCCGATCCACAAAACTATGAAGTGGATCATGGTGCATTGGATATCTCGCAGATTGGTGCGGGTGTGCCATTGCGGGTGATTGGCTTTGTTACCCCATTCGCCACAGCACCGGCCGATTTCACGGCCCAAAGCCTGGTTGACCTGACCGAGGTTGCGGCGGTGTTGACCCTGGGTTACGGCAGCGGCAGCGCCAATGCGTTCAGTGCCATCTCGGCAGAGGGTCTGACCCTCGATCTGACGGATGCGGAGCTTTTCCATCATCTGGGCCGGGCCGGTATCGTGATCGACCTGACTGAGTTGGGGGTGGAACCGGTGATCGTACCCCATGCGGATGGGGATGGGAGTTTCTGGATCGAGGAGGGGGAAACTCTGCAACTGCATACGGATTTTGCCAATTTTGCAGCGGACCTGGAGACACGAATCGAAGCGGGCAGTCTGGTGAAAGGCCTGCTTTCCAGTGGTGACTATGTGGATCAGAGCGGTGTGCTGACCAGCAGGATGGTTGTGGTCAAACTGCTCTGAGGTTTAGTTCAAATCCTTGATGCCCTCTCCTTAGGGAGAGGGCCCGTCGTAACTCCCCCATCCTTGAAGTGCAAAATGGTTTGCAGCAATCAGTCGATATAGATGGCCATTTCGCACTCATGCCGTTCGTAGTTCAGATCGGTGATCGATTCGATAC
>JAKSBX010000217.1 GCA_022360905.1 Chromatiales bacterium
ACTGTCTCGACTTCTAGGAATTGCTGATCCATGAGTTGTCCCTCATTTTAATAAGTGGGTAGAGTTTGACTCCAGTCAGCTGAGTTGTTGCTAATTTAGCTGTAAAGGCAGGTAACTAAATGAAAGTGGCTTTGGAGAGAATACGGATACAAAGTGCTTTGCCGTCTAGATTTCGCAGCCGGAACTTCTATAAAGGCCCCTTTACAGTCAAGTCCCCTATTGAATCGATGCATGTATGCCTCTCGGTACTCAGCTCTGTTGTGGTTTAGCTGCCTTGGCCGAAGAGGCTTGGGTGACTGAATTGAATTTAATGATAACGCTTATCATTACCATTTGCAACCTGGCAATCCACTAGTGAATTTAGGGTATTGTCGAAATCCGAGAGTCATCCGGACAAGATGTAGGTGCTGTGATAACTTCCCGCTCTGTTGAAAAGACCTGAACCAGTAATGCCGTTTCATCAGATCTTGAGCGAACTGGCAGAACCAAAGAAAGCGAGTACGGTCAGATCTTCCTCAACTTCGAAGAAAGTATGTTCACTGGCCGCCTTGACATAAAGAAGTGTACCTTTCTCCACCGGATGGTCGTCCGTTTCGACACGAAGTCGCCCTCGACCTTCTAGGACAAGATAGAGTTCATCCTCTACATGAGCACTCTGCATCTCCTTCGACCCGGCTGGAATATGATAAACAGAGCAGCTCAAAGAGGGAGAGCGCAAAAATTCGTGTAACCGAACCTCCCCTGGCTGTACTTTTGCAAGCAGTTCTTCTAGTTGAAATACGAGCCAGTTCTTATCAGACATTGGTTTTCCCCCTGGGAATTATCTGCTCAATTAATCCACTCTTAGTGGCCAATTTGACGTTTATCAATCTTACAACTCCTTAGCATCTGCTTGCTAGTATACGTTTGCAAATCAATACTGAGGCGCCATGTCCGCACTTGGTATATAGCCGGCTTGAGCAGCCCTCTTTGGCATGATTTTCGACAACCGAAGCAGCCACGAATTCTGATATTCCAAATATTCGATAATATGAGCAGAATCATCTGCAAAATAATGTTATGTTATAACATTATATGCAGCCTAATCAGGAGTTCACTAAGCCATGATCAATACCAAACTGGGACTCATCCTTCTTTCCATCTCAACGCTTACCGCTTCATATCAGCTCCATGCAGACGATTCAGACCACGAACAGCATACGGCCCATGTCCATGGTGAGGCGCAGTTGCTGATTGCCCAGGACGGTTCCACCCTTGAACTTGAGTTTCACTCTCCCGCAATGAACATTGTGGGCTTTGAGCATCAGGCGAAATCCAAAAAGCAGATCGATGCCCTTGAGGCGGCGATCGATACCCTGAACCAGCCAGGGTTGCTATTCACCCTACCTTCTGCCGCACAATGCACTCCCGTGTCGATTGAAGTCGAATCTCCAGAGACCGAGCATAGTGAGCATGCTCACGAACATGAGCACGAGCACGAACATGAGCACGAAACAGAGGACCATAGTGACTTCACAGCTCACTACCGCTTTCAATGCAAGGAACTCTCACGGCTGGATAGGATTGAAATCGAGCTGTTTAAACGCTTCCCTGGCACTGAGCGCATCGAGGTCCAGAGTATTTCTAAAAAGGGGCAGCAGAAGATAGACTTGACTCCCGGAAACAATTCCCTGGAACTCTGAGAGCCTTGATGTCACAAACAGCGGCAATCGTCTTAAAAGACCTTCGTTTTGCATGGCGTAAAAACCTGCCGGAAGTATTGCACATACCGGACCTCGAAGTGCCGCGTGGCGAGCGAATCTTTATTGGTGGCGCCAGCGGTAGTGGTAAAAGCACCCTGTTGGCGCTGCTAGCCGGGGTCAACCTGCCGACCCGTGGTGAGGTGACAGTCCTCGGAGAGACAATAAACCGACTCGGTGGTGCCAGACGGGACCATTTCCGCTCCGATCACATCGGATTTGTCTTCCAGCTGTTCAATCTCATCCCCTATCTTTCCGTGTTGGAGAATGTCACCCTGCCCTGCCGTTTCTCACATTTGCGAAAACAGAAGGCCAACGAATCGGGTGGTGATCTACACACTGAAGCGATGCGCCTGCTGACACACCTGGATATGGCCCACGAGAGCCTCATCCATCGCCCGGTAACAGAGCTCAGTGTCGGACAACAGCAACGGGTAGCCACCGCCCGGGCCTTGATCGGTGCCCCCGAGATCATCATCGCCGATGAGCCCACCTCCGCCCTCGACAGTGATATGCGGCAGGCTTTTCTAAGGTTGTTGTTTCAGGAGTGTGACGAAACCGGGTCGACCCTGCTGTTTGTCAGCCATGACCGTCAACTTGCGTCCCTGTTCGAGCGCCACATCGCGTTGGATGACATCAACCAGGCAAACCAGGAGGACCAGTAATGGCAATCCTCTCCCTGGCCTTCAAAAGCCTGTTCAATCGCCGGTATACGGCGGGGCTGATCCTGATCAGCATCGCCTTGAGTGTTTCGCTGCTGCTGGCTGTCGAGCGGTTGCGGGTGGAATCGCGCAACAGTTTTGCGCATACCATTTCAGGTACGGATCTGGTGGTAGGCGCCCGTAGTGGCTCGATCAACCTGTTGCTCTACTCGATATTCCGCATCGGTGACGCTACCAACAACATATCCTGGAAGAGCTATAAAAAGTTTGCCGAGCACAGCCTTGTAAAGTGGACCATTCCAATCTCACTGGGGGATTCACATCAGGGTTATCGGGTGATGGGCACCAATCAGGACTATTTCCGATATTACAAATATGGCAACAAAAACACCCTGACATTCAACCAGGGCCAACCTTTCGAGCAGGTCTATCAAGCTGTATTGGGACAAGAGGTGGCCCGTAAGCTCGGCTATCAAATCGGTGAGAAGATCATTATCGCCCATGGCGCCGGCAAGACCAGTTTCACACTGCATGATGACAAACCGTTCGAGGTGGTGGGCATACTCGAACCCACTGGCACACCTGTCGATCGTACCGTCCATGTTCCCCTGGAAGGCATTGAGGCGATCCATAAAGATTGGATTGGCGGCAGACAGGTTGCCGGACTTCAGATCAGTGCCGAGGAGGCACTGGAAAAGAACCTGACACCGAAGGCGATCACCGCTTTCCTGGTAGGACTGAAGAGCAAAATCGCCACCTTCCGTGTTCAGCGGGAGATCAATGATTACCGTAAGGAGCCCCTGCTGGCAATCCTCCCAGGGGTAGCACTGCAGCAGCTCTGGGACATGATGGGAGTGGCAGAGAATGCATTACTGGTCGTCACTGTCCTGGTGGTGTTTGTGGGCCTGATCGGGATGCTCACTGTAATGCTTGCGGGTCTCAATGAACGGCGCCGGGAGATGGCGATACTGCGCTCGGTTGGAGCCCGCCCGGGACATATCTTGCTCCTGGTCACCGGCGAGAGCCTGCTGCTTAGCCTGCTTGGGATCGCAATCGGCTTGCTGTTGCTTTACACGGGCCTGCTACTCGGCCAACCGGTGATCGAGAGCCACTACGGCCTACACTTGCCAATCGGTATTCCCTCACTGCGGGAGTGGATTATCCTGGGTCTGGTTGGAACTTCCAGTTTGATTATCGGCCTAATACCCGGTTATCGTGCCTATCGCTACTCCCTCTCCGACGGCATGAGTATGCGAATCTGATGTGATGGTACCTAAGTACACCTGAGGTCAAGAGATGAAGAACTGGTTTGCCATAGTGCTTTTCTTTGCATTTCAACTATCCCTGAGTTCCATACAGGCGGAACCTGCCCCAGAGCTGGAGTGGGATGCGATGATTCCGGAGGACTACCGGCCTGACAAGATTATGAATCAGTTCGGCGATATCAGTGAGCTTGATGATAACGACCCCAGGGCACAGAAAATCATGGATGAGCTCGAAGCGGCCTGGAAGGTTGCACCTGTGGTTGAGAGCCTGGATGGCAAACGGGTCAAGATACCGGGTTTTGTGGTGCCGATTGAAGGAGACGGGAAGAAACTGAGCGAGTTTCTCCTGGTACCCTACTATGGCGCCTGCATTCATGTACCACCTCCACCAGCCAACCAGACCGTCTATGTGAAGGTGCCCAAAAGGGATGCAAAGATCCGCCAGGCTTTCGACACCGTCTGGGTTACCGGGATCCTCAGCGCCAAGTCTTTCAACAGTGATCTGGCCACAGCCGGATATCAACTGCAGGCAGAAGAAGTCGCGCCTTACGATGAGTAGCCACGCTCGCTTGCTTACAGGTGCAAGCCTGTGCAGCGTGCTTTTCAGCAGTCCACTTCAGGCCAAGGAGGTATCGTGTCACCTACATACTCCAGCGGACTACAACAAGTTCAGCAAACAACCCTTAGTGATACCTGCGGTGGGTAATCTCTCAGAATGTGAACAGCTCAATCTGCAAAGCTTCAGCAGCAGAGGCCGATGCCATTGCTCTCAAGATGGGATCAGTTTTCAGGAGAACAGCGGTCCGGCTGATCTATCTCCTTCAATGAATCGACCTGAGCTGCTGCCGTGATTGGCCAGTTCGTTGTTGCAAATATAAACATTTATACTTTGGATGATTGCTGAGTTGTGGCGATGAAATCCTGCAGTTATCTTTCGAGGATGCTGGATATCGAAATAGCGATAACTTAAAACAACCAGGTATACGGATTTAATCGCAGAACATAGGATTCCATACATCAACTGGAGCCTCTGCAATTTGTTACTTAAAACTGCCAGAACCTTGCTGCAATAGTGTTGCATAGACAGGGACTGATGGGTGTCCGGTAATCGGCAAACCGCGATCACTCTGAAAGCTCATCAATGCAAAGGAACTCTGCTGACCCCAGATGCCATCTGGTTTGCCGAGTTCATATCCAACCTCGACTAATGCTTTCTGGATGGCAAGGTTTCTCTCTTTCTGGGTTAATGAGAGATAATTGCGGATTTTCAGCTGATGCTTAGCCGGATTGACCCAACCCGCCTCGATACACGGGCGGTAATTGATATCGAATGCATTGCCGATATGGGCTAATATGGCGGCCTCGGCAATCCTGCGCTGAGCAAATTGCGGCCCTTCATTCGCTCCTTCGGCAAGGTCGATTGCGTAATCCCGAGATCCATCCTGAATTCGCATACCAAAGCCTGCGCGTCGCGAATCTACTGCAAGACTAATGGCTGTTGCATGCTTGACCTGACCATCACGAACCGTCAGGAAATCGCCTGCAATCACATCGATACGTCGTTGGGCACCAAGGAAAAACTCAGATAATCTCTTGCCGATGCCCAGGCCGCTGATTTCGGCACTCCCATTTCCTACCTCCATATCATCTTGAGTCCAGGCCCCGCTGATTTCGATTATATTCTCACCTTTACGGTGTTTTGGCCGGTTCGTCAGGGAAATAACACGATCAGAACTGATTCTATCGATGGCTGTATGCAGCCACCATGCTCCACCTAAACTGAGCCGGCGCTTTTCAAATCTCGTCGGTACTGTCTTATCAGGAATCGGTTGCACATAGACTTTCAAGGCCTGCTTACCGCTCTGATCGATTAAGTCACCAAGACAGACAAGCGCTGACGAGTGTTCTGTCGTCACAGGTTCCAACTGAGTACGGTTTAGGCTCGGTTGGTCGTTGACCGTATACATGGCGCACCCCCCTGTCAGTAAGGCACATGAGAGTGCTATTGCCATTCGATAGATTGTCATAGTGCTCTGTTGCATTGTCATAGGTAAACCCTCCTTTTCACAGTAGACGGCTCACCTTGTGCGTATATTCCATCAAGAGAGGAAATCTGAAGGAGGTAGGTTTTCTGGAATATAGTCTAAAACGTATACCCATTTATCATCGAAATCGTCAGATTCGGTGTAAATATGACAAAGCATTTGCAGTTCTTTGTGGATATGTGTGGTTTTTGGACGGAATAATTTCATTGCCATGACGTTTTCTTTTTACATCGACACAGTTTCAGCCAATGGCGCGGACTATGAGCGGTCATATTGAATATCAATTATTAAGCAGCAAAAAACCAGCGAAGCCCAAGCACTGCAGCGACATGACCAGGAAAATCCGCATCAACTCACAAGAAAGAGCAACTATTATGAACAACGATCATGACTTTCCAAAACCTACCGAAAACAATGTCATGGCATTTAAGACACCGGAATCGGGTACTGAAAAGAATTCCGCGAAGAAAGCCAAGAAAAAGAAGAAGAAAGCAGCTGAAAAGTCTCAAAAATCGATCGGTTCACGAAGAGGAGTCGAGACACTTTTTCGTAATTCTTATCGGGCTCATTTGGATTTGATTGCCCTGGCAACTACAAAGGCCAATATCATGATCTCAATCAACGGACTGATTTTATCATTTCTTTTTATCTCAGAAGCATTCGTCATGTCTGCAGAGCCATTACTGGAAATACCCACCTCAATTTTTCTTGGCACATGCTTCTTCTCGATGGCGTTTGCGATTCTTTCCGCTCTACCGGAACACAGGAAGAACACATGGAAAAAAAAGGATTTCACCGAACAAAGAGCCAATCTTCTCGTATTCGAAGACTATACTGATCTCACGGAAGATGAATTTGTACCTATAATGTGTCAAAGACTTGAAGACAGCACCAGCATTTATCAAACCATGATCAGACAGTTATACTCTCTCGGTTCTTATGCAAACAAACGTCTAAGCTTCCTTTCGGTATCCTACCGTATCTTCCTGGTCGGACTGGGGATCAGCATATTTTCCTCCTTCATTGTTCTGGCCATCGTCTTTTTACGGGATTCAGCTATACCCACAGCTGCAGCAGCCGAGCCGTCTCAATCAGAATTTGTGACGTATTTTGATCAATTCCACCCGGCAGAGGGTCTATTTGAACCCTCCGGTTTGGCGCAGTTAACGGATGGGCGAATGATTATTGTTGAAGACGAGGCATCGAGTCCATTCGCTATCGCCTCAATGGATAATCAAGGAGCCCTGAAGGTAACACCACCGAAGCGCGAACCACTCCTCAATAGTTGGCAGGGACTATCAAGCCTCGGAAAGTTAGATGACCTGGAAGGGATCGCGGTTGATAAGGATGGTTATATCTATGCCACCACTTCCTACTCAAAAACTGAAAAAAAGGGCAGAACCAGCCCCAACAGAGAAAAACTGGTTCGTTTCCGGATTGATGGTGAGCGCGTGACAGAAGCTGAGCTGGTGACGGATCTCAAAAGCCGGATATTCAGAGCATTCCCTGATCTGGCCGAGTCAACAAAAAGACAGGCAGGGGGATTGAATATCGAGGGGTTGGCCCTGAGTCGGGATCAAAAACAGTTATGGTTTGGTCTGCGTAGCCCCTTGATTAATAATCAGGCAGTGATCCTGGCGCTTCACGATCATGCTGAAGTATTCAACGATGGAGACATAGAATTCACGGAACATTTACTCGATCTAAATGGAGCCGGTATACGTAGCCTCGCCTATTTTCCGCATTTGAACGGTTATCTCATAATCGCACGTCAGGAGGACCAAAAAAAAAGACCTTTCGAATTATGGTTTTGGACAGGTTACCCTATAGACGCTCCTGTTAAAGTGAAAGTTAACGGTATCAAAAGTCTAAACAGAGCCGAGGGTATCGCACCGCTAGAGCTTAACGGACATGGTGTCATTATGATCTTAAGCGATGAAGGCAATAAGCGTAAGAAAAGGCCTGGTCAATATACCCTGATTCATTACGACCAGCTTTCCATGTGAGCTCCGGATATCATCACCTATTCTGATATAGAAGTCGTCGGAGACATGTCACGATTCCGGCCTCTCTACCCTGGTGGCCGCGAGCTTACGTACGCTGCCAGAGCTATATCAGAGCGCTTCCTCCTGCTCGCTGGGGGCTGTAGTCCCCCACTGATTTCCCGAATCAGCGAAGGGATCATACTATAGCTTTCCTGAGGCTGGCACTATCAACATTAGTTAGTGCACAACCGGGGCAAATACCCGGCTGATAATAACTCCAGAAGAAGCTATGTTGCACATTCACATGTAGTGTGGATACCCATGACGCCAACAGCCTTTGCGATCGCTATGTTTTTCCACTTTCTCGCGTATCTTAATCTGCTGTTTAGGGGTTAGACTATCCCAGAAGTTTGCCAGTGCAGCGACTATCCTTGGCGATTGCGAGGAAATATCATTGAAGTGGCCGTTTATGAGCGTTGTAGCCTTGTCCTGGTCTAAGACAGGTTCAGCCAACAAGCTTTGCACAATATCCCGTTTCTCATCACGCTTGTCTTCCAAACCTTCACGCACAGCAAGCATCTCGTCTCTAAGTGTATTGAGATTCGCTTTTTGTTCGTCATTTAGGTCAAGTTTTTTCGTGATTATCGTCACGAAATGATCCGCACGTTGTTCGGGTGTCTTGAAACGATGGGCACAACCACCAAGCACCATGGTAACCATGGCAAATACTGATATCAGAATAAGTGAGATTTTCATAATTGTCTCCCTGTTTTGTGTTAACGACAGAAGACAATTTATTGGAAGAGAGGATAAACATCTTTTCAGGACAGTAACACTTTGTATCTTTAGTGTTACATTTCTACAGGTTGCTATTGATTCTTGAGCCTAACTCACCGAGTTATTTATACATAAGCGCCTCAATGAAGTTAAACAGCGCCGGCTGGTGTGCCGGGAATTACTACAAATAACACCGACAGGGATGTGACCCAGGCGGGGATACCTGGGTAAACACTAGACCAAAGAGAGCATCGGTAATAACGGACAGCATGTCCATATTCATTCGAACTGTCCAGCTTTTATTTTATCGAGTTGCTGTTGTTCACCCACCTTACCAAGCGCTATGCCTTGCATGTGCTGTTCAAGGTATTGGCTGATAACCGGATTGCTGTAGGCCGACGCGGGTTGATAGTTTGTCGAATCGTCCGGCATGAGATCGGCTGGAACCAGTAACTGGTTCTGCCACTGCTGATCTGCCATACAGGCAATTCCCCGAAAGGCCTGATGATTTTGCTGAACGATATACTGCCGGCAGAAATAGCCACTACCGTCCATAAAAGACAGCTCGGGAAGGATACTCACAGCAGGCAGCTGCCCCACCTGAATGACACTCCCGGACGGACTTCGACTGAGAATATCCACCAATTCACTGGAAGGCTGAAGGTCCTGGCTTATCAACCCACCTCTATCATCATAACCGGATTGATTGACCCCGAATATGTATCCGACAACCAATGTGACGGTGGCTGCAAGCGCCGGAGACAACCAAGGCATTTGCTGCGGACTCAGGAATGACAGCGCACTCGACAGTTGTTTGATAAGCGACGGCCTGAACTTCGATTCGGCTCCGGCTTCGCACTGAGAGATGTCTTCTTTGAGTAGCTGTTGTAGTGCCTCCGGCAAAGGCTCATCATTAATGCTGTCAAACGCTTTGCATAAAGTAGCATCTGTTGCACGTAACTGATCCAGATACTCTCTTAATTCAGGCTCCTGTTGCAGTCTGAATTCCAGTGCATCACTTTGTTCGGGATCGAGTTGTCCATCGACATATGCCGAAAGCTGGAGCCTATCTTGCTCGTTCATCATGCCATTTCTCCGCTTGCGCTGCACAAGGATTTCTGCAGATTCGCACGAGCACGCGCGACACGGCTCATGATGGTCCCGATCGGCACCTCCAGAACCTCTGCTGCTTCGCCGTAGCTCATACCCTCGATGGCGACCATACTGAGTACAATACGTTGATTTTCAGATAAGTTAATCATCGCCTCTATGACTCGTTGTGTATCCAATTGGTTGGTGACCTGCATGTCGGTTGCGTTCGCTGAATCTGCATCATATCTAATCGCATCCACGGCTTTTGAACGCACTGACCTTGAGCGTATTTCATCAATCCAACAGTTCTTGCATATTCGCAGCATCCATGCGATTGCACTGCCCTCCTCCGGTATACCTGCTTTCAACAAGCGGATCACCACATTTTGAGTTAGATCGTCAGCATCTGCCTTTGACCCGGTCAGTGAGTAGGCAAATCGACGTAGTCGAGGTAATTCCTCTACCACTATCTCTTTGATTTGTTCACTTTTTTGCATCGAATTATCCGTTCTCTTTAGCCTGAAAACGTTGTACGCGCCAATCTATTCCATATTCTTTAGGAATATCAGGCTACCTGAGTTCGTTTTCTGTATGATATTTCATTGTTGTTGACCGAAACATCATTCCAAAAAAACAGTTAACATGAAACTTCATAAAAATGCAGCATCATTTTGTTTTATTTTAATTTTTGTCATATTTATATCAGCGGATCTCAATTCCGGTTTCCATCTCATCCAATCGGCCAGAGCAGACCAGGATGATCTTGAGGAGCTGATAGAAAATGATTTGGAAGAGCAGATTGACAATGATATCGAGACGCAACTTGAAGACGATCTGGAAGAACAGATGGAAGAGGCTCTGGAAGCACAGCTTGAGGACGATCTCGAGACACAGATAGAGGACGACATGGAAGCACAAGTTGAGAAAGATCTCGATGACGACCTGGATGATGATCTAGAGGAACAAAACGAGATAGATGATGACCTGTTTGATGATGATGATGAGAGATTGTTTTCATCTCTAATTGCAGAACGTAATTTTTCTGATGTGACACTGGATGAGCGGAATTTCTCCCGCACCAGCGGTGTCTGGCTGGTCCTTACAGACCAAAAAACTCTCGATTCCCTGCGGCGGATGAATTTCGGTATCATATCCTCTTCCCCGTTGAAAGGATTGAAGAAAGTATTGGTGGAAGTCGTAGAACCCGATGACAAAGACCTATCCGATGTCCGCAATCTTCTCTATTCCGTTTTACCCGATGCCGACTTAGTCGTCGACTACAATCATATCTATACCTATGAACCAGAATACATCGGGAAACAGAGCAGTAAAAACGACATCAAGGAAGTGCTTTCCCCGCACAGACAACCCCGAGTGCTGTTACCCCTGCCAAAGCTGGAAAAAAACAGAATAAAGATTGGGATTATAGACTCACAGGTTGACCATAATCACGAAGCTCTACAAAATTCAAAAATCACTACAAAATCCTTCATAAAAAGCCGCACTGACTTGCCAACAGAACACGGTACTGCCGTGGCATCAATAATTTCCGGCCATTCTGACAGTTACTTTGGCCTATTACCGAAAATGGATTTATACGCAGCCAGCGTTTTCTATCAGGAAGCCAGACTCGGACAAACCGCCATGGTCACCAGTCTGATTCTAAGCCTGGACTGGATGGCGCAGGTAGGTGCGGATATCATCAATATGAGTCTTTCTGGCCCCAAGAACGAGATACTGGAAGCAACCCTGAAGCAACTGCATGAGCAGGACATCCTGGTTGTCGCCGCTGCCGGCAACAACGGTCCTGTTGGCCCCCCTCTCTATCCCGCCGCCTATGATTTTACCATTGCCGTTACTGCTGTCGGCGATAAAAACCTGGCATATACCGTGGCAAACCGCGGCAGTCATATCGATCTGGCCGCCCCAGGAGTCGATATTCAACACGCTGCCGATAAAAATAGCTATAGTCTTTCATCCGGTACTTCTCTGGCCGCCCCTTTTGTAACAGCTATTACCGCCTGGGCACTGGCAGAGCATGAGTCTCCCCCTGGAACTTCGCATGACACAGCTGCCATCATCGAGACTATCTACCGGTCAGCAAAAGATCTGGGCGATCCTGGTCACGATGAGGTTTATGGCCACGGCCTTGTCCAACCACTGGAAAGCTCAATGAGTAGACAACGGTAACGGTATTGGATCCTCAGAAAATTCGATTCTGCACCCGAACAGTGGCAAGGTGTTCATTAAAATCAGCCGAATCGAGATTGGATTGGTAATTCCTGTACTCATACTCAAGCAGTATTGAAGTTTGCTTTTGCAACGGAATTTCCAAATCAGCCGACAAGCGATGGCGGGTATCGTCTCGTATCTGCCCCCCAGCGGACGAGATATCATCGTAATCACGCGTCTCAAAGCGCCAACCCAATCTCAGCTTGTTTTGCATATTCATTAGATTGAGACGCTTGATCCAGCGTAGTTTCAACTGGTGACCGTCATAGTCAAAAGCCGAAGAATCGGCATTTTCTTTTGTGTACTTGTAACCAGTGATCAGATAGTTTTTTGGACCATCAATAAAATAATATAGATCCACGTTCATCGACAAGGCATCGACATCCCGGTTGTCCTGCCCGTCAAAACGCTTGTCGGTTAGGGCCAACGCAGGACGAATAAAGATCTTTTTGGAAATATAATGACTGGCAAAAGGGCTGATACGGGTCAGACTCATGAATCCGTCGCCATCCAACGCTGAATCCGCATAGTTGAAAGACATACCTGCAGAGGTTTTGCTATCGAAACCATAGGTAATACTTGCAGAAAGGAGATGTGTGCGTCTGTCGAACTGATCCAGATCCTCATGTAGACTCTGAGAGAAACTGTAGCCGGTATTGAGGTTAATTTTTTTGGACAACGCCCGCTTATAATCCACATCGGCACTCAGGAGCAGTGCCATATCACTCTTGGAGGTAGCGACGTCCAGCTCCTCGACTGTAATATTACTGTCATATTGAGTGCCCAAACTGCCTTCCACTTTGAAAGGTTTCGATTTTTCATCTGCCAGCGCAGGTAACGCCAGTAGACTGCCTAGCATAATCGATGAAAATATTACAATTTTGTTACCAATCTGTTTATACGACTTTTTCATTGTCTTCAATGGATTCATCTCTCCGAAACCTATCAGGCCTGGCTGGGTTTACACCAACCGGCCATATAGGTCTGCCTGTTTTCACGATAGTATGATTAAAAATCTATTCGGTACTTATTTAAAGGATAGTTCCACTATCCTTACCATCTATACCTCCATCCTGGTCCAACTGACACCTCCCAAGTCCGAGTCACTATAACGTGGGGCAGCTTCTCACGCACCATATTTCTCAATATATTGGACTCGATGTCAGCATTCATGTATTGCTCTTGGAGCTGATTGAACCATGGCAAGTGGCTCTCTTGCATGGTTTTCAAAGTAACATAATCAATACTCTGCACAATCATAACGTTCATGTATATGTAATTGGTCTAGATGCAAACATCTACCCGGCTTGTGCAAATTTAGTTTGCGGTGGTGACTTACTTCGATCACTGAACCTCGAAACTGTGTCAGTGCCTGTTCAATGACAGCCAGTGAGCGGATATCGAGATGTGCATCCAATTCATCCAACAACAGTATCCGTGGCTGCATCAATAGAGTACGCGCCAAAACAATGCGTTTACGCTCACCAACCGATAGATTTTTGCCACCTTCGCTCAGGCGCGTATCAAGCCCTCTCGGTAAAATTTGAATTAGATCGACAAGATCGCACTGACGGATGACACGGTGAATATCCTCGGCGCTGGCTTTGGGATTGGCATAAGTAAGATTACGTTTGAGTGACCCACGCATCAGTCCCATGTCGGGAGAGACCAGTCCGATACCGGAAACCGGAATCCTTTCACCCTTGTCGCTGACCAGGGTCTGTCCATCAAGCGTCAGCACGCCTGTCTGTAACGGTAGGACACCGGCTATGGTCAACAGCAAGCTGGTTTTACCGCTACCGTTGCCTCCATCCAAAACAATGTGATGTCCGGCAGGGACCGAAAAATCACTAGGCTCCAAGAGACCCTCTATAGCGACCCCTTTCGCGATCAGATTTCCGAAGTCTGATGTGGGTGCAATCGCCTCGGAGCTTTTAACAGACTGCATATATCGCGGATGTACCTTCAGAAATAAGGCAATTTTTTCATTGGATACTTGCCACTGCTTCCAGTAGTCCATAATGCGGCCCATATCCCGCATCGGTGTCAGCAACAGACCCAACAGCGTCATACTGGCCGCAACATCACCGAGGGACAACTGGCCTGATTCCACCAGCATACCAGCAACCACCAATATGGCACCGGTCATCAGCACCGTGATCGCTTCGAGGGCGCCAAACAACGCACCTGTAATATGTGCCCTTTTCAGGTTTGCATCGTACAAAGACTCACTTTGCCTGCGTACACGACGAATCTCACGCCGCTCCTGAATGCAAGCCTGCACTGTTGTTAATGTATTGATACGATCCGTCACTGTCGCTGCCAAACGTGCGCGATATTTGCGAACGGCTCTTATCGATATTGACAGTTTTGAACCAATAACGACACACAGCACAACGGCCAATAATACGGCACCAATGACAAACAGCATAAGTACAGGTTGTCTAAACGCCAACAGCGCTAGAATGGATATCACTGTACTGACAATGACCACCAAACGAGCCATGCCTAACGCCACCCATTGCCGCAGTCCGCTCAAATCGGTTACAAAACGCAACGCCATAGCACCATGGGAAAAACGTTGTGCCGATCGTTGATCGGCAAACATTAAATGCCTGAACAATCTCAATCTGACCTGAACAATATAATCCTGGCCGAGATGTTCAGCGAATACCCGTTCAGCCCAGCGCAATATTGCCAACGATACCGCGGCGAGTAATATCAAGACTACCAACCACGAGATGCCGGTATTGTTGTCGCCAATACTGGTGAATACCTGCGCGACAAGCGCGCTGACTCCCATAATCACGACGGCCTGAATAAACCCGAAGACCACCAAGCTGGCAAGGTATCGCTTACGCTTTCCTTGCCAAACAGGTGTTCTTTCATCAGTGGATTCCGATGAGTACATCGTAGATACTCTTCTTTCTTACACGCGTTTTTAGAATAAGTGTTGCTGTTACGCTCTAAAAGCATCAGCCTGATTGCCTTCATTACCATGATCAGTGTCGCCAACAGGAGAACTAATTTGAGCATGCGCCGGTAGTTGCATTATTGCTGACGCCTTTACAAAACTTTCAGGCAGAATCGTCTGCAGTCGTGTGGGTGATGTCAGTTCTTCAGACGTCAGAGGATTGACCGGAACCAGCGCACTTAGCTCTCGCATTGCCAGCGGGGATAAAGCCAAGGTGCCGCAAATACCCAGAATCGGCAGTTGCTGATCTCGGAGCCAGCGATAACCGCTATAGGCTCCAAGTGCATCACCCGCAGCAAAAAGCACCCCACTCGCTCTGGATTTGATCAATGACGACTGGAGGAGTAACCCAGTTTCTGGATGTGAGACACCATCGGCTATCTCTGCCACAACCACATTGACATCACTATCGGTAGCAATTCTGTCAAGCAACAGTTCCGCAACTTCCAGAAGGGCTTCCTGGCTTGCCAAATAGGTGGATGGCATACCCGCATCGGTAAAATCCAATACGTGTTTCGCTCCTGAGTCCCACATACGCCAGAGATCGCCACCAGCACCTGTGCCAGTAATTTTTATAGCGCCAACGCTATAACCCATGGCAGTCAAACCCCTGATAAGACTACAGGCAGTATGCGTCTTTCCCGAGTTCATAGAGGTACCACAAGAGACAAACAATGGCAGTCTTGGCGTGTCGCATGAGGTATCCGGAAGTCTGTAATCACTCAGATTAAGTGCTTTTCCCTGCTCATCGGCCAAAACCCCCACTGGGCGTATTTTTGTCGCTTCCACCATTTTTCTATGACGGGTTATCTCTGTGGCGGCAATACCTCCGGCTGCGATCATTGAACAGGATGACAGGCTATACGGCACCACACCTTCAAACTGATCCGGGGCATAACGATTCCCATAAGCAAGAATCACGAGGTCGCCAGGTTCAATCGTTGCTCGCCGGCCATTATCCAGTTCGATGCGTTTGTGCTGACCCAACTGTTCAACGGTGGCCAATACAATATCACCCACTTCCGGTTGATAGGGCTCACGAATCAGGCATCTTGCATCAAGCAGGTCCACTCTGCGGCAGGTAAAGGATAACTTTGCAGAATTCAGTTGATCACTCGGCAGTTCAATTTTCATCTCTTTCTCCATAATCGTATAAAACCTGCTAGGGGCAGATCTCCCTTGCGAAATATTCAAAAGCGTTCGTAGGGATAACGATCCGACAAAGGATCTATTCCAAAATATTCACAAATATTTTGGTTCAAGATGAATTCGGTCTGAGGTTTATGCGGATATGAGGGAATCGAAGGGATCTCACCTTTCACTCATGTATATTGAGCAAACAGTAGCTCTGTCTACTCAACTCATATGAGGAATCTTTACCTTCAAAAACAAAGTATACAGCAGAGGTACAATGCCAAGCGTGAGTATCGTTCCTACCACGAGCGCAAAGGCCATCATCGAGGCCATGCCATAGAAGAGAATATCCTTATATACGATCAAAGGAAGCAAACCAAGTACTGTGGTGAATACCGATAACAGGATGGGGCGCAGTCGGGAAAGGGCTGAGTGCACGACGGCCTCAAAAGAAGGGGTACCCATCTGACGCTCTTCCTCAATCCGGTCAATCATGACGATACCGTTATTGATGATGATTCCTGCCAGCGCCAACAGACCGAGAATGGTCATGAATCCAAATACAGCCTGCATGGCGAGCAGACCGATGGTGGCCCCTACAATGATGAGAGGAATCGTGAGCATGATGACCGCGGCCCGTCTGATTGAGTTGAACTGCCATACGATCAGGGCAAAGATCAGAGCAAATGCCAGCGGCATCCATGTGGCAAGATGTCCCTGCGCCTCGGACGAACCTTCCAGTTCACCACCCAACTCAATGAAGTACCCCGAAGGCATTAAAGACTGCAGGGCTTCGAGTACAGGTAACATCCGCTTGTGGATCTGATCCGCTTTCAAATGGGGATGTTTTGCCTGTACTGTAATCGTGCGCATCTGGTTACGGCGCTTTATTCGGCTGTACTGCCCAAGCCCCTCCAGGTCCGCAACCTGTCCCAGTGCCACACTGTTGCCGGTGGATGGGGAGAAAACAGCGAGTTCCCAGAGATTACTGACCAACGCACGCTCTTCATCCTTGCCTCGGGCAACAATGGGAATAATCGTGTCACCTTCCCGGTATTCGCTCAATTCGACACCATCCATGAAGTTATTCAAAGCCATGGCAATATCGGTGGAGGTCACGCCTACCCGGCGGGCCCGGGACTGGTCAACCTTGACATGGAACTTAACCTGAGGATTTTCCCAGTTCTGAAGTACGTCGATGGTTCCCGGAATCTCGCTTAAACCCACCTGGACACGTTCTGCCAGCTCCATCAAAGACTCTGCGTCAGTGCCGGATATCCGTATTTCATACAGGCCGGTTTCCGAGGGCCCCATCCACATCGCCTTGACCCGGCCACGCACCTCCGGATGGTTATTGATAAGGTAGTTGTGCGTACGCCGCACCAGTTCCGATACCTGGTCGCTACGCTCCAGATTGACCAGCATGAACGCTTTGTGCGGATCAGGGTCTAGGGGTGCAAGAGAGAGAAAAAACCGAGGCCCACCCTGGCCGACATAGGCGACCGTACTTTCAACTTCAGGATTGTTCTCCCGATCGAGCAACCATTGGTTAATCGCCTGCAACTCCTTAACGACTTCAGTCGACCTTGTTCCGGCGGGCATATCGAGATAAACAAGAAACTGGTTGCGCTCACCTTTCGGAAAAAACTCTTTCACGACAAAATTCCCGAACGCCCACCCTGATACAACCAGGGATAACAGGACGACAACCATAACGACCAGGCGATGAGTCAACATCCACGTCAATAGGCGACGATAGATTTTGTAAAAACCCTGATCGAAGCGATGAAGCTCATCTTCCTCCTTCGTCTTCACTTTCATAAAACGAACAGCGACCAATGGCACAATAAGCATAGCCAGGAGCCAGGAGCCGACCATAAGAATACCGATCACGTAACTCAGTGACCCGGTAAATTCCCCCGCCGCCCCGATCATCAGCATCAATGGCATGAATGCCAGCACGGTGGTCAATGAGGAGGTCATCAGGGGTACGGTCAAGGATTGCCCCATGGCGATGGCCGCTTCCCGGGCTGTCGCCCCGTCGTGCATGCGTGTGCGGATATCTTCGGCGACCACGATACCATTATCCACCAGCATACCCAGCGCGATGATCATGGAAGCGATTGAAATTCGCTGCAGTTCGATGTCGAAAAACGACATCATGACCATGCCGAACATCATGACAAGGGGCACAAAAGCGCCAACGATAAGTCCGGTGCGAAAACCCAGCGTCAACACAACGACCGCCAATACGATCACCACGGTCTGGCCCAGGTTGACGACTGCCGAGCTGACTGTTTTCTCGATCAACTCCGGTTGGTAGGTGGCAAACTCCAGTTCCAACCCCCAGGGCAATTCAGGCTTTATCTCATCTATTCGCGCTTTCAACTGATTACCAAAGGCAACTGAGTCCACACCCTCCATCACCGAAACACTGATCACGATCGCCTGCCGGCCATTGAAAAACGCCGGCATTTCGGGAGGATCGACATAACCACGCTCAATCTCCGCCAAATCGCGCAAAGCTATGCTCTGCGCGGTGCCGGGTATTCCGATCGGTATGGCGGCAATCTCTTCCAGGTTTTCGAAATTTCCGCTCGGTTCAATGGCGAACGATCTCCCTGAGATATCCAGAACACCGCCGGGCAACAGGATATTTTGCTGCGCGAGTGTGTTGCCGACCGCTTCCGGAGAGATACCGAACTTCGCCAGCTTGGCATTGGCGATCTGCAGATAGACTCTCTCCTCCTGTACGCCAAACAGCTCAATGCGCTTGACACCATGAAGTGAATAGAGACGGTCACGTATATCGCGTGCCGTTTCACGCATCTCGGCAAGGCTGAAACCGTCCGTCCACAAGGCTATGCTGGCTACCGCCGTCAATCCAAACTCGTCGTTGACGAAGGGTCCCCTCGTACCGGCGGGCAGTTCGTCTTCGAGATCTTCCATGCGATTGCGTAAATCCTGCCAAACGGAGGCCAAATCATCGACCTCGTCTCGGGCGACCACATGAATGGTTGCACTACCGGTTTTCGATTCCGAGATGATGTTATCGACCTCGGGGATTTCACGAATCTTCTCCTCCAGCTTGCGGGTCAGCAGATCTTCAACCCGTTTTGGCGACATACCGGGAAAGCTGGCCGTAACCACAGCCTCGCGGATCGTGATCGTCGGATCCTCCTGTTTCGGGTAACCCTGGTAGAGGATGATCCCTGCCACAATGATAAAGATCGCAAATAGCGACATGACGCGGGAGTTGTCGAGTGCAAAACGGGAAAGATTCATGATCTGGCTCGTGTGGTGTGGAAAGATCAGTCTCGATTGTCATCCAGCAATCGGACTTTCATGCCATCGGAAAGAAAACTCACTCCGGCAACAGCGACAATATCACCTGCCTTCAAGCCTTCACCAATCCGTGCCATTTGTCGCTGTCCTCCAGCAACAAATACCTGTCTCTTGCCTACAGTGCCGGATTGCGGCTCGTATACAAAAACAAAGTGGCGTCCGGATCCCGTACCGACACCGGCGACAATAGCCGATGCCGGTAGCAGGAATCCTTCGTTCTGCTCGCCATGATCGATCGACAGCTGAACTTCTGCAGTCATGCCCGGATAGAGGCTGTCCGGACGTTGATTGAGGCGCAGTGAGACAGGAAACGTATTGGCGGTTTCAGCCAGCGTTCCAATCTCGTCGATACGCCCCTCCACATGAATGCCTTGCAGACTGGGGAAAGATGCAATACCGGTATCGCCATGTTTCAGATGACCAATGACGTTCTCAGGCAACATCAGCTCCACATCCACCTCTTCCAACTCATCGAGCTGCAAAAGTTCCTGTCCCGAAACAATCTCCTGGTGGGGTTCCACCAACCGTTTTGAGATATACCCGCCAAACGGCGCCTTCAGGACAGTTTTTCTCAACTCCCTTTTGGCGATATTCAGCTGGGATAGCGCCATAGCTTCCTGGTTACGCGCCGCATCACGCTGTGCCAATGCCGAGTCCAAGTCCGACGCTGAAACATAGCCTTTCACCGCCAATTCGCTTTTACGCTCATAATCGCTTGCACTGTGCTTGAAATTAGCCTTGGCTTTCTTGAAGTCCGCTTCTGCCGATTGGACCTTAAGCTTGAAAGGTTCATCATCGATAGCCGCCAGCCGTTGACCAGCCTCTACTTGATCGCCGACATCCACTGCAATCTCGATCACTTTGCCGGACACTTCAAAACTGAGAGTAGACGAGTTCGCTGGACTGACCAGTCCGGAAAAATTCCGCTCTTCGGTCGCTTGGGTCTTGGCTTTGAGTGTGATGGTTTTTATTGGGCGAATATTCTCTACTTTGGTTTCCGTTTTATCCTGCTGACAACCGGAAAGTCCGCTCAGTGCGAGTACGGCAAGAAGAAAAAGATGGTTTCGCGGCTGATACATAATGGAAACTCCATGAGTTTCTACAAGTTGAAAAGAACAGCGTCGATCACAAAACGCTTGTTAAGGACGAAGGCATTAATTATTGAACTTGTATCATTGTCTGCGTTCGCCGAATAACCGGGGTTTGAATGAACCCAGGACCATTTCAAGAATCAACGGAATCACATTCGACATACCGACCAGTTGCTCAGTGGCTGTTCTATCGAGAAATACCTGACTGACTTCCCCGTCCGACAATGACTCCCTGGCCAGCTCAACCAGCTCCGGCATCATGGGAACAAGGAATATAAAGGCGTTGGTAGAGAGAAAGGCCATCATCAGCATCTTGCCTTTCAGCCAGTTGTCTTTTACGCCCAGTCCAAAATAGAGAATAAGATCGCAGGCCACTTTCAGTCCCAGGCCGGGTAGTATGAGTACGTATGCGCTCATCTCTTTGTAGACGTACACGTTGTATGCTGTAGCTGCATCGGGATGTCCCAGAACGACACCGATTACAATATGCGAGAGTATTCCCCCCACGTACATAATAGTGCCGATCTCCTGGATAAAATCTAATGTTTTTCTCATGATTGAGCCTCGGATGAAGTGGATGTGCGGCGACCAAACCACATACGGGTAAACAGACCGTCTTTCCGGACGTACTGGTGATACAGAAAGGCCAGAACATGGCCGATGATCAATATCAGCAGTAGTTGACTCAACACGCCGTGCGCAATACGTGGGGGAAGATCATCGAATGTTGAAACCAACGGTACACCTGAATTACCAAACACAACCTCCGGCAACCCCGCCATATTGGCTGTTGCGAGACCGCTGGCCCCCATTAGGATCACCACCAGGTAGAACAGGTAGTGTATTGCGACACCCAGTCGGTTCATCAGGCCGTTTCCGATATCTGCCGCTGGCGGTTTCACTGTAAAAAAACGGATACCTAAACGTAAAGTCATGAGGATAAAGATGATAATGCCCATCGACATATGCATCTTCAGATAAAACAACTTTTCGGGAGCGTCGTTCGGAGTAGCACTCAGGACATTCGTGCCCATGATCAGTCCTGCCACAATCATGACTGCCAGCAACCAATGTAAAAGTACCAATGCAGGATGGTAACGACTCATTAGATTCTCCAGGTGATGGAACGACAACCCTGATTGTAATTAACAAATGCAGTAATTGCAATTGCAATTGTTGCTGTTTTGTAATATTCTGGCATCATGTTGGTATGAATATGGTAAAGAAGCCTGAATCTCAGGCTGGAAAAGTCAGAAAAGGCAGTACCGGGTGGATGTTGAAAATACTTTGCACCTCACTTGATGCCGAGATGAGCGACGAGTTGAGACGCCTCGGGTTAAACCTGGGTCAATTTGCCGTGCTGATGACGCTGTCGGAAGCTGAGGGGCTTACCCAATCCGAGATTGGTAAAAAAATCACCATGCCCGGTTATGCGACAACCCGAACTATCGATGCGCTGGAAGAAAAACGATTTGTTGAACGCCGAAAAGATAACCGATCACGGCGAAGCTATCGAATATATCTCACCGATCAAAGTCGCAAGGTTGTCCCACAGCTTTTTGCAGTCGTCGGCAAGGTCAACGAGCACCTTTTGTCAGCTCTCACTCCGAAGGAGCAGAAAGACTTCATGAAAATTTTGCAGAAATTAGTGCTCTCCAGGACTGAATAGGTACTGGAAAACGCGGTCTATTGAGAAGTATCAGGTTTCTTCCGTCGGCAACATAATCGCTACACACAACCAACAGCCTTTCCGGTTGTGTGCCGACACCTGACCGTCATGATGAATAATGGCCTGTCTTGTGATGGCCAATCCCAGACCGTAACCAACACTGTTACGCTCCCTGGCGTCAGAAATCCGGACGAAACCCGCTACAGGTCGAAAAACCATAACAGTAAGTTTTGCATAGATATTAAGTAGTTGTTGTGGGTTTAAAAGATGCAGGTTGAACTTTATCCACCATGACCTAGATTTGAGAGTGGATGGTTGAACTTTATCCACCATGACCTAGATTGAGGATGGATGATTGCACTTTACGCTGCGGTATTCTAAATAAAATGGTTGTGAATGGTATCAATAGTAATCCGGAGTTATGGAGATAAAATGATAACCTGGCAAAAAATCCTGGAATTCGCCAACCAGGGCAACCCGGCACCTGACCGCAAGGTTGTCAAAAGCGATACTGAATGGCGAGAACTGCTCTCTCCAGAAGCCTTTCACGTTACCCGCCAGAAAGGTACGGAGAGGCCGTTTAGTTCTGAGATGTGCGGCCTGTTTGAGCCCGGTCGTTACGCCTGTGCCTGCTGTGATACTCTGCTGTTCGATGCACAACAGAAATTTGATTCCGGTACGGGATGGCCCTCTTTCACACAGCCTGCACAGATGAATGCCATTGCCTATCATGCCGATAATTCCCACGGCATGCAGCGGGTTGAAACGCTCTGCAATACCTGCGATGCACACTTGGGGCACGTCTTTCCCGATGGGCCTCCGCCAACCGGATTACGCTACTGCATCAATGCGTTGTCACTGAGAAAGATTCAGGAATAAAGCTGTAATGGCTTGTATGGTTGATTGATGTGATACGAAGAGTTTCTAGGAAACCCGGCGGACCCTTGCCAGTAAGAACTCGGCCTGATCGGCCAGAATATTCTTTCCGCGCAACATGAGATGTTCCGCATAGCAGGGAGCGTAGGGTATTGCCAACAACTCAACACCCCATTCGCCTGGTGTCCTGGCCCCTTTCAGGTGATTGCAACGATAACAGCAGCTGACCACATTTGACCAAGCGTCGCTGCCGCCCCGACTTTTCGGTATCACATGATCTCTTGTCAATTCACTGTTCGGAAACTGTTTTCCACAGTAGAGACAGAGATGGCCATCTCGGGCAAACAGAGCCCGGTTGGTTAGAGGCGGTTGGTAGGATTCGGACCAGAGATGGGGCTGTACCTTTGAACGGGTAAGCAGAATGGACGAGACCTCGATGCAGGACTGCAGGCCGGTCAAAGCATTGATACCACCTCGTACAACACGGGTTTGTTGGCCCAAAGGAGCCAATACCCGATCGGTCGCAATCAGGTGTATTGCCTTTTCCTGGTTCAGCCAGCGACTTGGATTGCCGGCCTGGTCCAGCGCCAGAATGGGCATGACGGTCTGCATTGTGACTACCCCTCCATTCAGTTGCATGGATAATTTATCACAACAATCCAGAGAGTTTGTAGACAAATGGCGGGCTGGGTACTAATCACCCGCAAAAACTGCGGAATATTTCAATGAAATCACTAATGTTTGGTGGTTTTAGCCTGAGCATCGCCGTTTATTCAGTCTATTAGACACTCAATGGACCCAAAATTGACAATTTTATTGGTTTTTTTCTTTTTTAATGCAGTTTTATTGCAGGATCAATACTACGCCTGAGCATTCTGGCCAATGTGGTTAAACCGGTTCTCCACCAGCCGAACAGGGTCAACTGATGCATTTTATACAAAGACAAATAGACCCACCTGGCGATCCAGCCACTTACCCGTACACTGCCGGTAATGGCCCCCATCAGACTGCCGACGGTGCTGTATCGACCCAGAGTTACCAGTGAGCCGTAGTCGCGGTAGATGTATCGTTTGTCAAAGCTCTGACCTTTTATCCGCTTGACCAGCGCTTTGGCGACAAACGAAGCCTGCTGATGTGCAGCCTGCGCCCTGGGAGGCACCAGATCACCCTGCTCATTCATCACACAGGCGGCACAGTCTCCGATCGCATAGATACGCTCATCATCCTCCAGAGTGAGGTCACCATGAACCTTGAGCTGATTGATACGATTGACGGTCAGGTCGAGCTGGGCAAGAAAATCGGGGCCTTTGATGCCAGCCGCCCATACCTTGATGGCGGCGGGTATCACCAGACCGGATTCGGTATGAACCGCATCCTCGGTAATCTTGGTGACCTTTTCCGAGACATGTACCTTGATACCCAGGCTCTCCAGCTCTTTTTGTACCTGGCTGGAGAGCTTTTCCGGCAGGGCCGGCAGAATTCTTGGCCCAGCATCCAATATATGCAGATGGATATGACGGTCGGGTTCAATCGTCTCAAAACCGTACTGGGCGATCTGCCTGGTCACCTGATGCAATTGAGCAGCCAGTTCAACACCGGTGGCACCGGCACCCACAATGGCCACATCCAACTGGCCATCCTGTAGCGCATCTTTTTGGGTATTGGCCTTGATCAGCGCTTCCAATAACTGTTGCTGGAACTTGCTTGCTTGAGATTTAGTATCGAGCATCAAACAGTGCTCTTGAACACCGGGAATACCAAAATCGTTACTTACACTGCCTACAGCGAAAACCAGATAGTCATAGGAGAAAGTGCGACTGGGAATCAACTCTTCTCCCTTTTCGTTGTGCAGCGGCGCCAGGATAATCTCACGCTTTACCCGATCCAGATCCTGCATGACGCCAAGTCGAAACCGATAGTGGTTCCAACGGGCGTGTGCCAGATAACCAAGCGCATGTTGTGCCGGATCAAAAGTACCGGCAGCCACCTGATGGAGCAACGGCTTCCATACATGGGTACGAGTGGCATCAATCAGGGTTACTTGTGCCCTACTCTGCTTGCCTAAACGTCTGCCAAGATGGGTTGCGAGCTCAAGACCGGCAGCGCCGCCGCCAACAACAACAATTTTCGGTAATTCCGACATCAGTGGCTCCAAATTGGTATTGAGCGTAAACAGATTGACTTTGAATCAGGAAGCAGACGGCTATTCGTCGAGGATAGTGGTATCCTGAAACGATCTGCTGAGTATCATCCACCAACGTAGGATAGTGTCCCTATTTCGTTAAGTCCAGCAATAACTTAACTGTCACTTTACAGGACATATAAGCGGGATACATGTATCAGATCTGGTTCTGTTTCCAGTACATAACGGTAAGATTAAGAGCTTGTGTTTAAACTCAGTCAGCGGTTTCGTTGGCTGATGAGTAAGGCAGGGTACTACCGTCCGCGTCGTAGAGGAAAACCCTGTTTCTACCAGCATTCTTGGCCGCATAGAGGGCTTTGTCCGCCAAACCGAGCAAGCTATTCAAGTCTTTTCCAGGTTGGGCTTCGGCGGCAACCAGTCCAACACTCACCGTCACTTCGACCCCACCTGGCTTCAGTGCCTCAACCGCTTCGCGCATCGCCTCACAGCGACTGGGTATCGCTTCACCGTGAGCCAGAACGACAAATTCTTCTCCTCCAAAGCGTACTGGCAAACCATCCTGAAATGATTGATTCAATAACTTGCCCATCGCAATCAAAACCTGATCGCCAACCAAATGCCCTTCCGTGTCATTGATCCTCTTGAAATGATCAAGATCTATGATGATCACCCATCCGTCAGGCCGATCATTGAGGAATGTTTCACCGGATTCACCCAGATAGAGCCGGTTATGGGTCAAGGTCAGCGCATCTGTCGTGGCCATTTGCTCAAGGTTCGCAGCTTGTCGACGCAGGGTGTCATATTGAAATTTAACCAGTAGCAAGGCACGTACCCGGGCCATCACCACCTCTTCCACCAGAGGCTTATTCACAAAGTCATTGGCACCGGCATGAAATACCGCCACCTGTGTTTTTGAGTCTTCGTTACCGGTGGTAACCAGCACCGGCAGCTCCTGTTGCGAGTAGTGTTGTCGAACACGGATTGAATAGAGCAGATCCCCACCGGTCATTTGACCCTGTAAGTGAAAATCTGTAATGACCAGATCAAAGCTCTTTTCATTGCCTTGACGGGATTCTTCCAGCAGGGCTAAGGCCTCTTCCACAGAGCAGGCGTGAACCACTTCCATGCCATGCTCTTCGAGCATTTGTCTTGTCGCGGCAATGGCGGTTTTGCTGTCTTCCAGATAGAGAATCCGACCATAGAGATCGGCATTGCGTGCCAGAAACGATTTTATGAATTGACCAAATGCCATAAAGCCGCGGGCTTTATCGAAGTAGTCGGTGACACCGGCATTATAGCCTTCATGCAGCAGCCTTTGATCAGCATCCGATGAGACCACAATGACGGGGGTATAGCGATGACGTTTACTACTGCGAATTTTCCGACACAGATCCAGGCCATCCATGTCAGGCAGCAGCAATGCGGTAGTGATCAGTGAAAAACGCTCCTCAGCCATGTGGGCCAGGGCCTCGGTTGCCGAGGCGCAACTTGCGATATGGATTTCAGGCATAGCAACCTGTAAACGTCGGATAAGTACCTCCCGCGAAGCGGTGGAACCATCAACCAACATGATTCGATTGATCATTCGACTCAAAATAGTCCTTTAGCTTTAAACAGTTCGATGTCCATTTAGGGTCCCCTTGCGTTCTATTGTATATGATCTCATGGTGCAGAATGAAACCCATGTAGTTTAGATTGTTCAGAAACAGGGGAACGTTGGAGTGACAGTTAACAATTTTATAATTATTAATGACTTAGTCTTTATTTAGCTGGACGCTATTACTCAGCCTGATGTCGTATGAGTTGGGGAAAAAGACAAAAAAAAGGGCCGGGATCAGATTTGGGTGTTGCCTGATTCTGGTCTCACATTCCAATCAACCCAATCCAATCTGCCGTCCCTTAACGAGGATATCCAGTTTTTACATCCCAGGCCCCCAGTGGAGACAGGTGTGATAGGGTCCGGGATGACAGATGATCTTTTTAACTATCTATTGAAAACGATTCACTCCTACAGCCGTGCTCTGGTGGTTGCCTACTGTGTGCTCAGCTATACACCATGACTGATCATAGTGACGCATCATAAGAACTCATATCGAATACCAGCCCAGATCGCCCTGGGAGAGCCCGGAGAGAGAAAACGGCTCTCTTCATAGTCATCGCCAAGTACTTCATCTGCTTCACCATAGAGGCCGAAGGTTTCATACTCCTCATCGAACAGGTTATCCACTTTGGCAAACAGCTTAAATCTGTCGGTAGCCTGATACTCACCACGCAGATGAACCAGTGTATAGCCATCGATCTCATCATCCAGATTGGCTTCATCCCCTCGCAACACGACACTGGAGCTATAGTGAAGATCTAGGCCGACTGCCAGCTTATTGGTAAATCGATAAGTCACACCGGCTTTCAAGAGATTTTCAGGTAGACCTGGAATTCTATCGCCCGAGCGCACGTTGATCTCTCCGTCAACCGCAAATGGATTGTTTGGGCTGGCGACGGTCAGGTCATCTTCGAAGGTGGCCTTCAAATGGGTATAGCTGAGAAACCAGTCGAGCCGATCGTCATAGGCATTTCCGCTGAAACTCATTTCGATGCCCTGCCTGCGGGTCTCACCCACATTGTCGAAATACCCCTCATTAGTCAGTGCACCGGCACTGATGAAAATAATGTCATCTTCATTGGTGGTATGGAAAAGTCCTAAATGCCAGTCGAAGCCTGGTTGAGAGCCCCGGATACCGGCTTCCCAACTCTTCGCCACAACCTGCTCCAAAGGAGGATCGGAGAGAAAGGCATTGGGTAAACGACACGGATCATCCGGATCGGCACAGGTCAATTCCATTGCGGTGGGTGCACGATTCGATTCACTGTAACCGGTATAGAAATTGATCTGCTCAGTCACATCATAGGCCACACCGGCCGCGGGGTTGAAGCGGGTAAAACTGTGGTCCCCGTTCAATGCGGTACCCAGTTGATCCCGCAGCTCGATCTCAGTCTTATTCCAGCGACCTGACAGGGTCAGGGAGAGCTGCTGAGTCACCGACCAGGTGTCTGTAAGATAGAAAGAGAGATTCTTGGTCTCGGTTTCGACTTCGGTAAAACTCTCTTCGACCAAAATACCGCTGCCGATCGCCCGTCGAGTCTCATCCAATGCGCCCAGTTCGGTGCTTGATGAAAAATCGACTTCACTGCGATCCGTGGCAAAACCAACAATCAGCTGATTGTCTCTACCGGCCAGGGGCTGCAGAAAAGCGGTTTGCAGGCTGAGTCCCAGAGTATCCTGATCGCTCTTTGAGCGATTGATCGTACCGCCCTCCACATCATCATCTTCAACAACCGGGTTGCCGTTCTGATCGATTACGACCTCTTCCTCTTCATCATCCTCTTCGCAGATAAAACCTTCATTCTCTTCATCTTCACACTCCTCGAAATCGGAGTCGTCGCCATTCAGGGTTTTCACCTCGCTGTTTCGATAATGGAGCGTCCCCTCGAGAACAATATCATCGTTTATATAGTGTTCTCCCCCCAAACGCAGCAGGCTTGCCTCCTGCTCGGTCTGATCCGGCCGGGTAAATATCGCCTCCCTATCCTCTTCAAGCAGCTCTTCCGGTAGCGCACCATTTCCGATCAAATCACTATCGCTGACACTCAGGCTCACATCCAGTGAACTGAATTCACCTTTCCAGGCCAGACTACCGAACAGCTGTTTTGATTCTGAAGGTGAAAAGTCGCGCCAGCCATCCTCTTCGAAATAGTTACCGGTGATGAAGTAGGCCAAATCATCGGCACTGCCACCGATACTGGCCTGGGCCGTTACACGTTCGAATGATCCACCAGAAATTTCAATCTCACCTCCGGGATGAGTGAAGCCGTTTTTGGTTTGAACCGAGAGTGCCCCGCCCAGTGTGTTCAAGCCAAACAGGGGGTTAGAGCCAGACATGAGATTGATACCGGCAATTGCCGATTCCGGAATCACAGACCAATTGACCGTATCACCGAAGGGTTCATTGATCCTGACTCCATCCATGTAGACGGACATACCCTGAGGCAAGCCAATCAGTGGCGAGGCGACAAACCCGCGATACAAGACATCCGGTTGCAGAGGATTGTTTTGTGCCTCATTGAGGAACACGCTGCCGAAACGTTGATTGAGAAACTCCGACAGGTCGAGACTCTGTTGATTTTCCAAATCCTCATCAGTCGCCACTTCGGTATGCATGGGTAGGCGATTTCTCTCGATACTCACTCCGTGCAGTGGCGTGGTACTGATGACCTCTATCGGTGCCAATGTCTCCGCTGCCGAGCTTAACCCGACTCCTGGGGGTATCAGGGCAATACTAAGGAGTAATCGGTTGGATTTAAGTCGGCCTGGAAAAAATTCTGACATGGTCGCTTCCCGTTTGTTTTTTCAGAGAAATCATCTGTTTTTCTGTTACATAACTGAATTTATAACGGCACGGATGTCAGATTTGAAGGGGAAGTTTTACTTGAAGACCCGGGAAATTTTCCCGTACCAAAATTGAGCAATTTTGCACAGTGTCACCCGTGACAATTGAACAATAAGGGTTGTATCCAGAGCTCTATTCGCTGATCGGATCGATCACACCATGCCTGATCGCCAGATGGACCAACTCTGTGGTGCTCTTTACATTGAGTTTGGATTTGATCTGGGTGGTATAATTTGCCACCGTCTTATAACTCAATGCGAGCTCGTTGGCTGTTTCAGCCGGAGTCAGGCCATGGGCAAGCAGATTGAATATCTGGAATTCCCGGGTTGTCAGGCAGGCAAATATCTCCCGCCCGCCGGCCGCCTTATGCAGAGCCAGATTTTGTGCAAGTTCATGATCGATATAGGCCTGCCCGGAAGCGATGGCTCGTATTGCATCGACCATTATTTCCGCCGCACTGTTCTTGGTGATATATCCTTTGGCGCCGGCAGAGAGGGCCTTTTCTACAAAGGCTGTATCATCGTGCATACTGAACACCAGAATAGACGCCTGATGATCCCGGGCGATAATCCGGCGGATCGCTTCCAATCCGCCGATACCCGGCAGGGAGAGATCCATCACCACCAGATCGGGCTGAAGCTCGGCATAACGTTGGCACGCCTCTTCACCCCGCTCGGCCTCCGCGACAACTTCGATATCAGGTGTACCATCGAGCAGTGTACGGTAACCGGCTCGTACAACCGCATGATCATCAACCAGCAGTACCTGAATATTACTCATCTGCGATCAGCCGGTATCATCTTGGTGAGGAATGGTAATTTCAATTGTTACACCCCGGTTTTGACTGCTGACAAGGGATATTTTCCCATTCAATGCCTCGACCCTCTCCCGCATGCCAAGCAATCCCATGCCTTTACGGGGGGTGTTTTGATCGAAGCCTTTGCCGTTATCCCTGATATCGATCTCTATTATACCAGTTGATTGGCGCTCGATCGTTATCTCCACTTTCTCTGCAGAGGCGTGTTTGGCCACGTTGGTCAATGCTTCCTGAACAATACGATATAGAGTAATGGCGGTATCATCATCCACATTGTCGAAGTTACCGCTGATCGTCAGAGCGCAAAAACTCTCTTCCTGATGGTCATTCCAACCATCCACCAGTCGTTCGATACCGGTCTCGACACCCAGCTCTTCCAGAGCTACCGGCCGCAGACGATTCATCATGTCACGGACCACGCCATACATCGTATTGCAGACTCCGATGATCGCATTGGTGCCATCATGCATATTATTCGGGTGTTGTCGTAGGTTGACCGCCATTGCCTTGATCGCACTGATCGACTGCCCCAGTTCGTCGTGCAGCTCCCTGGAGAGGTGGCGACGCTCTGACTCCTGAACGGAGATCAGGCGCCTGCTGAGTTGTCGATTCTCCTGCTGTTGGGCTTCCAGAACCCGTGCCATATGGTTAAATTGCTCTGACAATCGGTTGAGTTCAGGTAGATTGAAACGGGGTAGACGCGCAGCGTAATCACCCGATTGAATCACCCCTAACCCCTTGCTGATGTTGTTCACAGGTAGTAATGCATGACGAATGGTGAAGGCCATCAGAATCAGACAGATCACAGTGAACGTAATAATCAAGGTAAAGACAGACTTTGTCTCCAGCCAGACCTCTTTGATCTCGTCGATCGGATCAGCCAGAATCACAATCTCACTGCTGCCAAACAGGGGGCTGGCGATGCGTTTTCGATACTCAGCAGGCGCTGGCTTGACCAGTTGATAAAACCACTGGGGGACCGCTTTTGAAGGCGCTGTCTCCTGTTCGCTGTTCGGATAGATAATCCGACCATCTCCGCGAATCACGGCAATCTGCAAGTGGCGGGTATCATCGAGGCTCTGCAGATGGGTTATGAGAATCTGCTGGGCCTTTACCTGGTCTTCAGTATGACCACTAATCAGAGCGGCCGTGAGTAACTGCATGGTGATCCGGGCACTCGATTCGACTTCATTGTTGATGTTATCCCTGGCCGCACCTAATGCCAGATAGGCACCACTGATCAGCATCGTTGTGACGATCACGAGTACCAGAATCAGTAAACGGCCTGTCAGTGTCATCTATGGCTAGTTCCTCGATTCGCGGTCATCACAACTTCGGGAAATATTCCCATGGCATCACTATGCATAGTGGATTAGTTTTTGCTTAAGTTTACTCTGATTGATACTCATTAATGTGCGTGATGGGACGTTCTGATCGGTTAGTGCAATATATATAAATTATAAACTGCTAATGTAGATCGCCCCGAATCATAGTCGTGCTCTTTCACTCTTTGCACATCGATACAGTCATTGATCAATGCAGCTTTGTTTTTGGGCAGTTTTCTCATCCGGAGTGAATCATGTTACCGCTAAGCCGTCAAACCCTGTCAATTATCACTGCCTTAGCAATGGCATTAGTCAGTTCTTATTCAGTGGCAGAGGAGGCAGAGCAGACGACCATTCTCGACGATATTTCTGTGACTGCAACCCGGGTTGAAAAGCCTTTGGAGACGGTGCCTGCTGCCGTGGGCATTGTGCAGCAGCAGACAATCCAATTTGCCGAACCCCAATTGGGCCTGGATGAATCGTTGACCCAGATTCCAGGGATATTCATGCAGAACCGCTATAACTTTGCACAAGACCTGCGGGTTTCAATTCGTGGTTTCGGTGCCCGTTCCGCATTCGGTATCCGGGGTATCAAGGTGGTTGTCGATGGTATTCCGGAAACACTGCCGGACGGACAGGCCAATGTCGACAGTATCGATATTGGTTCAATCGGCAACATTCAGGTGATCCGCGGCCCGGTCTCCGCGCTCTATGGCAACGCTTCCGGAGGCGCCATATTGATCGAGTCTGAAGAGCCCCCGGAAATCCCCTTTATCTCTGTACGTCCAACCTTTGGTGAAGATGGTTTTCAAAAACACCAGATTAAATTTGGCGGTCGGGCTGACTCCTTTGACTATCTGGTGAATCTGTCTGACATGAGCTATGACGGCTACCGGGATCAAAGCACAACGGAACAGAGTGCGCTAAACAGCAAGTTCGGCTTCGACCTGGAAGGAGGCGGTCGCTTCAACACGGTAATCAACTATACCGACTCTCCTCAAGCGGACGACCCTGGCGGTTTGACCGAACAATTGGCCGACGATGATCCTACAGCGGCCTGGACAAGGAATGAATCCCTCGACTCCGGTGAGGAGCTGGAACAGACAAGAGTGGGCTTTGTCTATGAAAACCCGATCAGTGAGCAAGGTGAACTCAGAGTACGCAACTACTATGTATGGCGTGATCTTGCCAACCGTCTACCGATTGGTGCAACGGGGCATGGCATCGTGCTGGATCGATTTGCCTACGGTGGCGGTATTCAATACACCCACGAGGCCCCCCTCTACAATCACGGCAATCGATTCACGATCGGTATGGATCTGGACAGACAGGAGGATGATCGAAAACGCTATCTGCTTGCCGGAGACAATCTTGGAAGCAAGATCCAGGACCAAGATGAGCAGGTCGACAATATCGGCCTCTACCTGCAGAACGAATACAGTATCAGTGACAAGATGGAATTGACGCTTGGAGGGCGCTATGACCGGCTCGATTTCGAGGTAGAAGATAATTTCCTCAGCAATGGGGACGATTCAGGTGACCGCAGCTTCAGCAAGTTCAGTCCATCACTGGGATTTCGCTATACCCCAAGGCAGGATGTCAACCTATACGTCAACCTGTCCCGTTCCTTTGAATCACCCACGGCTGTGGAGTTGCGTGACCCTGACGGCGCCGGTTTCAATCAGGATCTGGAACCGCAAATAGCCACAGGCTACGAAATCGGCGTTAAAGGATATCTGGATAACAGAGTCCGATATGATCTGGCCCTGTTCACCATGGATGTCACTGACGAACTGGTTCCCTTTGAAATCGATGATATCACCTTTTATGAAAACGCCGGCGAATCCCGCCGTAATGGTCTGGAGGCTCAACTTGTCTTTGAGCTGTTTGACTACCTGATTACTACCTTCGCCTACACCTATTCAGATTTTGAATTTGACAAATTCATCGATGACAACGGTAATGATTTCAGTGGCAACGTAATACCGGGCGTTCCTGAAAATCTGTTCAGTGCCGATTTCTCCTATAACCATCCGAATGGATTTTACAGCCAGTTGACAGCACTCTACGTGGATGAGATCTATGCCAACAACGCCAACACGGTGACCAATGACGCCTATGCTCTGGCTGATCTTCGAATCGGTTACACCCGCTTTTTCGGTCCTTGGGAACTCTCTCCGTTCATTGGTGTGAATAACCTGTTTGATAAACAATATAATGGCAATGTACGTATCAACGCTTTCGGCGGAAGATACTTCGAACCCGCACCTGACAGGGATATCTATGCAGGCTTGACACTTCGCTATGACTTCGGTGGTTAAGGCACTTTCAGCAGGGCCGATCGGATTCGTGTTAACAGGCCCTATGAAGATGACATGAACAATGGCCTCGCCTGAGTCAAAGCCTATTTAGACATCATCCCCTGTAGATCCCGAATCATATACTGAGCCGCTCGAAGCCAGGCCTTTTCATTATCGCCTCTGAAATCATAGGCTTTACTGACCAGAATCTTTTCATCGGCAACATTTTTGATTTCAATATGCATGGTCAGTATCAGAGCACTCATCTTATATACCCAACCTGTCATGACCTTTTCTCCCTCGACCTGCCTGGCAAGATCAAATTCACAGAGGTTGCAGTTTCTGATATCTGTACCCAAATCCGCCGCTTCTACCGCATCATTCACCCGGCTTTGCGGAACAACCTGGTAGAGACCGGCACGGTTTATCGTCTCACCGATATAATGAGTCAGTTTATCGAGCATTTTCTGATTGCGTTCCAAACTGCCGGGCAATGGCGTGTTATCAACAATCTCAAAGGGTAGAACGACAAGCTTTTCAAGCGGGGCTGCCACTGAAGTTGCAGGCGCCAAGATTATCGCTAACAGCATCACCATAAAATATTTCAGCGGCAAGTTAGTTGAGCTCGCCATGATTCGTTTGGGATATTGCTTTGATATACTCATGGGTTGCCTCCCTGTCAGTACCTACGACGATACGTAAATGCCCGGCAATCGAAACCTCCAACTGCCCTTGAATTTCAACATGTTCGCCGCTTACAGCCTGCCCTGCATAAGTTGCAGTATAGCTGACTACCTCTTCTACTGATGGATGATTCAGTTTGTAACGGGCAGGATAATCAAAGCTGTGACGATCACTATCGATCGTGGCTTGAAGGTTGATTCTGCCCTGCTTACGGTAGCGCACAAGATCCTGCCACCTGTTTGGCGTAAGCAGCGTGATATCGAATTTGGTCTGTTCAATCGCGGCTTTATTGAACTTTCGCTGTTCATGCCAGCGGTATTCATCATAGCTGAGTGAGCAATTGCGGCGCTGATAGGCATCCAGCCATAAGGATTCATCCAGCGGTTCCAGTAATTGTCTGGCAAGCAGATCTTTTATCAACACCCTGGCTTGTTGAAACTGATCAACTTGATAAAACACCAGATCGATGTCTGAACCACCTTTCTGTGCCCCGATCAGCAATGAGCCGGTAATTCCAATCTGACGGCTATCCAATCCATGCTCTTCAAACAATGCAATCAGATGACGTAGTTTGTTTTCAATTGGATCATCCGATCTTTGATTGCGAAGCTCCTGAAGACGTTTTCTCGGTTGATGATGGATAGTAACGGCATCACAATCAACACCATGCAAATTCACATCCCGTTTTGATGAGTAGTAAAGATAGTGAGGATAGTGATGTGATAAAAGCAGATTGGCTTGTTTGGTTGAGTATTTCTTAAAACCGTTCGCTGTGCGCTGATAACGTAGTGAGCAGAGGATACGGTGATCCTCCAAATCCTCAGTAACCACAGCAAAGATCAAACCCTCTATGGTTTCAATGAAGTCTTTTGGCTGATAGCTCATCACATCACTGACCAACTCGCTTTCTCTGTTGCTCAGAATCGATCTCACACCTATGTTGACGATACGCCTCCCGATATCCGTTTTGCTGTTTAACTGACGGCGTCATGGCCACTGCATTGCGTACCTCATTCAAATGATGAGGCAAGATTCGAGCTGTACGCTCAGCCAAATCACAGAGTGCACCACGAAAACCAAGATAGTCCGGCATCAACGGTAATAACTGTGGGATATCTTCAGCACGTAGTGATCCGGCCAAGCCGGTGAGTAGATCCAATGATTTTGCTTCATCGATGAAGTCACGCAGCTGCTGTTGATCCCTATGTTGTAATAGACCACCTGCACCTTTAGTCGCCGTATCGAGCATTACTCCATGAAAACCGGCTGAGGCGAATTCACTCAATCTGTCGGAAGGTGACTCGAGATCGGCAAACAGCACAGCGATCAAACGATGATTACCGGCAAGTTTGCGGATAGCCTGCAGGCACTCTGTCAACCGATCTCCGGAAAAAAAACCGATTTTGACATAGTCAACACCGGTTGCTCCGGTCCTTTCAATTGCCTGTGTCAGGCGTGTCGGATCGGCAGGCAAATCACCAACGGTGGCACTCACCGGGCGCCGACCGGCGCATTGGGCAACCAGATTACAGATGGTCTCAATCGGTAACGCACCCAGTGCCCCATCCTGAGGGTTCTTTAGATCGATGATATCGACCCCGGCCTCAACCGCCAGCGCCAACTCTCTCTGGTCCACCACACTGGCCAGCATTCGGGTCATACGATCCCCTCCTCCGACTGCTTCTGCAGAAACTCCGTCACTTTAGCCATCAGCCACTCCCATGCCTCTTGTTCACGTTCACCGGCCGTCTTCTCCATGGCAATGGAGAGATAGCCGATCTCAGCATGGATCTTCTCCACAGGCAGCCTACCCAGACGACTGACCAGAATCGCCAACTCCAGTACGGCAGCCTGCGCCCGGTTGAATCCCTGAAACGGCCGGTGGGTTGCCTGATGTACCGGCTGACAAATCAGACGGGGACGAATCTCGTCCTCCTCGACCCGCAACAGTCGTACTTCCGTGTGCGCCAAAGCACTGGCCAGCCTCGGTGCCGCTACCCGGTCCGCGGCAACCACTGGCCAGCCGTAGCGGCCGGTAAGACAACCGGCAAAAACCCTGACATCATCGCAATAGTTGATCACAGCGCACTCACTGCTGAGTATGTAGTTCAGCGTGCGGGAAGGTTTAAAGGGGGCGATAACAACTTCACCCTGCCGCCAGACCACCCCCATCGGGGCGATTTGATTCTCATTTTCTGCACTTCGGCAGGTAACGATAACTTCCTGGATCATCATCTGTTCCTGGTTGTGTTGCGTTTTTTCATTGTGCTGCCCGGCGTATCCTGATGCTCGAGATCCTGCTGTTTCTCAAACAGACCGGCACCCCAGCGCAACGGTTGATCCTGCACATAGCGTTTACCCAGCTGTTGGGCGATTTCGGCACGGGCCAGTTCCACGCCCAAGTAGAATGCATGCCCGCCATCACTCTCTACGCCGAGATCCGGATAGAAGTCAAAAGGATCCAAATGAGTCTGCATACCATCCCGGTTGTAGCAGTGGATTCCCTCATCACTGATCTGGATCCGGTAGTTTGGATCCCTGATATCTGCCGCAAACTCACCGATTTCCGCTGCACTGTAGGGAAAGGGTTTGATTTCATGCAGCGCGGTCAGGCCTGGGTCCACCTGTTTGGGCAATCTGTTCTCCTGACGCGCCCAAAACATGATGCGCCTGGCTCTGTCTGCCTCCCTGACAGCACTTCGGCAGTGTGGACTCACCTGGGTGGTAAGAATGTTTGTTACGTGAAGTTCGGAAATAATGCCCATCAGCAGCGCGTTGATGCCCGTTGTATCCGCTTCAGTCAGTTCAGTAATGTTGCCAACCCCCATCATGATCTGAACCTGTGGGTGGTGCTTGCGCAACTGATGGTACCGGGTGATCGAATCTGTGAAACCAAAATGGATCGGATCCAGAATAGGATCGGCAATATAGTCACGCCCCATCCGGTCGAGCTGTTCCATTGCCCGTTCAAGTGATTGCAGATCACCCGGTGAAGCCGGAATCACAACGGGTGTCGCGGCCACCCGCTCGGCTACCCAGAGACTCTTCTCATCCAGACTCAACAGGTAATCCGCCCCGGCCTTCCCGCCGCTGAGCAACTCTTCAGTCTGCATCGAGTCAACACTGACCTGATAGCCCTCAGCCTTGAGGGTTTTGACCGCATCGGCCAGATGAGCAAAGGGGGTTTCAGGCAGACAACCCAGATCAATCACATCCGCACCATCGGCTGCGAATGAGCGGGCCCGTTCCAGTATCGCATCCACCGAGAGGTTGGGCGCATCGACAATCTCGGAAAAGATCTTTACGTCGTAACGGCTCAGGTCGGGCTTTTTACCCTCCAGACCGAAGAAGGCGGGTATGTCCATCAGCTCCTCGGGACCGCGCTCCACCGGTACCCCATAGTGCTGCGTCAATGCCGCCAGGTCACCCCGGCAACGACCCGGTACAAGAATTTTTTCCGCATCACCAATATCGGTCAGTCGACGACGGATCATATCCCCCGTCATCAAGGCAGCCACTTTGATGCCAAGGTTGTGAACCCGCCACTGGAACACCTCGGCCGGCACCCCCTCGAGAACCCGGACAAGCTGCTTCTCAGCCAGACTGCCTGTGAGAAAGAGTATTTTTTCCGCCACCGTCTTGCTCTGTGCCCGTTTAAGCAGTCATGCTGCTTATGTTGCGTCTACAGATCCCCCATTGTCTGTCGGCCTCTTCAACCGCGATCTCCAACGTCTCCACATGCGTCAGGGCGTTATGCTGTTCAAGCTTGGGCAATAGGGACTCCATGATATGCCAGGCAAGCATCTCAGCCGTGGTATTGGCAATCGGCAGTATCAGGCAGTTGACCGAAGGCAGCGAGAACTGTTTGTCGTAACTGGCCACCTCAATCTGTTCCCCCACGGTTGTGATATCCACCTCCTGACTCTTTCCCGGCAGCAATATCTTGTCGTGCAGTTGTTGACAGACCTCTGCGGCCAGACGGTTCAGCAGTACAAAATCGATGACAAAGGCATCCTCATTATTGTCACCGTAGGCCTGAATGCGTACATGGAAGTTGTGACCATGCAGATTTTCACAGCTGTTATTGAAGGTAATGAAGTGGGCTGAATTGAAATGCAACTCACCCGGATTCACACTGACAGCAAAGGATTGCGTGTGATTTTGCAAAGGTTGGCTCCGTTTTATAAGAATTTATGCCGATGCCCAGATATTTGATTTTTACTGGCGGGTCTGGGATACCTCAACCTGGTCAGGGCCCTAAGACAAGCCTAGTCGTCCCTTATCCATTTTATGCAAATATAGGTCCAACCTACCATTTACAGAAGTATTTTTGGGCAAATAGAGCCATTATTAATTATCGCATCACACGTATGGGAAAGAGTTGAAGATGCACTAACGGCGATAATAAGCCGTTTTCCAGCGCGCTACACGGAACCGCTCGTCAGATGGTTATCTGACGGCGATTGATGTGTGGAAATCTATGAAACAGAGGGGAAGTGTCGTGCTGCACCCGAGATAGGTACAGCAGTGTGTATAATCTGCAACAGTGGCTAGGGGTGTTAACAGGCCCTAAGACTCAGACTCGCTTTCCTTATCCTCGCATCGAAGCATGGGTACCACCGAACCGACCGGATAGTAAGTGCCATACTCCACCAGATACTGGCTCTGTATGTTGTAGGCCTCACGCTCAGCTTCGATGCTCCGCTCACAGTTTTCGAGCAGTGCACCCTGCTTGCCTTGAAGCCAGTGCACCAGTTCATGCAGTGCTACTGAAGAGTGGAACAGGTTGTTCTCCAGATCCATGCGGTCATCCAGGTAGACCACATCCCCTTCACCGGGATACCAGCCCAGCACTTTGCAGGAGCGGCCATTACAGGCCTGCTCTTCGAGCCAGCTATGCGCCACCATACGCATCTCCGGGCACTCATTTTCAACCGCCTCGAAATCGGAGAGGGTGAAAATCCATGAGAGTAACACTGCACATAATTCCATAAGAAACCTCTATATTCTGTGGTGGGTTAAGCGACTCACCGTGGTCTGGTGACAGCCTGCCTGAAGAGGATTTCCTTGCCGTATCTGAAAAAGGCCATCAGTTGTCTGATACTCATTGTATCGGGCAGCTACAGCAGTACTTTAGAAAAAGCTGATACAGCTGGTCAATAATTGTACAATAAGTTTGCTACGATTTGCTCAGCACGTCACATGCCAGGAATTGAAATCAAAATATTATTTGTATGTTATTCAAATAGATAAGACCTATTTGAATAATCACTTTCAGATGACATATCGGAAATCACACGACTGACAGAAAGAAGAAGCACCGAGATCAATCATGAATTGAGACTGATGCCTCATTATTGAACAAAGGCTTCTTGAATAGAGTGCAGGGATAGCAGACTGGAATAAATGCTTCGAAAATCTGCAAATAGCGGACAACTATCAGAAAAATATGGTTTATTTCGGGAAAAGTCTGAAATCAATCGATCGATAGCGAAATTCAGCTCATCTCATCCCCGGTTGCAGCAGCCAGGTTGAACTTCACAACCCTGGAGCTGAGTTCCCCCATCTCACCCCGTAACAATCGATCGAGATCTTGATGATCTGTTCGGCCCAGAAGCCAAGCCTGAGGGTTGTATCTCCGAACATAATCAACAAACTGAGGATCGACTACCTGATTGCTCTGCAGCCAATCTGATGTCAGTTTATCGCTCTCAAGCCGTACCGATTTTATCAATACCAGCTTGTCGATCCTGAGCTGTCCGGCCAACCAGGCCGCCAGGGAATCGGAAGTAACCTGCCAGTTCTGCTCAATTGTCTCATCGGAGAGTACCATCGTTAGCGGCATCCAGACCGGTGTATCGCCTCTCTCAAGCGTACGGTAGATCGCTTCGGCATCGGCTGCGGGAATTAATCCCGGTTGCAGTCCGCAGAGCATCCTGCCGTATTGCTCCATAGCATGCAGTGCCATCGCATGCGCGGTGGAATCGTCAAATCCGAATTGGGCCTGAGCCTGCCTGACCTGGTCAGCGAAAGGACCGCCACCGGGCACCACAACCAGGGATGAGTGGTTGGCGAAAAGCGTCAGCCAGTTTTTCAGACTGTCCGCGTCGTACAGACTGCCGCCGAACTTGACTACCCACATTCGGAGTTCATCTGTTCCATACGCTGCAGCAGATCGAGCAGAGCGGACGCTTTGTGGTAGGTCTCCCGATACTCCGCTTCGGGATCGGAGTCAGCGACTATGCCACCTCCAGCCCAGAGCCTGGTGATACCCTGGGCATGCACCATGGTCCGGATGGCAATATTGGTATCCATATCCCCATCGAAACTTACATAGCCGATGGAGCCGCAGTAGATACCCCGTCTGTGGGGTTCCAGCTCTTCGATAATCTCCATAGCACGTAACTTTGGCGCACCGGTTATCGAGCCACCGGGAAAGCAGGCACGTAGCAGGGAGAGTGCATTTTCACCGGTTGCCAGCTCACCACACACCTTACTCACAAGATGGTGTACCCGAGCGAAGCTCTCCAGTTTGAACAACTCCGGTACGGTTACACTACCGGTGGCGCAGACCTTACCCAGATCATTGCGCAACAGATCGACGATCATCAGATTCTCTGCCTGATCCTTGCTGCTGTTTTTCAGCATCTCAGCCAGCATCATATCCTCGATGGGATCCTCTCCCCTCGGAGCCGTTCCCTTAATCGGTTTGGTTTCAACCAAGCCGCTGCGGAGCTCCAGAAAACGCTCCGGAGATGAACTCATTATCTGGCAATCCGGAGTATTCAGGTAAGCCGCAAAGGGTGCTGCATTGAGCTGCCTGAGTCCTTTGTACGCCTGCCAAGTGTCGCCCTCGGCAGCAACCGAAAAGCGCTGTGCGAAATTTACCTGATAACAGTCACCATCCAGAATGTATCGTTTGATTCTGGCCAGGGACGCCAGATATTCGTTCCGGTTCATATTGGAACAAACCTCGCCCAGTACCCGATATGGGGAGAGACTGCTCGGTTTCGATCCACGTTCACCGACACTCAGCAGCATACGGCGAAACCTTTCCAGTCTGGTGGGATTTTGTCCAACCAACCAGCTGCACTGCTGCTGGTGATCCACAACCAATGACCAATCGTAGATACCAACCGCCATTTCCGGCAGCTGTTCCATATCTTCAGCCAACGACGGCAAGCTCTCCAGACGGCGCCCCAAATCATAACCAAAGTAGCCGATAGCGCCGCCGCAAAAGGGTAGATCCTCCACACCCGATTGGATCGGCCCCAGTGATTCGCTCAGCAGCTGAAAGGGATCCTCTGTCGAAAGACGCATCGAACCACCACTCGGTACGATGCGGGTGTGCTCCCCCCGGGTGATCAACACGCTCTGGGGGTCGGCCGAGAGAATGTCGTAACGCCCCTGTTCTGTGTAGGGATGGCAGCTATCGAGGAATGCGGCCCAGGGCAGATGAGCGATGGCTTCGAACAACTCCGCGCTATCCTGCCGATAGGGAAAGGCGATCACCTCAATGCTCATTTCGAACCCTCCAAAGCGAGGCTGGCTACCGCCACGGCCGGGGCGCACTCAGCCACCTTGACGGCAAGGCTCTCATCGCAACGGAACAGGGACTCGATACCCACATAGGGGCGGTTCAATCGACGACAGATCCGTTTTATCAGAAATCGCCCGACACCAGCTCCAACCAGAGGAGCATTGGCGGAGAGTGACGGCTTGGAAAGCTGCCGTTCGCAAGCATCCTGTATCAGCCGGAGCTGCTGCTCAGCAAGAAAATCGGCGACTTTTTTCCAACCGGCTCCATTGCTGGCATCGGCATCCAGTCCCAGCATGCGCGCCAGACGTCTTTCACTGCCCTCCAGGCTCTTTTCACCGTTGTCGGCGCTGGGCAACAGATCGGCACCCTCCGGCAGATCACCGGAGATGCGATAGATATCTGCAGTTGTTGCGAAATGCTCGGCCATTAATTCTACCCACTCCCCTGCAAATGGGACCTTTGCTGAAATTGCCATCAGTGGCGTACGTACGATGCCGGTATAGACCAATGTCTGTTCCACCAGCCGATGATGATCGGTTCCTTCCTCTAGCAAAACCTGTTTGTCGGCAAATGGTATCAGGTCGGTTGTGGTGCTGCCCACGTCGATCAATAACCCCTCAGACAGCTGATTGGCGACCCAGGCACCGGTCGCAAGCCAGTTTGCCGAAGCGACCTGTAACGAACTCGACTTGGCAAGCCGACTGTCGAGAAATTCCGATCCACCACTGAATATGGCCAGATCCGCATGGGGAAAGCGTTGCCTCATGGTATCGATCAACGCACTGACACCTGTTGTCCGGTCCGGGAACAGGTCCACCAGTTCTCCAGTCATGGTTACCGCGTGTCTCAAGCCGCTGACCTCTCCCAATGCGCCAACCACTTTGTCAATACTCGACTCGAGATGTTCCAGGCCCTGCCAAAGGGGACAGGCGATCTGCATGACCCTATCCACCCGGCCTTGATCACTGATCAGCGCCGCTTTGGTATGCGCGCCGCCCAGATCCCAGCCTATGATGCCATCATGCCGCACCGGCAAACTCCAGATTCACATCGACAACGGATGCATTCAGCATATCTTCCACCAAAAGTTGTTTGTCCTGTAACAGATCGAACACCAGTGCGGCCGGATTAACCCCTGTGGACTCTTTCAGCCCAACATAGGATGTAGTCAATCTGGGATTAACTTCGAGCACTTGCAACCCCTCTTTGGTATCGATGATATCGACCCCTATGATACCCCACAAATCGGGAATTGCGGCGGCAACCGCCTTACCGAGATTCCTAAAACGTGTTTTATCCGTGAGCTGTCCGTTGACCACGCAACCCAACAGCATGAATCCGGTATCCGTCATGGCGATACGCTGATGGTTGACACTCATCACCAACGCCTTGCCATTGCTGACCAGCATGTTGATACTGGTCGGGGTGCCATGAATAAACGGCTGTGCCACATAGTCTCCCCCCACCGGCATAATCCTCAGCTGCTGAAACAGTTCATCTCGATCATGACAGACTCTGATTCCCTGACAACCCACACCGTCATCCGGTTTCAACACCCAACTGCCAAAATGGTCGGGCACACCCTCTTCAAAACGGTAGGTGGGGACTACCGAGATACCCTGTTGTCTTAAACACTTGGAGGTCATTGATTTGCTGGCAGTCGTCTCAACGGCTGAGGGGGGGCTGTTCAGCAGTAGTTTTCCCTGATTGACCACCGTCTCACTGATGTGCAGCAGCACATTGGAAAACTCCGGTGCAATCGGCCAGACGGCATCCGCCTGCTCCAGACAGTTGACCCAGGCGGCGGTAAAATCCTCCATGCCTCGCAACAGATGACACTCAACCGGAAGATCCAGCCGGCCCAGTCTGGCATCACGGGTAACGAATAGCTCGATACCGTTAATTTCCAGCAGATCGGATAGCAATGACATGAGCATCATGTCACCCTCTTCTGCAAGCGAAGGCGGCATCGGGCTGTCCAACATGCCTCCTCCGGTAATATACTCAAAGACAAAGACTCGCATAGCCGGTTATCCGTTTAGATGAAGCTTATACCAGTCATAGACCTGATGAATGGCATCGTTGTCACCGCAATCCGAGGACAACGGCAGCGCTATTTGCCGTGCAGCACCCCGCTGTGTCAGTCGAGCCGACCTGATGCGGTGATCTCCGCCCTGATGAATCTCTACCCCTTCGATACACTCTATCTCGCTGATCTTGACGCCATCATGGGGCGCGGCTCCAATATCGAGGAAATCAGTGCGCTGTCCAGTGAGTATTCGGAGACAGTATTCTGGGTGGACAATGGACTGAACGAGCTGAAACAGCTGCAATCGATCGCCCGCCCTGTCATCGGTAGCGAATCTCTCGACAGTATTGAACAGCTCTCTCATCTAATCACCTCACTTCCTTCTCCCGTACTCTCACTCGATTTCGTCGATAACCGTTTCAAAGGCCCAGCGGACCTGCTGGACTATCCTGAGTTATGGCCAGACGAGGTTATCGTCATGAGCCTGTCTCATGTCGGCAGTGCTGCAGGAGCCGACATCTCAAGATTGCAACAGCTGAACCGGCTCTTGACCAGCCACAGTCTCTATGCTGCCGGTGGCATCAGAGACCAGCAGGATCTGCAACAGCTCAATGGGCTCGGTCTGGCTGGCGCCCTGCTCTCTACATCCCTACATCAGGGTACAATCGACAGTCAGACCCTGGATGCGTTTACGACAGACGACCTCAACCGGTCGTTTTGCCGATAACCTCCAGTGCCGTTAACTTCTCTTTAATGAGATTTCGATGGGAAGCGCTGCCCAGTTTCTCATCAACAAAGTGGCCGAGTAACCGGTCACTTCCCTGCTCTTGAAATAACGCCAGTGACGGTCCCTTGTAGTTACACCAGGATTGAGTGGTTTCATAAAGTTCCAGTTCAACCAGGCCAGGCAGATAATCGATCAACTGCTCCCAGATATAGACACACAGCATCTCTGTACTTGAACGCCATGACAGTTCGGCTGCTGTATAATTCAGATTATGGTGATCGAATCTATCAATAATCTGCTTGGTCGCCACCCGCTTGAGATAACCGTAATCCACCACGCATCCGGTCACGGGATCGACCCGGTCCCTGACTTTTACATGCAGTAAGTATCTTCCACCATGCAGGTTGGAGCACTTTGCCGGGTGGTCGGTAATGAAGTGGGCGGAATCGAAAACCAGCTCTTTTGAAACGGTAACTTCCGGAGTGTTCTGATTAAACCTCTCTGACACACCGGGCATTTCACTCAACATACCCTCAACCAGATCCAGCAGTTGTCGGGTATCGGATGTAGTCAGTGTTCTGAGCATTACACCACCGGCATGACCAGCCGCATCAAGTTGTTTGAAATGGACACCCCGTCGTTCAGCTTCAACCATTACTGTCTCGGCAGCAGTCTGTTCAGGAAACTGCAAAAACAGATATCCCGCCTGCAATTCGCCAACATGAGCAATCAGTACGGCCAGACTCCACAAAAAATCCGGAGGTGGTACGGGAGAGAGGCGCACCTCTGCATTCTGCTGTAGTAAGACACTGGGTACTTTGAGACGATTGAGCGCAACTACCCGATGGGTAGCCTCGGCATACCTGTACTCCTGACGAAACTGAAAACCATATTCACTGAGCCAGTGCAGATCCCATAGCAATAGATCCAGACGTCGCACTTCACCTGGCAGTAGGGTGAATTCATTCTCATTGCAAAGCAGACCACTCCACTTCAGCCCTCTGAATATTGCTCGAGCCCGCTCCGAAGGTTGGCTTTGCGGTGAACTGTAGTCGTCAATCCAATCTTCACAGTTGATCTGATCCTTATCAAGCAAAAGATCGAGCGGAAGATGGTGCCTGAGCGCATACTCATGGAGTGTCAAAGAACAACAGTGAAGTAAATGGCTGTTGTCAAGTCTCGACAGTTCATCACCACACTCAAGACATTGCATAGTGCACCCTCCACAGCCGATTCAGGTCGACTGTAAAGTTAGTTAGACACCGGCCCCGACCCACAGGGTCAGTGTTGAATACCAATGCGCATGGCATGCCACACATCCATGTGGCAATGCCAGCCTGCAGGCTTTAATCGTGCGCCGCGAAAGGATGGGAAGCAGAACCTTTCTGAGCAACTACATCACTGGCTTTCGGCTCACCTGCTACGGCACGTTTGATTGACTCTTTGGTTGCCTGATAGTTGTAATCCTGAATCTTGGTGTCATCCTCAGCTTCCCAATGGATGAACACCCCGACACAGACGAAAACATCATCAGCTTCATCTGCTGGAATGGTGCCATCTTCAACACAATCGGCAACCGCCATGGCCACACCACGCTGAGCAGGACCAAACATCTGTACCGCCTGTTTGGCGCCCTTGATGGTAACTTTGTTGAACAGCATCGTGTTTGGCTTACAGGCCAGGTTTGGAGCAACCACGGCGAGTAATGAAGTAAATCCATCTTTGTTGTTGACCAGGCCGTTACAGAAAGCAGTCTCTGCTGCCGAACCGCGAGGACCAATCAGGAGATCGATATGTGCAACTTCGTTGCCGTCTCCTACCAGCGATTCACCGACCATCGTTCTATTGATAACTGACATTCAGTTTCTCCTTACTTGTTATTGAGAGTTAACTTCGTATCCCCACCTCTTTGGGGCGGGAATCGCGGACACGGGAAGTTCCCGTATGCTGATCAAACACGGCGGCAATCGACTCCAGGTGGGATAGGAATAGTGTTGCCACTGTCATATCCGCCGTGGTGCCTGGATTGATACCTTTGCGTTTGAATTCGTGATCTGCCTGGAGCAGACGTAAATGAAAATGTTCAGGGTTGTTGGAACGTGACAGCTCTTCTTCAAGCTTTGCCGCATGAAGTGTCACCACCGTCGCTTTATAGAGTCCGTGCTTACGCTGAATGTGGGTATCCGGATGGCGGGCCAACAGACTCATGAACAGTCCTGAGATCACCCACTCTCTGCTCTGCCATCGCTGTTCGTAACTGTGTAGTCTTGGCAATGCGAACTCAAACAGATCGGCATAACCGGAAGCATATTGACGTGCGATCATATCCCGATCAGCAGCATGATCCATCACATCCAGCAGATCTCCGTCGGGCTGATCATTGACATCATGTTTTTCCGACTCACCAAGACCGCCGGGCGCTGCCAAACGAATCGCACGAAACAACCACTCTAAATCATCTCTGGTTGCCAGATTGAGTACCTTGCAGAGGCGATCTCGTAAACCGGTTGGTTGATCGGCTGTTATCAGCATGGCCTGCACCAGGGGTGCACAGAGCATCAGGATGCCGAGATTGGTGTTGCATCCCACGCTGTTACGGGTCGCTTCGACCGCCCGATAGATGCGCTCTCCAAGTCCCAGGCCCACTGCGGTCAAGGGTGCCGCACTGACATTGGCACTCTGTGTGAAATCCTCCAACGTCATCCGGTGACCGTCTGCATAGCGATGAACATTACCCGGTTTCAGCGCATCGAGCTCACTCAGGCAGGCCTGATGGTAGGCCGCTTCCAGTTGCTCTCTCAAATCGCCACCCTCAATCAGGAATTCGGTCATGAGACCACCTCCGTATAAGAGTCGTCCGAACAACAGCCGAGAAAATCTTCAACCAGCAGTTCCGCTACATCCACAGGGGTAACCTGTTGTAGACCCTTCCAGGCAGGAATACTGTTGACTTCCAGCACATAGGGTTGGTGTTTGCCATCGCGAAGGATATCGACTCCGGCATAGTTCATGCCCAAAGCACCGGCAGCCGTCTCTGCAAGGACTTTAAGTTCCTGATCCAGTACAGCGGCATGGCAGCGGGCACCCTGCGCCACATTACTGATCCAACCCTGGCCGCGTCTCAACATGGCGGCCACAGCTTTGCCATGAATTACAAATACACGCCAATCACTGACATCTTCAGAACCAGTATCGATATATCGTTGCAGATAGAAGACGCCGTTGTAGTCTTCCCGTTCAGGCAGATCATCGAAATTGGAGATCTTCAGCAGACCGTTACCCTGGGAACCGAACAGCGGCTTAAACACCAACTCATTGCCAGCCTCGAACTCACTCAGCATGATCTTCGACAGTTGGTGCTGATCTTCTAAAACCCAGGTGGCAGGCGTTGGTACTCCCGCGTTATTCAGCAGAAAGCTGGTCATACCTTTATCGACACTGCGCTCTATGGCCCGGCCATCGTTATAGACACAGATTCCCAGGTGTTTCAGGGCATGCAATATATCCAGGTAAAGTACAACCTGTTCCAGAGTGCCTCCCGGTACACCCCGCACAAACACACCGTCAGGCAGACTTTCGAATCCTGGAATCGAAATACCGTATCGATCGTTATCGATGGCAAATCCACAACTCTGCAGGGAGACAAATTCGCTGCTGCACCCCTGCTGCGCAAATGCCTGCTTCAGGCGAGCACCATGCCAACCGGGATCATCGGTAAAGATGGCAATGCGTTTATTCATGGTGCCACACCGAAAGAGGTTGTCAGCAAGTCTCTATCCAACCTGCCTGCAGCATAACTACGGCCACTCTCCAATACACTGATCATTACCCTGGCCGGACTGAACAACATCGGATCTATTTTGAAAAAGTCATACTCATAGGCTTTGAAAACTTCTGCGAATGGCCGACCGTAATCACGTGAGGCACTGCTTGGCAGGTCAGTGGCCAGTTTTTCAGCCGCACTATCCTCAGCCGACACGAATAGTTGCACCTGTCCGGCAAACAGAATGGCATCGTTGGTACGTCCCATGGCGTTGAGAAAATCGGCAGCCGGCGGTGGTAGCGGTGCACTGCCGATACCATCTTGGATCGAGTCAAGACTGAAACCCAATTCATGTGCTTTATGCATCGCCACCTCAAGTATCCGGGAGACGATCTGCACGGTTCCGGCAAGACTGGTGGTAGGCGTCAGAATCAGTGTCAGGGCGGCAGGATCCACTCCGCAATCCTGTGCGATCTTGTCGCACAGGGGCAGCGGTGGAAATCGGTCGACTTCCAGCACCAGACAGGTTGAATCAGCCTGGTCTCGATAATCGAGTTCTTTAAACAACGGCTCCTTGAGCGCCAGTATCCGCCCTGGACCAGAGCCCAATGCATTGAATCCCTTCTCTCCCTCTTCCTTATGTGACAGACTCCAGCCGGCATACTGACTGCCCAGGCAGGCAACCACCGGATCGGTTGTATGTACATGGACCGATAGGGGCCATCCTGCCACGGGACCGCTACCACTGAGAGTGACACTGCCTAAACCGCCCAGACAGATCTCCGCGATTCGTCTGCCGGCTTCCAGACAACCGGTCACATTGATCCCGGCATCCACCACATGACAACCATTTTCCAGACGTTTCACTTCGAGACGCAGTTGTGCAGCATCGTCAATCAACGATTTCACCAACGGTGCTGTCAGTGCATTGATACTCAACCCACTCATAGCGCCACCTTGCGATTTACAGCTTGGCAGGCCGAGACGCCGATAAGATGAAAAATCTCTTCCTGATAGCTCTCCAGTAGATGCTCAACCTGGTCTGCACTGGATGCCTCGGCAAACAGACTGCACAGTGGCTGTCCCGCTACGATTCTCGCACCGGCTGCCGGTCTATCCTTGGCCCAGACAGGCCAGTTGATTGTTAGCGGCAACTGAAATGTTCTAGGGGCATAGACGATCATATGCCCATATACCGATGGCGAACCCAACATGGGTACAGCCGGTAAATTCCCTTTACAGGCATCGATATGGTGTTTGATCCAGCCATCCGAGAGCAGGTGTTCATAAAGTTCCAGGGTTGCCGGAGGTCTGGGATTGATATCGATGACCAAAGCACCACGCTCATTCAAAACAAAATCGATCCCGTTTATGCCCCGCAGTGACAACTCGGAAACCAACTTTTCAATGATTGAATCAAGTTGCTGACGTAACTGGCCGCTGAGCGCTTTCTGCCCGATGGCACCAGCGTAGAGAAAGGGTGCAGGGGGATTTGCCGTGTCGACTCCGAGCCGGTTATAACCGATCACCCGGTGTCTTCTGCTATCTGCAATAAAGAGTACGGAAAGCACCTCTCCAGGAATGTACTTTTGGTAGTAACAGCTATAGTCCGCTGCCGAGTGCTGAGGATCGAAAAAGGCGACTCCTTGTCCACCACAACTGCCGGCCCGCTTGATCAGCCAGCTTTTGTCGTCTGTCTGATAGGGCGGAAAAAAACTCACCTCCGGATAAGGTATCCTCAGCCTGTTGAGTAATGAAAAAAACTGCCTGGGTTTACCCAGAATCTCGAATACATCGGGATCATTACCGAATATCGGTAGATGTTTGGAAAGACTACTCAATAGCGGTGACGAGGCTTCCAAACCCGCACCAAACACCAGACCAATGACCTGCTTGGGTATGTGGGTGACGATTTCATTAACAAAAATATCGAGGTCCTGCTGTAAGAATCCCTGACTCACCGGCCAGCAATCCGCGACCGCCAGGGTGTCCTGATCACAAAACCAATCAAGTACTGTGACCTGATAACCGCCACGCGCAGCGGACTCTGCCATTGCCCGGCCACTATTACCCAGAATCAGTACTCCTTCTCGTTCAACTGACATATTCACGTGCCACCTCAAACGCACTGTTGAAATCGAGAAATTCAGGATTGCCTTTTTCAAACATCTGTTTCAATAACAGATGCTGGGTCTGATACTTAACATTACCCACCGCCAAGGCACCGATAGCCAGAGCTTTGGAGGGTGAATCGCTCATCACCACCCCATCATCCATCACGCCCACCCCCTCGATTCCCTCGGGTGGCACCGCATTCACATCACAGGCAACTTTCAAACGCTCTGCTATCCGCAAGTGTTCTTTATTGAGTACCTGAATACCGGCTTTGGCTGCGTTGAATACCACATCGGCTTGTGGCATGAGATCGATAATCATCTGCTGATCGCTGGCTTCGGCAGCCGTCAGACTTACGTCGTAATGCTGATTACACAATTCAACAAGCGCCTCGGCCTTTTTCAGTGAATCATGACTGATGATTACCGCTTCAGCGCCGGCACTATTGGCCAACATGGCAGCCGTGGAACCAACCGGACCAGTACCACCGAATACCAGAACACGCTTATTGCTCAGTCCTTCGCTATCGGCCTTTTTCAACGCGCTTTCCACACAGGCAACCATGCCTGCTGCCGTGGTGAAGGCACCACTGGGATCGGCAAACAGAGAGACTTCAAACGGGGGTACCATGGACTTACGGGCGACCTGCATCATCTCCATTGCCAGGTGTGCATCACGTCCACCGATGAAGATACCGGTACGTTTAACCCCTTTAGGGCCACGGGAGAATATCGCATCCTGCACCAGATCCCGAACCTCATGCAGCGTTACATCGGTATAGGGCGTACAGGCAGTCCAGCCTGCGTCGTATGCCATGTTGACATCAAAAGGGCTGAGGTTTTTTGCTGCGGTCAGCATGTGTAGCAGATAGGGTCTTTCCATCAACGGGCTCGCTTCTGGTTTATCAATCTTGTTGGTTGTTGTAACAGCCTCACCTCCGCACCCACGTTACGGGCAGCCACTTGTTGACAGCGAAATGATGAGAGTTCTCCGAATCGGTGTTTGAGTTCACGCTCAATCCGATCCGCCTGTGACTGCCCTTCCAGCAGTACGAATCCGGTCGGCCCCCATGAACTCTGTCCTACGCCTTTAAAGCCTTGCTCGGCTATCCAGGTCAACGCGGCCGATATCATCGGACTGGTAAAGCGTCCGCCCTGAGCGGACGCGAAGTGGTCACCGACCACTTGCTGGATCTCTCCAATCGCCTTTGAGAATGGTTCGAGTTGAGCTTCCATGACACCAGGTACAACCTGCATCATGGCCAAGCGACAAAGATGCGCCGCGGATTGTTCGGAAAATTCCGGTAATTCGTTGAAGGCTCCCACCTCAGCTTTACCGTGCAAACCCTGCCCACGGCCATCGAACAGCAGCAAAATACGCCATGACGATGGAAATTCGAGTCTGATGGGCACCGGAGGTATGGTGTCGTTTTCACCCCGGCCACAATCGAGTATGAAGCCACCCCGGTCAAAGGCACCGATACCGATACCTGAACGTTTACCTCGATTCAGAGTATGCGCGATGCGGTTACTATCGCCATCTCCTCCGTACAAACGTTCGATCGCCGTGCCTACCGCCAATGCCATCTGAGTACCGGATCCCAATCCGACATGATCGGGTATCGCCTGCAGCAGCCTGATCTCGACGCCGCCTTTCAATCCACTTGCCTGGAGGTAGTCTTTGGCATATTTAACCGCCCTCTCTGCAGCCGGCCCACTGGCTGTGATATCCCTGGATTTTGTCGCTCTCAGGCGTGTGGCCAGAGTGTCGATGGTCAGTCCGATACTGCCGAATTTTCTGCCCAGACCACCATGCAGATCGAGGAACCCCAGATGCAGTCGTGCGGGTGCCTCAACCTCAACGGCAAACCCTGCATCATTGGATCTGTACAGGTAGTTCATGATGTGACCTTGATCTATTCTCATTATCAAACTCCACTCCTGCAATTTGCATGCCTGCCTCATCGACAGTCGTTGAAGAATCAACTCAGCTTGGGTACTTCTATCCTCCACACCGAGACCGAAGCGGCTCTGAAGCTGGAAGAGATTGGATGTCTCGAATCTGCATCTGGCCTTGTTATCAGGCGATCTTGATTGAGCTGAAACAGCGTCACTCAGTCACAACGGTTAACCAACAGGAGCAACAAGCCCGCTCATCAACAGTAATCTGATGAAAGCATTTGCAAAGAGCCCTCCATTGCAAGAACAATTGTTCTTATCCTAAGCGGTAGACCGGATGGATCTACTCACTGATCTGTGCTGATCCTTGGAATGACACGACGATCAATGCACCTGTGATGAATCAATGTGTCACTACCCCTGCCCCAGCATTAAACAGTTGACCTGCGTTCCAGTTTGTGCTTGAAAAAAAACTATTATTTTATGGGTATTTACGCAAAGGAGTTGAGAACAATCACTATTTCGTCTGAAGCTGGAAAACAACTCCAAAGGAACCAGCTATGAATAACTCTAGACAATCTGAAGGATATTTTTTGAGATGCGACTTTTAGGGCCTGTTAACACTAAGTGGCACGCTTTCTGCACTTGTGACAAAAAAATTTCTTTCTAAATCTGCGGCAGGATCTCGAGCAACCCATGTGGAATGAATCAATCGAGCAGAAAATCAACTCCGTCACTTGCCCCGGCTGTGGATTGAGTTGCGATGATCTCTCCATCACCTTTGCAGGAGAGCAGTTACTCTCCCTGGAGAATGGATGCGAGAAAGCCCGCAGTTTCTATGAGACGGCACTAAAAAGCAGTGATCCGACCCCTATCGTGGATGGCTCACCTGCCAGTCTGGATCAAGCCCTGGCGAGCTGCACAACACGATTGGCGCAGAGTAATTCACCCCTGTTCGCCGGCCTGGCAACGGATGTCAATGGCATGCGTGGAATACTCGAACTTGGCGATTTATGTGGTGCCACATTAGACCACCTGAATGGGGATGCGATGTTCAGAAATCTGCGGGTGTTACAGGACAACGGATGGTTCACCACCACCTTCTCGGAGGTTCGCAATCGTGCCGACCTGGTGGTACTGATCGGCAAACAGTGGTTCGATGGCTTTCCACGGCTTGTCGAGCGTGTGCTGAATCCTCAAGATGCGCTTTTCGTTGAAGCCGGACAACGTAAAATTGTACTGCTCGGCCCCTGGTCACCGGACTCACTCCCCGAAGATCTGGCATCCATTAATCCGTTACTGATCCCGATGGAAAATGAGTCCATACCGGACGCGATAGCCCTGCTGAGAAGCCTGATTGCCGACAAGCCGGTGCCCCCTACCCGACTGGGCGAGCAGACCGGTGAGTTATTGATCGGTTTGGCGAGCCAGTTGCAACAGGCAAACTACAGTGTGATCAGCTGGAGTGCGGCCGAATTCGATGTGCCACACGCAGAACTCTCCATTCTGGGTTTCGTGGAATTGGCAAAAACACTGAATGAAAAGTGCCGCAGCGCAGCACTGCCTCTGGCCGGCACACTCGCCGATATCACCAGCAACCAGGTTACGACCTGGCAGCTTGGCTACCCCCTACGTACCCGGCTGCAGCGGGGCTATCCTGAACACGATCCGATACTCAATCGCTGGCAGGGTCTGATCGCTCGGGGAGAGAGCGATCTGTTGCTCTGGACATCATCACTCTCACCACTGACGCCGCCACCGGACAGTGAGATTCCGACCATCGTCTTAGGACACCCGGGAATGAGTTTCAAAACGCCCCCGTCAGTCTATATTCCTGTGGGTATACCAGGCATTGACCATCACGGTCATTGGTATCGTAGTGATGCGGTCTGCCCATTGCCACTGAGCAAATTGAGACGCAGTAAGCTGCCATCCGTTGCGGACATCGCGAACCTATTGAGCAGGCAGTTGCTGACCGCCTCCGGCGTTTCTGAGAGGGGTGTCAGATGTTGATCAAACTTGCCGGTGCTACCGTTTACGATCCAGCCAACAACATCGATGGCGAAATCCGTGATATCTATATCCGTGACGACAAAATCGTCGCCACACCGCAAACGGGTGAGACGATTCATCAAACCTACGCTCTTGACGGTAAAATTGTCATGGCGGGCGCCATCGATCTGCACACCCATATCGGCGGCGGCAAGGTCAATATCGCTCGTACCATGCTGCCGGAAGACCAACGGGGAAGCGCCAGAGCGCGTACTGAATTGACTCGTTCAGGCGGCGGACATGCTGCGCCTTCGACCCTGTCAGCCGGATACCGCTATGCAGAAATGGGTTACACCAGCTGTTTCGAACCGGCGATTCTTCCAGTCAACGCCAGGCAGGCCCATATGGAGATGGCCGATACGCCGATGCTCGACACCGGTGGTTATGCCATGCTCGGAAACGATGATCTACTGTTGCAACTGATTGCCGAAGGTGCCGAACAACAGACAATCAATGACTATGTCGGTTGGATTTTGAAAGCTACACAGTGCATCGGCATAAAAGTGGTCAATCCTGGCGGGATCAGTGCCTTTAAATTCAACCAGCGGGCCCTGGATGTTGATGATCTGCATAGCCATTACCAGATCTCACCGCGAGATATCGTGCGCAAATTGAGTCGGGCCCTGAATGAACTTTCAGTACCCCACCCGCTGCATGTCCATGCCAGCAATCTGGGGGTACCGGGCAACTATCGATCAACCCTGGCAACCATGGATGCCGCAGAAGGATTCCCCATCCATCTGACTCACATCCAATTTCACAGCTATGGTACCGAAGGTGACAGACATTTCTCTTCGGCAGCCGCCGATATCGCCGAAGCGGTAAACAGCAGGACCAATATCTCCATTGACGTGGGACAGGTGATGTTCGGGCAGACTGTGACCGTCTCCGGCGATGTCATGGCACAACATGCCAATCATCGTCACGCTCATCCCAACAAGTGGACCTGCATGGATATCGAATGCGATGCGGGCTGTGGCGTTGTACCGTTTCGCTATCGAGACAAGAATTTCGTCAATGCCCTGCAATGGGCCATCGGCTTAGAACTGTTTCTGATGGTGGATGATCCCTGGCGGATCTTTCTTACCACGGATCATCCCAATGGCGCGCCGTTTACCAGCTATCCCCATTTGATCCGGCTGCTTATGGAGCGTAGTTTCCGTAACGATCTGCTGTCTCAAATCAATCCGGACGCCGCCGCTGCCAGCCATTTGCAGAGCCTGGATCGGGAATATTCGCTCTACGAGATTGCCATTATGACCCGCGCAGCGCCGGCAAGAATCCTCGGCATGACCGATCGGGGTCAGCTTGGCCCTGGTGCCATGGCTGATATTACCGTCTATCATCCGGGAGGAGATCCAGAACAGATGTTTGAGCGCCCCATGCTGGTTTTCAAGGCGGGGCAGCCTATTGTCGAGGAGGGTCGAATCAGCCAACCGGTGGCGGGAAAAACCCAGGTAATCCGACCGGAGTTTGACGAAGATATTGAGAAACGGATAAAACCCTGGTTCGATCGCTACCAAACCACCGCTATGGAGAACTTTATCATTTCTGATGACGAGATGGCAGAAGGCATCGGCAGCCCGATCAACATCCACCCTTGTAGGCAAAGCAGCTGACGATCAACATCCACCTTTGTAGGCAAAACAGCTGATGATCATTAACGGTACCGAAATCGAAGAGACTTTTGCAGAAGCATTCGGCATGAGTGCAACCCGGATCATCATCACGGCGATCGATGCAAAATGGGCCCGTATCGCCGGAGAAACCATGACAGGATTTGCCACCTCGGTGATCGGTTGCGGTGTTGAGGCCGGTATCGAAACGGAACTATCCCCCGAACAGACGCCGGATGGGCGCCATGGGGTTTCCGTACTGCTTTTCGCCATGTCCGGCAAGGCACTGGCAAAACAGCTGGAGACCCGGGTGGGCCAGTGCGTTCTAACCTGTCCCACCACGGCGGTCTTTTCAGGCATGCAGGGGGAGAAGCAGATGCCACTGGGTAAGAACCTGCGATTTTTCGGTGATGGCTATCAGATTTCCAAACAGATCGGAGCGAACCGCTATTGGCGGGTGCCAGTAATGGACGGCGAGTTTCTCTGTGAAGAGCGTGTCGCCAGAACAGGCGCGGTCGGTGGCGGTAATTTTCTGGTGCTGGCGAATCATCAGCAGCAGGCGTTAACCGCCTGTGAAAAGGCGATTGTTGAAATGCGTAAGCTGCCGAATGTGATCATGCCTTTCCCGGGTGGCATTGTACGCTCCGGCTCCAAAGTCGGCTCGAAATACAAAGGCCTGATGGCTTCAACCAATGACGCTTACTGCCCCACCCTAAGAGGCCTGGTGAATAGTAATCTAGACAACGATATTGGTGCGGTAATGGAAATCGTCATCAACGGCCTGACCGATGAGGATGTTCGATTGGCTACCCGCACCGGTATCTCAGCCGTCTGTGAGCTGGGTGCAGCCGGTGGTATCAAACGGATTTCGGCGGGAAATTACGGAGGAAAATTGGGTCAATTCCACTTTCATCTGCGGGAGGTGATGGCATGAGTATGCCAACCCTTAAGCTGCGCGCTCCTCTCAACCGTCGAATTGACATGTCCCCCTTCATCCCGGAGCTTATTGCCGACAAATCGGCTGATGAGATTGCTCGCATCCCGGTTTGGCTGGGCAACCGACAGGTGGATACGGGAGAGCTGTTTGAAATCAGTGGCAACCCATCAGAGGTTCTGCTGATCCAGTCAGAGAGTGATAAGCTCGATATGATCGGCGCCGCGATGAAGCAGGGTTCCATCCTGGTCGAAGGCAATGCTGGAGCCTATCTGGGATGCGCCATGGCTGGTGGGGAGATTCGGGTCACCGGTGATACGGGAACAGCAGCCGGGTGTGCCATGAGAGCCGGTGATCTGGCCGTAGAAGGCAATGCCGGGGACTTTCTCGGAGGTGCACTGACCGGTGAACGACAGGGTATGCGCGGTGGCAGGATCTCGGTTCAAGGCGATAGCGGGGATCGGGCTGGCGATTTGATGCGGCGCGGGACAATCCTGATTGGCGGAAATACTGGGGATTATTGTGCCTCACGGATGGTTGCGGGAACGATTATCGCAATCGGCCAGTGTGGTCGGCACACGGGTACCGCCATGCGTCGCGGCACGCTGATCACCTCAAACAAACCGGCCAGCTTACCCGCCACGTTCAATAGCAACGGTATCCATTCGTTGAGTTTTCTCACCCTCCTGAGGCAGCAAGTAGCCACCCTAGCAGGCTTTTCCGGTTTAACTGAGATGGGTGTTGAGGTGGAACGATGGGTGGGAGACCTCAGTTGTGATGGCAAGGGAGAGATACTGATCTGGCAAAGCTGAGCAGGCAATCTTTAGGGCCTGTTAAAGCTAATCCAATCGACCCTGTTGTATCGACAACTGTACCTAATGTGGCACACAGCCTGTGCCAATTACCCACTGATCCTCTTCATGCTCGGGAAAAAATCCCAGAGGAATTGATCCATAGTTGTTGTCGAACCCATAGACATGCCGAAAAGTGTGTATGTGAGCAGATATTTTGTGCAAAGGCACGTTTGTTGCTAATAGGTCTAAGCATACTGTCCGATGAACAAGCATAAGACAGTGGCATTTTAAATGCGCATCAAGCGCAATTGATACAGCAACCGAGGAGTGATGTTTATGAAATGGTCTACCCCTTCCTATGAAGATCTGCGTTTTGGTTTTGAGATCAATCTCTATATCAATAACCGCTAGCAGGTAACCGAAGTTACCACCTGCTCAGCAGGTGGTAACGGATATAACAATAAAATCACATGCTGATACATATCCTCGGTTCCGGTGCCGGTGGTGGCTTTCCCCAATGGAACTGTAACTGTTCAAACTGCCAGGGAGTCAGATCGGGCAGTATTAACGCGATGCCCAGGACACAATCATCCATAGCAATCAGTGCAGACGGTCAGGAGTGGGTACTCTTCAACGCCTCCCCCGATATACGAGCACAGCTGGAAGCCTTTCCCACCCTACAACCCGGTCGCGCCATTCGGGATACCGCAATCCGCGCCATTCTCTTGGTTGATGCGCAAATCGATCATACGACAGGACTGCTGCTGCTCAGAGAGCATACTGAACCCTGGGACGTCTACTGTACTCAAGCGGTCCATGAGGATTTAACCAGCGGTTATCCGATTTTTAACATCCTGGGACATTTCAGGGGTGTGAACTGGCATGAAGTAAAAACCGATCAATCGAGTTTCACCATTCCAGGTATAGAAGGTCTGAGATTCACCGCTGTACCACTGAAGAGTGAAGCACCACCCTACTCGCCCCATCGACATAATACAGTTCCGGGTGACAATATCGGCGTACGTGTCGAGAACACTGAAAGCGGACGCAATCTCTTCTACGCACCAGGGCTGGGATCGATGGAACCCCACATACTGCCCTATATGCAGCAGGCCGATGTGGTACTGGTTGACGGTACGCTCTGGACCGACAATGAAATGGTTCAGGCCGGAATCAGTAAAAAACTGGGCAGTGAAATGGGCCACCTGGATCAGTCCGGTAAAGGCGGCATTATCGAAATTCTCAGTAGCCTGACAAAACCGCGAAAGATACTCATCCATATCAACAACACCAATCCGATCCTGGTGGATGACTCAAAAGAGCGCCTCGCATTGACAGAAGCCGGTATCGAGGTATCAGCGGATGGCATGCAACTTGAACTTTAATTTAGAGAAATATCATGAGTCCGAATAAAAATGCCCCCTGGTCAAAACAGGAGTTTGAAAAAAAACTCAGAGAAAAAGAGAAGTACTACCACATCAATCATGAATTTCATCTGCTGATGAACAGCGGCAAACTCGACAAACCGGCCATCCAGGGATGGGTTGCCAACCGTTTTTACTACCAGGTAATCATTCCGGTAAAAGATGCGGCGATCATGGCCAACTGTCCAGAGCGGGATGTCCGTCGACATTGGATTCAACGCATAATCGATCATGACGGTACCCAGGGCGATGAGGGGGGAATTGAAGCCTGGTTGCTGTTAGGTGAAGCTGTGGATCTCCCCAGAGAGGAGTTATTGAGCCACAAACATCTGTTACCAGGAGTCAAATTTGCAATCGATGCCTATGTCAATTTTGCCCGTCAGCAACCCTGGGAGATTGCCGCCAGCTCCTCGTTGACAGAGTTGTTCGCCCCAACCATACATCAGAAAAGGCTCGATAACTGGCCGCAATACTATCCTTGGATCGATGAACGGGGATACCACTACTTTCGTAAACGCTTGACCGAAGCGAGACGTGATGTGAAGTATGGGCTGGATATCACTTTAAATTACTACAAGACCCGTGAACAACAGGAGAAAATGTTGGAAGTACTGCAGTTCAAGCTCGATATACTCTGGACCATGCTCGATTGCATGTGGATGGCCTATGTCGAAAACAAACCGCCGTATCACAACATTGAAAGCTGATCGATGAGCAACCATTTCAAAGCGGATGATATCCCGCAGATCTCAGCCACCTTTCGTTTTCAGTGGGAAGAGGCGCAAGGTTGCCATGTGCTTCTCTATCCTGAGGGCATGGTTAAATTGAATCTCGCCGCCGGTGAAATATTGAAACGCTGTGACGGCATTAACAGTGTCGACCTGATCATAAAGGATTTGAAATCAGCCTATCCCGATGCCGATCTGGATAGCGACGTTTATCATTTTCTGGATACCGCTTATGACAACCAATGGATCCGACACAAGTCCGCCTAAACCCCTCTGGCTACTGGCGGAATTGACTTACAAATGCCCGTTGCAATGCCCATACTGCTCCAATCCGATGGACATTGCGCGCTACACGGACGAACTGTCGACCGAAGAGTGGATCCGGGTTTTCAAGGAAGCCCGTGCTTTAGGTGCAGTTCAACTCGGTTTTTCAGGCGGTGAAGCATTAGTACGCAAGGATCTGGAGGTCCTGATCGCTGAAGCGCATAAGCTGGGCTACTATACCAACCTGCTGACCTCGGGAGTAGGCATGGATGAAGCGCGTATCAAAGCGTTTAAAGAGGCTGGCCTTGACCATATCCAGGTCAGTTTTCAAGCCAGCAGTGAAGAGCTGAATAACTATATTGCCGGCAACAACTCATTTGAGCACAAACTTGAAATGGCCCGGCTGGTAAAAAAATATGACTATCCGATGGTTCTCTGTTTCGTGCTGCATCGGCACAATGAGGATCAGGTAGAGCAGATCCTCGAGATGTCTCATGCCCTTGAAGCTGACTATGTGGAACTGGCAACTACCCAATACTACGGCTGGGCACTGCATAATCGTGACCAACTGATTCCAAGCCAGGCTCAAGTAGAAGCGGCTGAGGCTGTAGCGCATCGATACCAGGAAAAGTACAAAGGTAAAATGCGGATTTTCTATGTCGTTCCTGATTATCATGAAGATCGTCCCAAGGCCTGCATGAATGGCTGGGGCGCTGTTTTTCTTACGATTGCACCTGACGGTACCGCACTCCCCTGTCATGCCGCCAGTGAGCTTCCCGGACTGACGTTTCCCAACGTACGCGATCACACGATTGAATGGATATGGAACGATTCAAACGATTTCAACAAATTCAGAGGGTTTGGCTGGATGAAAGAACCCTGCCGGGACTGCTCGGAAAAGGAAAAGGATTTTGGTGGTTGTCGTTGCCAGGCCTACCTGCTGACAGGTGATGCGACCAATGCAGATCCAGTCTGTAGTAAGTCTCCCCATCATGGGCAGATGGTTCAGCTGGTCAAACAAGCTAATATGGAAACCAAGCCTAATACAGCACCACTGGTTTTCCGCAATATGCGTAACTCGAAAAAACTAACCGCGCACAAGTGGCCGGCAACGAGCAAATCCTGATCGATCCGGGTAACCCTGGTTAGTAAAACCAGTTCAGCTTCAACACCATCATAACAATCCTAACAACTTGTCCCGCATCGCATCTGTCTCTTTAACCAATGCAGCGACCATCGCAGGATCATCAATCAGATGGCCTGCTTGTGGCAATCGAGTGAATCTTGAGTCCGGTATTGATTGATGAAGCTGCCAGGCAGCTTGCAGTCTACAGGTGATATCCAATACCCCGTGTACGATTGCTACTGGCATTGGCGGCAATCGTGACATTCGTTTTAAAAGTTCATCATCAGACAGAAAATAGCCATGTTTTGCATAGTGGGTTTCTAGCTTCACCTTTGCCAGCAGGCGTTGATTCTGTTGTTCGATTTGCTCATCTTGCCCGGAAGTTTTCTGCAATTTACCTGGGAGGTGCCAATTGGCCACATTTGCCCCCCACTCCGCCCACTTGTTCGCAGCGGATAAGGCGACCTCAACACTACCCTGATGGACAGCTGTGTGATACCAGTTGATCAGATCGGCAGCAGATCTGCAGGGATAGACGTCCTCTGTAAATTTTTTCCAGGCTGCCGGCAGCAGCTGCTGGAGCTCGTAAAAAAACCACTCCAAGTCACTCATTCTGGCGAGAAAAACACCTCTGAGGATCATTCCCAATATTTTTTCGTGATGCTTTTGGGCATAGGCCAGGCTCAATGTTGCTCCCCAAGAACCGCCAAACAGTAACCATCTGTTGATACCAAGATATTCACGAATCGTTTCAAGGTCTTCAATAAGATCCTGAGTCGTGTTATTGGCCGTTTCGCCAAGTGGTTCTGATTTACCGGCTCCGCGCTGGTCAAACAAAATGACCCGATAGGCTCGCGGGTCGAAAAACCTTCTGTGAGCAGAATTGCAACCCGAGCCTGGTCCACCATGCAGAAAAACAACCGGAATACCCTGCTCCGACCCTGATTCTTCAACATACACTTTGTGGCTCATGTCGACAGAGATTTTGTGCTCCGCATAAGCTTCAGATGAAGAGTAGAGGGATTTCATGATAGTGCCACCTGGCAGTGCAATGTGTGACTATTACTAATCAGACCATAAGTATATCGCTTTCAGCTGCCCTGTGCCTGCCCACAGCAAGGCATCAAAACATTGATGGATGGAAAATGAGCCTCAGCCCCAATGGTCTATCAATAAGGGAGGTTGCGCCTGAAAAAGCTCAACTCGGCGTTGCTCGTCGCTCATTTAGAACAACCAAACTACGCTCATCGCGCTTTGATTGGCGCTTTTTCAGGCACAGCAGGGCGCATTGGATTAGTATTATCAGGCCCTAATACGGCTTGCTTCTGAGACACAATCTTAGATCGCTTGAAGAGGCAAAATATGGCTGAAATAAAGTGTCCCAGAGGTGACACACAGTAAATCTTCAGGCCGAAAAAATGAATCACATCATATTTTCAGACTGATCTCTGATAATCCGCTTAGTAACTTCAATAGAAGAAAATAATCGAGGCAATTCTTAAACTTTCTTAAGGATTACAATTAATGATAAATACAATTTTAAAATCAAATAATTAAGCCAACCACTTGATGCTTGCACTCAATATCTTTTCAAGTCACGAATTAATCATTTGTTCGTTTCTTTGGCCGCCGTGGGCAGAGCAAAATCAGTAATTTTCCAATTTAATTCAGTCGCTTATCACAAATACACAGCAACTATCGACTTAATAATCAATTTCAGTTTTGCTCAATCCCTCAGAGAGATCCCACAACGCTTCTCTACATACGGTAACAGGCATAAAACAGGCTGAACATTAGCCGGGGCGAGCCAAACTGCATTTCAGCCGCTTGTTATCGCTCAACAAATAGCACCGGCCTAAAACGAAATTATCTGTTTGGCACACAAGTTGCTCAACTCTCTTTGTCGCCTGATAGGACTGCCTGTACTGACGCGACATAATTTTCACTTATAGAAAAAATTAGGAGCTGTTAATTGATCGTAATGGAGGAGTAATACCGAGTATTTCGATTCAGACTCTGCAGTATTGTCACTTTTTTAGAATCGTCCGATATCTCTTTTGAGGCAGTCTCACTAATGAATAAAACCCGAGGATAGAAACTATGGTAACAGCAAAACGCAAAGTTCTCGCGATATGCTTCACTGCCTCTGCCATGCTAGCTGCTGCAGGTGGTGTAACAGCTAATTCAGAGCTATTGAAGATGCAAAAAAATGCGGATGACTGGGTGATGCCTAACGGCAACTACGCCAGTACTCGCTATAGTGAATTAAATCAGATCACTGCAAACAACGTTAAAGATCTGCAAGTTGCCTGGACCTTTTCAACCGGCGTTCTGCGTGGTCACGAAGGTGGTCCCCTTGTAATGGGCGATGTGATGTATATTCACACACCATTTCCAAATAAGGTCTTCGCATTAGACCTGAATGAAGACGGTAGAATCATCTGGAAATACGAACCACGGCAGGATACCAGTGTCATCCCTGTGATGTGCTGTGACACCGTCAATCGTGGCCTGGCCTATGGTGACGGCAAAATCATCCTGTCTCAGGCAGATACCACACTGGTCGCTCTGGATGCCAAAACCGGTAAAAAGATCTGGTCTGTTAAAAACGGTGATCCAAGCAAAGGTGAAACATCCACCGCAGCACCCATGGTGGTTAAGGATAAAGTCTACATTGGTATCTCTGGGGGTGAATTCGGTGTACGTGGATCGTTAACGGCCTACAGTCTGAAAGACGGTAAGCTGGTTTGGCGAGGCTACTCCATGGGACCGGACAGCGACACCCTGATCGATCCAAACAAAACCACCCATCTTGGTAAGCCTGTTGGTAAAGATTCAGGCATCAACACCTGGCAGGGTGACCAATGGAAGATTGGTGGCGGCGCCACTTGGGGCTGGTACTCATATGATCCAGATGAAAATCTCGTCTATTACGGGTCCGGAAATCCAAGTACTTGGAACCCTGTTCAACGTCCTGGTGATAACCGCTGGTCAATGACCATTTTCGCCCGCGATGCCGATTCAGGCATGACCCGCTGGCTCTATCAAATGACTCCTCATGACGAATGGGACTATGATGGCATCAATGAGATGATCCTGGTCGACAAAAAGATCAAGGGTAAGATGCGTAAAGCCTTGGTTCATTTTGATCGTAACGGTTTTGGCTACACCATGGACAGGATTACCGGTGAGTTGTTGGTGGCGGAAAAGTTTGATCCTGCCGTCAACTGGGCAACCCATGTGGACATGAAGACCGGTCGTCCACAAGTCGTCGCTAAATATTCAACTCACCAGAATGGTGAAGATGTCAATTCAACTGGAATCTGCCCGGCAGCATTGGGTACCAAAGATCAGCAACCGGCGAGCTACTCACCGCGCACTGGTCTGTTCTATGTTCCAACCAATCATGTCTGCATGGACTATGAGCCTTTTGAAGTCTCATACACCGCAGGTCAGCCTTATGTAGGTGCGACCCTTTCCATGTATCCGGCACCAGGCGGCACCAACCTTGGTAACTTTATCGCATGGGATGCTGACAAGGGCAAGATTGTCTGGTCCAACGAAGAACCCTTCTCAGTATGGAGTGGTGCACTCTCCACAGCAGGTGACGTTGTTTTCTACGGCACACTGGAAGGTTACCTGAAAGCGGTTGATGCCAAGTCTGGTAAAGAGCTGTATCGCTTCAAGACACCGTCAGGCATCATCGGTAACGTCAATACCTATATGCACAACGGTAAGCAGTATATCGCCGTGCTATCAGGCCTTGGCGGTTGGGCTGGAATCGGTATGGCCGCTGGTCTGACCGATCCTACAGCAGGGCTTGGTGCAGTAGGTGCCTATGCTTCACTAAGCGATTACACCCAACTCGGCGGTACATTGACTGTTTTTTCACTGCCTGATTAATGAGCTGAAGTATCGCTCCGCACCGCCACCCGCCCAGCGGGTGGCGGTAACACTTCAACAGAGAATAGAACCATATGGTTTTTTATGAGGCTCAATATGCTGCACTTCAGACTTAGTAAACCCATCCTTCTTGCCACCCTTGCACTCACCTACTCGATTACATGTTATGCAACACCAAGCAAGGCTGACTACAAAAGCTTCCAACCGTCACCCGATCAACCCTACTACTTTGAAGACGGTAAGGTAGACTTTGGCACATATAATGGGTTTCGTCGTTACCATGCTGATTGCCATGTATGCCATGGCCCTGCAGGATTGGGCAGTAGCTATGCACCGGCACTAATCGAATCCCTGAAAGTCATGAGCTGGGGTGACTTTGTCAATGTGGTAATCAGTGGTCGTGAAGGAAGAGATAACATGATCATGCCTTCATTTGCGAAAAATGTAGACATCGTAACCAATCTCTCCGATATCTATGCCTATTTAAAGGCACGTGCCGATGGTGTGATTGGAGCAAACAGACCGGCTAAGTTTCCAAAAGTTAAAAAGTTGATTGCCGACAAATAATCTGGCTGCCGATAACAACCAAGACATGGAGTTTCCATGATAAAATAAGGCCAGTTAGTGGCAAAATCGAATTGCTGCAATCATTTCTGCAGTGGAGGTCAAAATGCAAAAAACAGGTTCTTCGTCTTACTTTAGTGCGCAGAACCTGTTTTTTTTATGCTGTTGTTTCGTCATACAGTTATCGATCACTTTACCCAGTGAAGCCAAAAACACATTCGAGGCTCGCAACAAAAGTTACCTGACCGTATGCGGTGATCCCAATCACCTGCCCTTTTCAAACCAAAAGATGCAGGGATTTGAAAACCGTATTGCACAATTGATCGCCGACGACCTGGAACGCACCTTACGTTACCACTGGTGGCCACAAACTATCGGTTTTGTGCGAAACACACTGAAAGTAAGGCTCTGTGACTTAATCATGGGTGTTACTTCCGTCAACGAGATGTTACAAAACACCAACCCCTATTATCGTTCTGTCTACACTCTGGTCTACCGTGCGGAGTCTGGCCTGAAGATCACTACCCTGAGTGACCCGGTGTTAAAACAGCTTCGCATCGGTGTGGTGGCAGGCACACCACCGGCAACCGTGTTAACAAACAAAGGCTTAATGGATAAGGTGAAGTCTTACCACCGCACTGTGGATACCAGGTTGTTTTCTCCTGCAACCCGCGCGGTTGAGGATGTTGCTTTGGATAGAATAGATATCGCTGTAATCTGGGGACCAATTGCCGGTTATACAGCAAAAAATCAAGAGATACCGCTTACTGTAGTGCCTTTACCTGCAAAAATTGACAATGTGCCATTGGCCTTCAATGTCTCCATGGGTATCAGGCGACGAGAACATAACTGGAAACAGCAGCTAAATCTGGAACTGGAAAAACTGGCGCCCGAAATAGAGAAAATTCTGCTCGATTACCAGATACCGCTACTCGATGCCAACGACAACCTGATCAAGCCTTGACGCAGATGATAAACCTGCACTCTCTGCGACGATTTTCAACTAATAGGATGCTGTTGACATTGTTTGGGGCTTGCCTGTTTTGTCACCATCTTATTGCCTCCGAAGCTCAATCGGAACTTTTCTCTGCAGAAGGTTATCGCATGTCAGAGTTCCGCGCTCCTGTTCCTGAATCGCTCCCCTCGGTCTCGACACTGACAACAGAGCAGCTTCAGCAGTTAATTGCAGAACAGACTGTGCTGTTAATCGATGTCTTACCTACCCCGGTCAAGCCGAAAGATCGCCCTGACCACCTTTTGTGGTTTCCCCCAGAGAGAAGTAATATTCCTGAATCCTATTGGTTGCCGAATGTGGGGTTTGGCGCACTTTCTGCTGAACTCGATCGCTATTTCAGGGAAAACCTGGCAAGGCTGAGTGAACAGGATAAGACGCTGGCGATAGTCATCTACTGTCTGGCTGACTGCTGGATGTCATGGAACGCTGCCAGGCGGGCTGCGATTGAATATGGTTACACTAACATTTACTGGTACCCGGATGGCACCACCGGGTGGGAAGCCCAGCAACTACCACTGCAACAGAGTCAACCCATACCGCTTGATGACGTGGAAGAGTGAGTCAATTATTACCATCAATCGAGGTAGTAGGCGATCGTACGAGCCAAAACACCGAGTTTTTCCTCAACCAGTCTTGGCCTGGTACAGAGGTGTTGGATGAAGGACTCACGCTCATCGAACATCCGCTGTTTGATCTCCATCTCATTTTGCATTATCGCCAGGCGCTGTTGTGCTTCAGGTGAACCATCTTCCTGTAATCGCACCATCTCATCGAGCTCTTCACTAAGCTGATTGGCCCTTTCTGCCTGGCCGTTGGCATAGCGGATAATGCCATTGAGCGCCTTTTGACGCTGTATATTCAACTGGGATATGATGCCGGCGAACAGTAGGGTAAGCTTCCGATCCTTGACCTCAGGCCGTTGTTTTTCAGCAAACCCGGCAATATGCTTGTCTGCCATCTCGATTTCATATTCAGGCGAGACCAGCTGTCTGACCAAGACTTCAACAGCTTGGTCTTTGTCCCAACTCTGTTCCAATCCGACAATCTCCGGCCCGGCCCAAACAACAGCGGCGGGAACCTCTGCAACAAACGCTTGCTCGCAGGGCCAGTTCGTCAATTCATCTGCTTGTAACAGCGAATTTGTAGAAGCTGCAATTACAAATGTTGCTGTTAGCTGTCTGAAAGTCATCTTTTTCAACATTTAACCTGCTCCCTGTTTTCTACTCATTAAACCTCTTGCAGGATCGTAACCATAAAGCGCACCGGCCAGAAAAAACAACAGGGAACCGACGACTGCAAAAAATGCGACCCAACCTATTTGACCATAGAGTGAGAACCTGATCAGTTCGACGGCATGTGTAAACGGGTTGAAGCGACAGATCTCATAGAGAAGCAGGCTCGAATCCTTGATTCTCCAGAGTGGATAGAGTGCTGAGGAGGCGAAAAACATGGGGAAAATCACAAAATTCATCACCCCGGCAAAGTTCTCAAGCTGTTTTATGGCTGAAGAGAGTAGCAAACCTAAGGCTCCCAGCATCAGCCCGGATAAAAGGAGGGCGGGAAATGCCAGTAGATAACCCATCAGCGGTGGTTGTACGTCCCAAAACCAGGCTATACCAAGAAAAAGATAGACCTGGGCAATGGCAACCAGTGTTCCTGCGGTCAACTTGCAGAGTAGAAGATACCATCGGGGAAAAGGACTCACCATCAGCATACGCATACTGCCCATCTCCCTGTCGTAGACCATGGAGAGTGAGCTCTGCATACCGCTAAACAGTAGGATCATCGCTGCCAGACCTGGAACGATATACTCTTCATAAAGGATGTAGGTCTCATAAGGTGGAATGATAGAGACACCCAGAACTGAGCGAAATCCTGCAGCAAAGATAAACAACCACACCAGAGGCCGGACCAAGGCACCGAAAAACCGTTCACGCTGATGCAGAAAGCGTAAGGCTTCCCGAACGAAGATACCCCACATGCAACGGTAATATTGGACGGCTTTCATGATGACTCACTGCGTGTGAGGTGATTGAACGCCTGTTTTACACTGTCTGTTCCAGTCTGCTGCATAATCTGTTTTGCACTACCCCTGGCAAGGATTTTTCCGCCATGAAGTATCACCAATTGATCCTCAGGCTCTACCTCGTCGACCAGATGAGTCGCCCATAAAACCCCAATGCCATCTGCGCTGCAGCGGTTTCTTACCTGTTGCAGGATAGCCTGGCGGCTATGGATATCGAGTCCTACTGTCGGCTCGTCAGCCAAGAGCAATTGTGGTTGATGTAACAGTGCCCTTACCAGCTCGACCCGCCGTCTTTGTCCACCGCTCAACGTGCGCACTCGATCTGCAGCACGATCTGCCAGCCCGACCTCCTCCATTGCCAACTGCAATCGATCGGCTATTTTACTGGGATTGATCCCCTGAAGTGCGCAGTGGTAGTGGAGATTCTGTATGAGTGACAGGTCCAGATCCAGAGTGGGCTGCTGAAAAACAACCCCAAGTTGGGCAAGTGCCTTTCGACTCTGATGTTTCAAGTCATAGCCATAGATACTGATTGAGCCCCGGGGACTGACGAATAGCCGGGTGATCAATGAGAAAAGCGTTGTTTTACCTGCTCCATTAACCCCCAGTAAGACACAGAACTCACCTGGATCAAGGGTAAAGCTGACCTGATCCAACACCGGCCGTTTGGTGTATGAAAAGCTGACGTCCAACAATCTAAGTGCGGCTTCACTCATTGCCGTACCACGATCCCCCAGGGCAGGCGCCCTACTCTGATCGATTTTTTCACTTTTAAGCGCCCGACATCGATGACTGAAACATCGTTACTCACCCCATTGGTGGTAAAGACAAATTTCTCATCGGGAGAAAAGGCGAGATTCCAAACCCTTTGACCGACAAGAAGATATTTTTCAATCTCAAAGGAACTCGTATCAATTACCGCGACCCTGGCCGCCGGTCCCAAGGCAATAAACGCCTGTTTGCCATCGTCGGTTATTTTAATACCTACCGGTTGGATCAAATCCTTGTGTATTCCAGGAATCTTAAATTTGATTTTTTTTAGGATTTTTCTGCTCTGTGTATCGATCACACTGACCGTACCGCCAATCTCGGATGAAACCCAAACCTGTTTCCCATCATTTGAAAACTGCGCGACTCTAGGTCGTTGATCCACAAGTACGTTATCCTCCACTTTCATGTTTTGCAAATTGATGAAGTGAGCCATATTAGTTGTTTCAGAGGTGTTGACCAGCCATTTACCGTCGGGACTTATACCCATCCCTTCAGGCTCCACACCGACCTGTATCTCAGTGACTTTCACCCGTTTTTCGATATCCACCATGGTAACCATATTGTCATCTTCATTAGCCGCATAGAGATACTTATCCTGCGGACCAATCACCAACAGTTCCGGGTCCGGACCGGATGGAAGTGTGTGAGTGACCTTCATCGTCTGCAGATCCAGTACTTCGATATGATCCGCATCACTAGTACAGATATAGAGGGTTTTTCCGTCATTGCTGAGAGCGATACCACGGGGGCGTTCACCAACGGATACCTCATCAACTACCTTCAGGCTGTCGCCATCGATGACCGTTATTTTATTGTCTTTCTCACTACTTACATAGATTGTGTAAGCGGATACCGGTGTACTCAATAAAACAAACAGAATCGATCCAATGATGGGTTGAAGAAAGCTATCTAAAAATCCGTTTTGAGAAGTTTTGAATAACATAGGATGACTCCCCGTTTACTGTTCTATATCTGGATATAGCAAAATGCACTATTTCTTACACCTACTCTCAGGACGGTCGTAACCCAAAGTATCGAGGGTTGTAAACTGATGAAGAAAACCCTTCTGGGGTGAAACCGAGATCATTATTTTCGCTGAGGTGATAAGCAGGGGTTGCCGTAGTTGATTACTCCAGTCACGAAAGCTGACCGGTCTACCTTTAAAAGCGGCGAGACTGAACTCAGGACCGATGATGTAGGGTATTAGTTTGTCCACCTGACCACTGGATGTGCGCGTAGCCGCTTCACCGATGGTGCGGACTGCCAACCATGCAGAGAAGTCACGATCCGTCATCCAGCGATTATGCTGTTCATTGAAGCGACGTTGAAATTGGGTCGCCCCCCACTGTTCATGGACCCCACTCCAGGCCGCAGGAGAAAGACCTTGTGTGCCACCAACAGGTCTTGGGCGATAAGTACGGTAAGTAAGAAATTCGCCAAATTCCTTCGACTCATCGGCGACAATCAGAATATCGTAATCTCCGACCTGGCTGAACTCGTTGACCACTTGCTGTTCCCGGTTATGGCCTGAATCTGTACGTCTCGCCCCCGGCTCGAAAGTCCACTGTTTCTGCTCGACGATTTTATGCCCAAAACGCTTGGCGGCACGTTTCAGGGCCTCGGCATAGGCTTTGTCCCTCGGATGACGACCGACCACCAAAAACCACTCTGTCCAGCGTTTCCAGGCTAGATATTGGGCGAGGGCGTCAGCCAGCATGGCCCGGCTTGGCATAGTGTGCAGCAGATTTGCTCGGCACTCGTTCAGCCTTAGATTGTCATCTGTGGCGCCGATGTTGAAGAGCAAGCTCGCTTTGGCATCTGGGTGATCGGCTATTTCGAGTAGCTTTTTAGCGGGTAAATTGAGTAGAAAAAGCCTGATACCCTGCTTGTGCAGTTTTCTGAAGGCCTGGATGACCGGTCCATCGGGTTTTACTTTTTCGACAGTGAGCGTAAACGACTGCCCGGTGAAACGCCCGGTAGTATTATTGTCATGAATACCCTGCAATGCACCGGCCTCACCGATATCTTCGATTACCGGCTGCAAGAGTGACAAGGGAATATGACGCCCCTCCTCTTCGGTGATCAAGCCGATGGGTATATCAAGCGTATCAGCATGGAGAGGCTCCAGGTAGATCGCACCCAATAAAAAAATGGCTAATAGGATACTCATCATTACGGATTCAACATTATTATTCTTGGACAACGGTTGTTTCAAAGCATCTCCATTCGTTCATAGAGCATTCTAGTCAATCAATTTTGCAAATTTTGTACCATGGACAATTTAGAGACCCGCGCTGGTAACTAAAGGTTTTGATCACTGGTCCCCTGAGTACTCTCTGGTGAATCAATCAGTGTCATCATTGACACACACTGTCGAATCATCTGTTTCAGCTGGTCAGTGCATTTCAACCATTACATCACCTGGTAGCCTCATCATAGTCTAACTATTAAAAGGTCAAGAAGGGATTTTATCCCGAGAAGGTTATTAGAATATAAGCGTAGCTTTATAGACCCAAGAATCGGGCATGAATATTGCTGGAATTGATTCACTTGTGAGATCAATAACCTGTCACATCCTGGAGGTCCGCGTGAAAAGATGGTGCTTACTGCTTTTCGTTCTACTGTTTAGTTGCACTTTAGCTGCCAATGCCCATGGCCCAACTCGACAAAAAGTTACCGTAAAACAGCAGATCTCTGCACCACCGGAAGCGGTATGGGAGAGGGTAAAGAATTTTCATGACATGAGCTGGCACCCGATTGTTGCAAAGACCGAGGGCAATGGCGGTAACGATAAGGGGGCCACCAGAATACTGACCCTGGTCAACGGTGGCATTATCAATGAAGAGTTGAAGAAGTACGATGCAGCGAAGCAGAGTTTCAAGTACAAGATCAACTCTGTAGACGTTAAGATTCTACCGGTTACCAACTACTCTTCAACATTGACCGTGAAGGCTGGCGAGAATGGTGGTTCTCAGATCGTATGGAAAGGCGCCTTCTATCGAGGTTACCCCAACAATGACCCGCCTCCGGAGCTTAACGATCAGGCAGCAAAAGAGGCCGTCACCGGGGTCTATAAAAGCGGCCTGGAAAATCTTAAAAAGCTGTTGGAAAAGGGTTCTTAAGATATTCAACGATGAGCAAAGCGATTCCGACAATCCTATTTTTGATATTTGCGGTAGTTTGCAGTCAATATATTCAGGCGGACTCTTTTGCTTTCATAACCAACCAAGGTGACGACACGGTCTCAGTTATCAACCTCAACAGTCTGAAACAGACAGCCACCATCAAGGTTGGCAGCAAACCTGCTGGTATTGCTGTGTCCAATGATGGCAAGCACGTCTATGTAACCAATCCGGAAAGTCGAGATGTCTATCTGATTGATGGTGAGACATTGACCAGGGTATCACGCCAGTCTGTCGGAGAGGGACCATTGGGCATTGCCCTGAGTAGTGATAACAGCCGGGTCTATGTTGCTGATTGGTATGAAGATCTGATCTATGTTCTCGATGCTTACAGCCTCAGAATTGTCGCTGAGATTCCAGTAGGCAATTCACCTTCCGGATTAGCGATCAGCAAAGATGGTCAACGGCTCTATGTAGCAGAACGGGATGACAATAGAATCTCAGTTGTTGATACTGAAAAGAATCGGATCATTTCCCGAGTTGAAGTCGGTAAACGTCCCTTTGGTATACGTCTGGATCCTGAGGATAAAAGGCTCTATGTTGCCAATGTTGCGAGCAATGATGTCAGTGTGATCGATCTTTCTTCTCTAAGCGTAATTTCAACCATCCCGGTTGGCAGCACCCCCTATGGCATAGCCGTCACAGCGGATAATGATCGTGTATTTGTTACTAATCAACACGATAACAGCCTGTCCGTCATCGACCCTGACGAACTAAAGGAATCCCATAGACTCGAAATCGGTGAGTATCCGGAAGGAATCGTTGCAGATCCGACCGATGACCGGATCTACATAGCCAACTGGTTTGATAATGAACTCGTAGTCGTTGACAGTAAATCTTTGAAAATACTTAAACAAATACCTACAGGCGAAAGCCCTCGAGCCTTTGGCGTATTTGTAGCTGGTGGATCGTAAAAACGTGGAAGGAACCGTGCACAGTCTCTCGCTATTACTGGTGTCGCACTATCAGCAGGCAAGAGAGCGAAACGAATGAGTTAAACCTATCACAAGAGGAGCAGACCATGCATGCCGCAAGCTTTCCTGAAGACTCCACTCTGAAGCGTCACTTTGAATCAACTGTTGAAATGAAACGCCAAAGATGGTTACAGATACCACCGTCAGACTCCATCTTAAGACGACACATTCTCTCGCAAAGGAATCAATCGGCATCGACTTCAGACCATGCAACAGTGGCAAAACGAAGTGCATCCGTTGTTTCGATCGGATCGAGCACCCGAGTTGAAGAAAAACCCAAGGGATTTTTGGCCAGGTTTTTTAGCCTGTTCAGTAAAAATTGATCCTATCGGGCCCTGTTACTCAGGTGGTTGCAATAAGAACAACTAACAGCTGAGACTGAAGCTATCATTCGATAGCTTCAGTCAACATGCTGATCATATCGCGATAGGAGTTTCCGCTCATGCTTATGCGTAGCTTTATTTTTACTATTATGTTCACACTTTTATGCTCTACTCCGATGCTGGCAGAAACTAAAATATTGCCACCACCCGACTTGAATGAAGCGCAAAAACTGATTTTCTTTAAAGATCACCTACAAGGTGTAACCAAAGGCAGTCAACTGAGCTATGACTTTACAAGCAGAACGGATAAACAGCGATTCCAGGATAAGATCATCATCCGTGTCACCAACATAGTAAGCCAGGGTAAACGTGATCTTGAATTTGATTTCCTCAGCGGCGAAAATCACATCGATTTCACACCGGCTAAATCATATACGGGTAATCCCGTCATCATTCATTTCCTAGAGAGGGATATTTCTCTAATGTCAAAGGACACCGGCGGATGGAATGGCTATTTCCGCAATAGAATTCGGAACTCATTCAGAAAACCGGCGCAAATGGACGAAATAACATTCGACTTTAATGGAAAAATGGTAAAAGGTACTGAAATTGTGGTCACACCCTTTGTTGGCGATCCAAACTCAAACAATTTCAAGTTGTACGCGAATAAGCGCTACGAGTTTCTCTTCTCTGATAAAGTCCCAGGCGGCATTTTCCGTATTCGTACCCAAGTTCTCAGTGAGAACGGTGAGCAAACGTTAATCGATGAAAACATGACATTCAAAGAAATTACCCCCGGCGCTTAGGGCCACTATATTTATGGGAAGATCATCCATGTATAAAATACCAAAGTTAGTCTATCTGCTTGTACTGGGGTTTCTCCATATTCCTGCAGATGCACTATCTGATGAATGTAATAAAGCCAGTCAACAAAACTACCCGACATCGGCTAAAGTCGACTATGTCATCGGATGTATGGCCTCGAATGGTCAATCGCATGAGATTATGCAAAAGTGTTCATGCAGTATCGACTTGATCGAGCAGAAGATCCCTTATGATGAGTATGTGCAGATATCAACCCTGCTCAGTCTTCAGCAGATGAGTAATTCAGGAAGAAATGCGATCTATAAAAACTCCACATGGTCTCAAAAAGCAGTGGCCAAATTGAGAGATATACAAGCCGATTCAACCTTGCGCTGTTTTTAATTAATCAAACCGAGTTACCTGAGATCGGCTGTGCGCAAATCATTAAGGATATGGCTGGATATATAGCTGCCCAGTGTGGGCAGCTAGGGTCTGTTAACACACCGATTGTATATTAAACCACTCAAGATCTCTGCTCAGGTAGATTCATACTATGTGTAAATGTTCTGCCTTTCGAGTCTTTTACATGGACCTGTAAGACACCGGACTCTTCCGGAGCAAAACCAAATCGAATACTCGGATCCTCACTGATCGAGATATCGGTATCCGCTGTAAACACCTCCTCTCCGTTATAGGTGACCTGGATGGTCCGTACAAAATCGGCAGGAATATAGAACCGTGAGACCTGATCAAACTGTAAACCTGAATTATTCGGATGCTTTATCATTAATTGGGTCGGTATTAGATCCCCTGCGGTAAATGATTCCGGCAAACGGAATTTGATGCGTCCCAGCTGGGCAGCGGCCGCCGCCGGATCCTTCAATGATGGCGCAGAACAACCGCCGGATGCTTTAACATAATTGTTCACCATGTAGAGGTTGCCATCACTGATTTCCGCGATTGCCCGTAAATCCGTATAGGCATTTATTCGCACTCTGGTTGATAGGCTTTTCCAATTGTGATTTCCAGGAAAAGAAAAAACAGCGGCAACCGGTGAAGGATTGTTGTCGATTACAATATAGAGTTTTTTGATATATCGCTCAGGGGTTTGATCAAATTTCGATTCGATGGTAATCGGAACGATCGCCGCATCCATAGCCCTTTTCGGTGTATCGAGGCCAAGTATTTCCTGGCCATCCTGAATATGGTTATCCCCAATCAGGGAGCTTTTAATCTGGAACCACCGATTTTCATCCCCAGTTGCCCCAGCCTGTGTCGGCATTAATAAAATAAGCGCAGATACCACTGTCAATACAGCAAAACTATTGCAAAGCCTGTGTATCTGGTTAATAGATGAGACAACTGTCATAGTAGTATCCTCGATAGGTGTGAGTTTGTGCCCAACACAGGCAGATAGCACGTATTGTGTTAGATACTTATTTTAAAAGGGCGTTCCTGGGGCTAACCGGAAATGGTCTGCTCGAAATGTTCAGCCGATTCAACGTATCAGTTGGATGCGTATTCCCGCCTATTTCTGTTTCAGAATTGACAGGCCCAGACATCAACCTTACAAACTTCAGGTCATTATTTCGCTTGGTCATGCACCATATACCCCCTATTCCCACTCCAGCTCAGCAAATGCTGCGGTGACGTTACGACCATGATATTCATTAAAAAGCAACCAGTTGCCCTCTTCCTCCAGTCCAACAGTTTCAACAGCCTGAGCAATGGTGCCACCCTCACTGATAATCTGCCGAATCTGATTGGCGATTAGATCAAGATAACGACGCTGTGTTGCCAACGCCGACCGCCAGGCGGTCACCACGGGACCATGACCCGGCACAACTTGACTTATTGGCTGACACGGCTGCTGATTTTGATTATGGCGGGTAGTTGATAGATCTCTGTTTTCAATGGTTAAATTATGGCAATTTGAAGCAATCAGCCCGTCCATTACCTTTAACCACCCCAACAAACTGCCATCCATGACAGGTATTCGTTCTACGAAAAGCAGATCAGATAACCACAATGTGCCCGATTGAGTGTCAAACACACTCAAGTCATTGTTGGTGTGTGCTGTTGGATAGGCTTTCAATTCCAACCAACGATCCCCTAGATCCAAACGCATCCCCTGAGTGACTGATACGGAATGTGAGGGCATGACAAGTTGTGTATGTTCAGAACTATCTCCTAATAAACGCTTCATATTATTGAGATAGGTGGTCTTGCGTCTTGCCAATGCATCGGCAAGATTCTGATGACCAATCACCGTCGGATTATCCTCGTTGAAGGCTGCCGTACCCAACGCATGATCCGGATGCATATGGGTAAGTATGACGTAGGCAATAGGCAGATCAGTCACAGCCCTGATATGCTCTCTGAGACGCAGACCTTGCTGGAAGCTGCTTCCAGTATCGATAACTGCCACACGTTCGCTGCCGACGATAAATCCAGTGTTCGCTATCCGGCCTTTGTTGGATCGGGAGAAATCCTCATGCACACCAAGCCAGAGATAGATACCTGGAGCGATCTTTTGTAAATCTTCACCAGCCGCCACTCCCGTTGATGAGAGGGCAAGAAGAAGTACAATCCATGACTGGCTGAAACAGGCCGAACTATATTGAATATTGAGTATCTTCTGAAATAGTAAACTAGTATCAAGCTGGAGCAGATTGGCATATATTTTGCCAAAATTAATAAACATGCCGTGTTGACGAGTTGTTATGACTTGTTTCATTTCTGGCAGAGATAGCAAAAAAAATAGTTCAACCTGTTGGAGGAAAAATGAATCCTGGTAAGGCATTGGTTGGCAGAAAAATCGCTCAGATCATCACGGCTAAGGGACCACTGATTGTTGCATTAATCCTTTTGTTCCATACGACATGCACTTTTTCTGCCAACAGCATAAAAATGGCAGTGTTAAAGTTTGGTACAGTCAACTGGGAACTCGATGTTATAAAACGGCACGATCTGGATCGTCAGCAGGGTTTCAGCTTGGACGTTGTAGAAATGGCCGGTAAACAGGCAACCATGGTTGCACTTCAGGCTGGATCCGTCGATATCGCGGTCAGTGACTGGATCTGGGTCTCAAGGCAACGTAATGAGGGTAAGGCTTTCACCTTCGTCCCCTACTCCACTGCACTCGGTGCCCTGGTAGTCCCTCAGGACTCCCCGGTCCGTGAGATCAAGGAGCTGCAGGGATTACGGCTGGGTATCGCCGGTGGACCGTTGGACAAGAGTTGGTTGCTGTTACAGGCACTGGCTTTGCAGCAATCCGGGATTGAACTCGATAAAAATTTAAGCCCGGTATTTGCCGCCCCACCACTGCTCAATCAGCAACTGAAGCAGGGACGTATCGATGCCGTTCTCAATTTCTGGCCCTATGTTGCCAGGCTTGAAGCGATTGGCATGCGGCAGCTTATCAGCGTGCAGGATGTTTCCCGGGGGTTGGGGATCCGCAGTCAGGTACCTTTTGTCGGTTATGTATTCGATGAACAGTGGGCGAATCAACATCAAAATCTCATTCAGGCTTTTATCCGCGCAGCCACGAAAGCAAAACAGATCATGCTGAATTCTGACCAGGAGTGGGAAAAGCTGAGACCCTTGATGAAAGCCCCGGATGAAGCCACATTTCTCGCTTTACGCGATGGATTCAGAGCGGGCATTCCCAATCAGTGGGGTGCGGCCGAACAGAATGATGCAAAGCAACTGTTTGATATACTTTTCAAATTGGGTGGTAAAAAGCTCGTTGGTAATACCACTCAACTTGCAGAGGGTACATTCTGGTCAGGCACTGTAGAGTAGGATCTTGAACTTTCCTATATACATACGACAGTTCTCTTCCATATTACTGTTGCTGCTGATATGGCATGTAGCAGCCATATTGTGGCAGAACAGTATGCTGCCTTCTCCCAGTTCAGTCGTCACCCTGATCTGGCAGGAAATGCTCAATGGTCAGCTCTGGTTTCACCTCGGTGCAACCCTATTGCGGGTATTGGTCTCTTTTATTGTTGCCATGCTGATAGGCAGCGTTATCGGAATCATTATGGGCCGATCACGGGTCACGGATCAGTTTCTGGATCCCTGGTTGATTATCTTTCTCAACATACCCGCTTTGGTGATCATCATCCTGGCTTATGTCTGGTTTGGTCTGGAGGAACTTACTGCGATATTTGCAATTGCCATTAACAAGATACCCAATGTGATCGTGACAATGCGTGAAGGCGCGCGTACCCTGGATGAAGATTACAATCAGATGGCGCATAGCTTCAATCTCGGCCGGCGTAAGATACTCTTTTACATCACCCTGCCCCAGTTACTGCCATTTTTTGCCGTTGCAGCCCGTTCCGGAATCGCATTGATATGGAAAATTGTGCTAGTGGTGGAACTATTGGGTCGAAGCAATGGGGTAGGTTTTCAGCTACATCTCTATTTTCAGCTGTTTGATGTTACCGGGATAATGGCCTACAGCTTCTCCTTCATCCTCATCATGTTGACCATTGAATATGCACTCCTGCAGCCCTTAGAGCGCAAAGTCAATCGCTGGCGTGGATAATTCTATGTTAGAAATCGAAGTTAGAAACAAAAGCTTCATCCAATCAGACTCAGAGACTCCGCTCTCGGTTCTGACTGACATACAGATCGAGCTCAATGAGGGAGAATTTGTCGCTTTGGTAGGCCCATCCGGTTGTGGCAAAAGCACATTATTGCAAATCATTTCAGGATTGGATAAAGATTTCGAGGGGGCGATTCGCTGGCAGAATGGCGCCAGTCAACATTTGGAGAAGCTGGGTTACGTTTTTCAGAATCCCAGACTACTGCCCTGGCTCAATCTCTACGACAATATCGCTCTGGTACTGAACAACCCAGTTGCCAAACAAGCAGAGATTGCCGCTCTGTTAGACGCGACCGGTCTCAGTGCATTCACAACTTACCACCCGGCCCAGCTTTCAATCGGCATGCAGAGGCGAGCCGCTCTGGCCCGTGCCTTTGTCATCGAGCCTTCTCTATTGATCATGGATGAACCGTTCGTCTCTCTGGATCGACCTACCGCTGTCCAGCTCAGAGCGCTGTTGCTGGAGATTTTGGCCGTCAGACGCACAACTGTAATCTTTGTCACCCATGATCTGTATGAAGCCACCCAGCTCGCCGACCGTATCCTCTTCCTTTCGACTTCCCCCGCCAAAGTGATCGGTGAGACGCCAGTGACCCTGGCGCGGGATCAGCGTGGTGATGAAACGGCGGTGAATCAAAAATATGCAGAGATCAGGACGTTGTTTACTCGTTTATACCCATAATAATCACGGTTAATCCGATTCCTGCTGTTTGTATGGAAGATGTCTTGTTGAAGTGACAGGCTGATGTCACTGTGCCAGAAAAGTGGAGCACTGCCTGAACCCGGATTCCGCCTGCAAAGGTAAGGGTTATTGATCCGTCGATGAGTAAAGGGGTGAGAGGGACTTACCACCAAAGCTTCGATCAGAACGGCAGATTGATTGGCATGGGCACCAACCAAATGGCACATGAATTGCAGATACTGGTTTATAAAATCAGAAATCACCCCAAGAGAAATTCACTTGTCACCTTCATCAAAACCACAAAAGCGCCGTTTTGGTCAAAACAAAGGCCGCCATATCGATCCTAGCGCCCGGCAAACTGTTCGTCAGTTATTGGACAACATGCCGCGTCGGGCCGATCTGCTCATCGAAGCACTACACAAGTTACAGGATCATCTGGGTTACATCTCTAAGGATCTACTGAGTGCGCTCGCTGATGAGATGAATCTGTCCAGTGCTGAAGTCTATGAAGTAGCCAGCTTCTACCACCATTTTGATCTGGTGGCTGAGGGTCAGCAACCGCCTCCTCCCTTGACAATCCGGGTCTGTGAATCCATTTCATGCAATCTTGCCGGTGCTGAAAAACTGATTGACGCGCTGAGTAAGGCACTGGGTGACAAGCTGAGAATCCAGCGGGTTCCCTGTGTCGGACGGTGCCAGAGTGCACCGGTTGCGGTCGTCGGAAAATTACCGGTTTCTCAAGCTGATGTGAATAAAGTCCGTCAATTGGTTGAAACTGGCCAGACTGAACCCGATCTGCCCGATGGCTACATCAACTACAAAGCCTATTGTACGCAAGGTGGGTACAAGCTGCTGCAACAGATTCAGAGCAGCGAAACCGACAGTGATGAGCACTATCCATTATCCATAGAGCAGGTGATAGAGACGCTGGAGAGTGCCAACTTGAGAGGCCTGGGTGGCGCCGGGTTTCCGGCTGGCCGAAAATGGCGAATTCTCAGAGATCAGCCTGCCCCCCGGTTGTTGGCAGTCAATATCGATGAGGGGGAACCCGGTACCTTTAAAGACCGTTTCTACCTGGAACAGGATCCCCACAGATTTTTAGAAGGCACTCTGATTGCTGCCAAGGTTGTCGGCATCAGTGAAATCTATATCTATTTAAGGGATGAATACGCCGCAATCCGCCATATGCTGGAACGGGAAATAGCCACCCTGCAGGCAGACCCACCCTCTCCCCTACCGCCGATACATCTGCGCCGGGGTGCCGGTGCCTATATCTGCGGGGAAGAGTCGGCAATGATCGAGTCCATTGAGGGTAAGCGTGGCATGCCTCGTCAGCGCCCCCCCTATGTGGCGCAGGTCGGTCTGTTTGGTCATCCGACCCTGGAACACAACATGGAAACGCTCTATTGGGTGCGTGAGCTATTGGAGAAAGGCGCCGACTGGTTTAGCCGACAGGGGCGAAATGGGCGGCATGGTCTGCGTAGTTTTTCAGTGAGTGGTCGAGTGAAAAATCCCGGCGTCTATCTTGCACCGGCGGGCATCACTCTGTTGGAGCTGATTGATGAATACTGTGGCGGTATGCTCGAGGGTCATCAGCTCTACGCCTATTTTCCCGGAGGCGCATCAGGCGGCATTCTGCCGGCATCTCTGGCAGATATTCCACTCGATTTCGATACTCTGCAACCCCACGGTTGTTTTATAGGTTCAGCCGCAATCATCGTGCTTTCACAACAGGATAGCGTACGAGATGCCGCGCTGAATGCGATGCGTTTTTTCGCTCACGAATCCTGCGGCCAGTGCACTCCTTGCCGGGTAGGTACAGAGAAGGCCGTTCACTTGATGGAGAAACAAACGTGGGACCGTAGCTTACTCGAAGAGCTCTCATCAGTCATGATCGACGCTTCAATTTGCGGTCTTGGCCAGGCCGCGCCTAACCCCATGCTGAGTGTCTTGAAATATTTTCCCCAGGAGTTCGATTATGGCGAGTGACTCAAAGTCGGCACCAGCCTCAGTAAACTTTACGCTGGATGGCAACTCCATCAGAGCCATGCCTGGTGAAACGGTATTGAATGCAGCCCAACGGGCAGGTATCGAAATACCGCACCTCTGCTATAAGGAGGGTTTGAGAGCTGATGGAAACTGCCGTGCCTGTGTGGTTGAGATTGAAGGCGAGCGCGCCCTGGCCGCCTCATGCTGCAGGACGCCCACTGAGGGAATGGTGATCAACAGTCAAAGTAAACGGCCACGCAATGCCCAAAAACTGGTACTGGAACTGCTAAAATCGGATGTTGGGAAGAGTGACTACACACCCAACAATGAACTCGACCATTGGTCGAAATTTCTGCAAGTCGGCAAACCCCGCTTCCCCACACGTCACCAACCTGCCCCTGATCACTCCCATCCAGCCATTGCAGTCAATCTCGATGCCTGCATACAGTGCACCAGATGCTTGCGTGCCTGCCGTGAGATTCAGGTCAACAATGTCATTGGATATGCCCGACGGGGTTCCGCTTCTACGATTGTCTTCGATAGCGAAGAGCCGTTGGCCAACAGTAGCTGTGTAGCCTGTGGCGAGTGCGTGCAGGCCTGCCCCACCGGAGCATTGATGCCGGCGAAAGAGGCGGGCAAGGTAGAGACTGAAAAGCAGGTTGATTCCATCTGTCCATATTGCGGTGTTGGCTGCCAACTCACCTTCCATATCGATGAGAATCGCATCCGGTTTGTCACTGGGCGTGATGGTCCCGCCAATAAAAATCGGCTCTGTGTCAAAGGACGTTATGGATTCGATTACATCCACCACAAACATCGTCTGACGGTTCCGCTGATTAGACGCGATGATGTGCCGAAACAAGCCGTACTGGCGCTCGATCACGAGAATCCTTTCGCAGATTTTCGCGAGGCCAGCTGGGAGGAGGCCCTCTCATTTGCGGCCCAAGGTCTACGCAAGCTACGTGACACCCAAGGTCCTTCCGCATTGGCTGGATTCGGTTCGGCGAAAGGCTCAAACGAAGAGGCATATCTGTTTCAGAAACTGGTTCGGACCGGTTTCGGCAGCAACAATGTTGATCACTGCACCCGTCTATGTCACGCCTCGTCCGTGGTGGCGTTACTGGAAATGATCGGCTCTGGAGCCGTATCAAATCCAGTGGCAGATGTGGAGGATGCGGAAGTGATTCTGATCGTTGGTTCCAATACCACTGAGAATCATCCGGTCGCCGCCACTTTTATCAAGAACCAGGTAAAGGCGGGCAAGACACTGATCGTAATGGATCCCCGGCGTACCGCCATCGCCGGCCATGCCAGCCATTTTCTACAGTTCAAACCGGATACCGATGTCGCTCTGTTGAATGCCATCATGCATGCAGTCATAGATGAGGATCTGGTGGATCATGCTTTTATCGAGCAGCGGACCACGGGTTACCAAGCGCTGGAATCTCACCTTCGCGACTTCACTCCGGAAGTCATGGCGCCCATTTGCGGTATCGATGCCGAGACCATTCGTCAGGTGGCGAAAATCTACGCCGCATCCAAAGCCTCGATCATTTTGTGGGGTATGGGGGTTTCACAGCATGTACATGGAACGGACAATGCGCGTGCACTGATCTCATTGGCACTGATGACCGGCCAAATCGGTAGGCCTGGCACTGGACTCCACCCACTGCGCGGTCAGAATAATGTTCAGGGCGCATCTGATGTTGGACTGATCCCGATGGTGTTTCCCGACTATCAACGTGTCGACAACCCGGAGGTTCGCCAAAAATTCGAAAATCTCTGGCAGACGACCCTCGATCCAAAGCCCGGCTTGACGGTGGTTGAGATAATGCATGCGATCACGGATCAAACCATCCGGGGTATGTACATCATGGGTGAAAATCCTGCCATGTCGGATCCCAATCTGAATCATGCCCGTAAAGCGCTATCAAGCCTCCAGCATCTGGTGGTACAGGACATCTTCATGACCGAAACGGCCTGGTACGCCGATGTCATTCTCCCCGCCTCCGCTTTCGCAGAGAAGACCGGCAGCTTTACCAATACCGACCGACGGGTTCAACTCGGCCGGCAGGCGATCGAGCCACCGGGGGAAGCCCGACAGGATCTGCAGATCATCCAAGAGATGGCAAACAGAATGGGACTCGACTGGCACTATGAGCATCCCAAACAGGTGTTCGATGAGATGCGCCGGGCGATGCCAAGTATTGCCGGAATCAGCTGGGAACGCCTGCAGCAGAATGGCTCGGTCACCTACCCCTGTGAAGATGAAAATGATCCCGGTCAGGCTGTGATCTTTACCGAAACTTTTCCCACACCCTCCGGCAAAGCGAGCTTTACCCCCGCTCCATTTACTAACGCCGACGAACTGCCGGACCAGGAGTACCCCTGGGTGCTGATCACCGGCCGACAATTGGAGCATTGGCATACCGGCGCAATGACCCGTCGTGCCGAGATGCTGGACAAGATCGAGCCAGTTCCAGTGGCCAGTCTGCACCCTGAGGAGCTTTCGAGGCTGGCCATATCACCGGGCAGTCCGATCAAGCTTCAGTCCAGACGGGGCGTAGTCACTGCCTATGCTCGTGCAGACCAGGGCATCTCAAAGGGTCAGGTGTTCCTGCCGTTCTGCTATCACGAGGCTGCAGCCAATCTGTTGACCAATGAAGCACTCGATCCATCCGCCAAAATCCCTGAGTTCAAATTCTGCGCAATTCAGGTTGCAGCGGGTTAACCGGACGATGGGAAATTACAAACATGAGACAAAAAAAAACAGTTGTGGCATTTCTGTTACAGTTTTTCAGCTTAGATACAACAGATCATGGAACAGCAGAAATTTCGTAATTGGAAATGAAGTTTAAATACTTTGCAATCAACAAGTTATGAGATTTTGCCCCAGGTTGGCCCATAATCTGCCTTCGGAATGAAATACGCCAAAAAAATGTAACTCACTATGGCGTTGTAAATCACCAATATTTCCGGAGAAGCGAACGTGACCAGCAAGAAAATTTCACTCATATTGAGCAGTACAGTGCTAACAGCTTTTTCAATCTCTGCCCAGGCAGTTTCATGGGACACAGGAGATTGGAAATTGAGTCTAGCGGGCAATGTAAATGCACATTATGTGTATACCACGTGTGATGCCGGCGATCTTCAGAGTGGTGGCACTACTTTAACGAGTCTTCAGTGCGCAGGGGCGGTGGATGAAGACGGAAACCCAGATGATGTTTCCTCTGTACAGAATGGTCTTTTACCCGCTGCGTTAGTATTCAGTGCGGGCACCAATCAAGATGGTTACGATCTGAATGCAACCATCGGTGTGTTCTATGGCACCAACAGTAACGAAGCCTTAGGTTTCTCTACGGTTGATGCCCGTCAGGTATTTCTGACCTTCGGTAATGAGGGCATGGGTAGTTTTAAATTCGGCCGAGACTTCGGCCTTTACGGTTTCGATGCAATAATCGCAGATATGTCTTTGATCGGTATCGGTGCCGGCTTCACACCAGCAGAGCCGGGGCACACCACGTTGGGTGGCTTAGGCTTCGGATATGTCTATGTCGACCGCCTGACACAGATCAACTATACAACTCCATCGCTCAACGGACTGACCGGTACCATCGGTATCTTTCAGCCAATGGATGCAAATGGAGGCGAAAGCGGCAGCAACCCGGGGTTCCACGGTAAGGTTGCTTACGGTTGGAAGGGATCCGTTCCCGGAAACGTCTCCGCAACTTTTCTTACCCAGGATATCATTACCGATGCAGGCACATCAGAATCGATTACCGGTTTCGATCTGTTTGGTAAAGTCGATGTCGGCGACGTCGGTGTAGCTGCCTCCTTCTTCAGCGGTGAAGGCATGAGTACACTGGCTCTTGGCGGACTGGTTCTACCAGGTTTCGATGCAACAGACGGCACCCCAGAAGAATCACAGGGCTATATGTTGCAGGGCACCTATAAACTTAACAAAACCAAACTGGGCCTAAACTACTCTTTCAGCGAGAGTGATGAACTGGTTGAGGTTGAAAATACCCGTATCACTGTTGGCGCATACCATAGCTTAACTTCCAATCTGACACTACTTGCCGAGTTCTCCTCACTGGAGAGCGAACTCTCTGCTGGTTCGGATGAATCTAACAGCTTCAATGTGGGTGCCTTCATGTCATTTTAAGTGACCGAACAGATCGTGCTTATTAAGTAAATCGTAAACTATTCAGTTCCTCCACCCTTAATGCCCTCCTCATGACTTTCCCCAAGTCATGAAGGGCATTTTTTTTGATAACAAGATAATCACTTTGAGTTTAAAGAACTCTCCAGCGATTACAGGTCCGTTCGTTGTGGTTAAAAATGTTAGTTGTCATTATTCTTAAATAATTAAATCATAATTGTCCTGACGTATACCGGATTAGGGCCTGCTTATTCAGATTTTTTCGAATCGGCAGCGAACTGCTGAACTGCCCAGGCAACATCTGCAGCTTGGCGGTTCTGCCACACATCATGGACACGGAACAGATCCACTCCGGCTATCACACCAAGTGCGGTAGTGCTACAAGTTGCCGGAATCAATTGATGGGGATTGCTGACCTCACAGAGTGACCCCATAAAACCCTTGCGACTGGCTCCCAGCATTAATGGATAGCCCATTGCCTTTAGCTGCTTAAGATGTGCAAGAAGTTGTAGGTTGTGTCTCCTTCCTTTGCCAAATCCGATACCAGGATCAATCACAATTGATTCTCTCGATACACCGGCTTTGACTGCGGCTTCGATTCTGCTTTCAAGAAATCTCATCACTTCGGATATCACGTCTTTGTAAACAGGGTTTCGCTGCATCATCTCCGGACTGCCTTGCATATGCATCAGTACAATCGTTACACCGGTAGACGCCGCAAGGGCAAACATCTCAGGGTCGTCTCTTCCCGCAGAAATGTCATTGATCACTCCTGCCCCTTGCTCAATGGCTTTGGCAGCAACTTCACTCTTTGTGGTATCGATACTGATTGGGATATCGGCAGGGAGACGATCAGCTAAGCCGATTATGGTATCGAGAACGCGATCAATCTGCTCCGCTACACTGATTCTTTTAGCGCCTGGCCTGGTGGACTCTCCGCCTATATCGATGATGTCCGCCCCCTCCCCGATCATCTCCAAACCACGCGCTACAGCCTTGTCTGTGTCATAACGGCCCCCATCGGAAAAACTGTCTGGCGTGAGGTTCAGAACCCCCATAATTTGTGGGCGTGAAAATTCTTTAATGAACATAGGGTTAACCCTAATTTATCACGGAATTACATTTGTCAATTTAGTGAACTTGTCATAAACTTGATACTCAATTGAAGATATACATTCTTTATATTAATAAAACAAAAAATTCATAACTACGGATAGACGATTTGTATTTTTTATACCGGTAATTAGGAGAGAATTGTGGAGAGTTCCATCCTTCATAAGGATATCAGTAGTCATGAAGATCTGGTGCGGGCCGCTTTGAGTGGTAGCCACGTCGTTCAGTCTGCCGATATCGATGAGATCACTCTCCGTTCCTGGCGTCGTTGCACAGACGAATACGGTCTCGATCCGGGCACTTCACCCGATCCTGTTATCATCGATCGCCAAGATCTGCGTGAGCGCCTGCAGAAGTACGAGCGATTACTGGATATAGCTCGTATTGAGATGACCGATCTCTATCAGCAACTGGCGGGTTCCGGTCATGCAATCATGCTGACTGACAAGGATGGCATTCTGTTGAACTTCATCGGTGATCCACAGTTTACCGACGCGGCAGCCCATGCAGGCATGCAACTAGGTGCTGTGTGGAGCGAAACGGTTCAAGGCACCAATGGCATGGGAACCTGCCTGATCGAACAGAAACCTCTGGTCATCCATAAGCAATCCCATTTTTTTGCCCGCAATGCCAGTTTGACCTGCTCCGCTGCACCGATCTTCGATCCTCATGGAGAAATTCTCGCGGTACTCGATGCCTCCAGTGAATCTAAAATGGCCCAACAACATACCATGGTGTTGTTGAACATGTCGGCCCAGGTAATCGAAAACCGGGTCTTCTTCTGTGCCATGAAAGAGGCCTTTGTACTGCGCTTTCACTCTCGCTCCGAATTTATCAGCACACTCGGTGAAGGTGCCATTGCATTCAATACCGAAGGGGAAATTCAGGCGATCAACAGAAGCGCCATGTTTCAGCTTAATTTAGATTCACCACATGATATTGTCGGTCACCATATACAACAACATTTCACGACATCGCTTACATCTTTACTAAAACAGGCGAATACTCACGCATTCCCGATTCGAGAGACACAGCATGGCAAGCGTTTCTTCGCCACGCTCCAATTACCTGAAAAGACCTGCCGCAAACAACAACGTGCTGCCCCCTGGGAAGCCAAAAGTTCACAGCTAAAAACCACATCCAGGCCTGCTCCTGACGCTTTGAACGCACTGCATTTCAATGAACCGCGCATGGCCCGCAATGTGAAAACAGCGGTCAAACTGATAGAACGGGATATTCCCTGCATGCTGTTTGGCGAGACAGGCACAGGCAAGGAGATGTTTGCGCGCGCACTGCATAATACCAGTTCGCGTTACAACAATGCCTTCGTTGCAGTCAACTGCGCCTCTTTGCCTGAAAGCCTGATTGAGAGTGAGCTGTTTGGTTATCGGCCAGGTGCATTTACTGGCGCAAACCGTGAAGGCAGCCGGGGTAAAATACTTCAGGCAGATGGCGGCACCCTGTTTCTGGATGAAATCGGTGATATGCCCTTGCACCTTCAAGCCAGATTGCTGAGAGTGCTTGAGGAGCGTGAGGTCACACCACTCGGCGGAGAAAAACCCGTCAGAGTTTCCATAAAGTTGATCAGTGCCACCCACCATGATATTCAAAGCATGGTCGAAGACGGGACGTTTCGCGAAGACCTCTACTACCGTTTACATGGCCTCTCCCTAACCATGCCTGCGCTGAGAGATCGAACCGACAAGGTTGATCTGATCAAACATCTCGGTCAGCTGGAAGCCGGTACAAATGAAGCATTACAATGGGACCCGGAGGCACTGAAAATACTTGAAAACTTCCGTTGGCCCGGCAACATCAGGCAGCTACGAAACGTCATGCGTACCGTTACCGCACTATGTGAAGACAACAGGGTAACCCCGGATGACTTACCGGATGAAGTTCGGGAAACCACTTTCTACGATGAGCTATCGGAAAGCTCAGAGGCCCCCCTCAATGCACTGGCAATTGCAGAAAGGGATGCCTTGTTGGTCGAACTGGAAGAGATGCACTGGAATATCAGCCGGGTTGCCAAAAAGCTCGATCTGAGCAGGAATACACTCTACCGGCGGATGAAGAGATTTGGTATATCACCACCCAGATAGCGAGCTCAAACTCTCCCATAACAGATTCAAGACTCATACCACCCACTTCAGCGATTCCCGTTGATTGTGTCTTACTTTTCAGTTCTGGGCCATTCAAACCATTGAGAACCGCCAGTCCAACCAGGATTGCGTCGCCATTGGCCTTATTATTGCTGCGGCATATTCATAGTGGCTGGTAGACTGATAAATCTAACCAGCAGCTGACGATGTATGAGAACTTTATACATAAAAAAACAGATGATTAGACCAATAGATAGTTATCGTTCACAGTAATAGAGTAACCGCAATCATCAAATCACCAATTGGGCGCCTCGATTAATAACTGTAGATATCTTTGATTAACAAGCGATTTTCGATAAGAACAATGAAACTATGAGATGTAAATACCATGGCTAAATATGACCGACCAAGAGAAGCTTGGGCGATTACCGGGTCCGGACACTACCTCAAAGAGTCTCTGGCACTGGCAGCACAACGCCCTAAGGTCGATTTGTTTCTCAGTAAGGCAGCTGCTGAAGTGTTGCCGATGTATGACATTGATATGCAGGTGTTACGCGAACGATTCACCTGTTTTCGTGATACCACGGCAAGCGCATCACCTGTTGGACTGTTTTACCAGGGCCGCTATGATCGATTGATCATCGCCCCGGCGACATCAAATACGGTAGCGAAAATGGTTTGGGGAATCGCAGACACTCTGGTTACCAACATCTATGCCCAGGCAGGCAAATGCCGTATACCCAGCATCGTCTTTGCCTGTGATACCGAACCTGAGATGATGACAGAAGCACCAGGTGGCCAGGTGCCTGTCTACCCGAGAAAGATCGATCTGGAGAATGTTACCCGTCTCATGTCGTTTGAATATACCACGGTAGCCACCAGTTACAATCAACTGGTAACTGCGCTGGATAATTATTAGCGGGTATTTATTAGACCCAGCCGATATCTTGCAGTGGATAGCTTGCTATTGGCCGCCAATGGACGCTAATCACCGCAAATAGCCGCCAATACAAAAATTGAAGATGACCCTTCATTTCTATTTGCGAGTGTTTGCGGTGATTAGCGTCCATTCGCGGCCATAAATCCACGAGCTACTTTCAGAAAATTCCACTCTCCAATCTCAGCTTTCTTCTTCGAGTTTTGTCGCCCCATTATCCAGAACCATCTGCTCCATCAGGTCGATGAATTTCTTCTGGTAGCGGCGTAGATATTTGTCTTTGTGGTAGGCCACCCAGGTGGTCTCCCAAGGCAGCATATGACTCAAATCCCTTGTCTCTAGGTCAGGGTCGAGTTCAGGGGAGTAGGCCATACTGGCGATCAGCCCAACCCCCATTCCCTCTCGTACATAGGTCTTGATCACATCGGTATCGGCTGCCGTCAACACCACGTTGGGTTGCAGTCCTGCTCGGGCGAAGGTGGTCTGCATATGATTGGCGCCGGTAAATCCAAAGGTATAGGTAATCAGCGGATAGTTACAGATACGCTCCAGGGAAAGAGGCTTTTCAGACAACACCGGATGTCCCTTCAAGGCAATCAGACTCCGATTCCAGCGATAGCAGGGAATTGCTGTAAGTGTCGAGTGCTCCCCGAGCTCTTCCGTGCAGATTGAGAAGTCGACCCGGTCAGTGACAACCAGTTCAACCAGCTGTTGAGGTGTCCCCTGGTTTATCTGCAGATTCACCTGGGGAAATAGCTTGCGAAATGCCCGGATGACAGCAGGCAGAACATAACAGGCCTGAGTATGGGTGGTACCGATGCGCAGCACACCGCTACCCTCTTCCACATGTTCCCGGCCAACATCGAGAATGTTTTCACGAATGGCCAGCGCCTGGCGGGCATAGTTGAGTACCTCCTCACCTGCCGCTGTGAGCCCGATCAAGCGTTTGCCCTTGCGCATAAACAGCTGAGTACCCAACTCCTGCTCCAGCTGTGCAAGATGCTGAGAGACGGCCGACTGCACCAAAAACAGCTGCTTGGCAGCCAGGGTGACATTAAAGCCCGTCTCTTCCAGCGCAACCAGAGAGGTTAATTGCCTCAGCTCCATATCTTATTTCTTGATCATGTATCTAAATAGATTAAATAATATGATAATATTGGTTGTTCAATATTGCTATCCGGTATCCCCATAAATCGGCTCTGGATTTTGTCGTGAGTCCATTCACCACAGGTCTCCGCATGGCAGGCACATCGGACCATCGATTTCCACCAATCTCATTGACAGTGGACAAGCCAGGTGCTCTGATTGAGTAATACGGATTCGCTAGCTCAATAACCGCTGATTGTGTTGTTACAATGCCTCACCTCTTACATTATAAATGCTATATATCATACTGTATTAAATATAATTTATGGTTATAATCACTAACCAATCATAACAATCCATTCGCTCCGGCTCCGTCAAATAGAGTTTTCACAACGAATATGTCTAACCCTCTTATCAATGCTGAACGCAAACTCAAACAGGGCAAATTGGGCGAGGCGCACAAACTGCTCGTCAGGGCACTGAAGAAAGAACCCGATAATCCGAAAGTGCAATATCTCATTGGTGAAACACTGCTGCTGCAGAATCGTACCGATGAGTCGATCAACTATCTGATGAAAGCGGTTTCCAGCAGGCAGGCAGAGCCCTGTTGGTATGTGATGTGCGGCGTGGCGCTTGAGAGAAAAGGCCAGTACGCCGATGCGGAAAAATCCTACCGGTTTGCCGAGATGGCCGGTTGTGATAACGAGCGAATGTACTACATGATCGGCAACTTCAACATCAATATCACCAAAAACTACAGCAAGGCGGAGATCTACCTCAGCAAGCTGATCGCCAAAAAGCCTGATGCCGCAATCGCCTATATGGCTCTGAGCAGGCTCTATATCCTGCAGGAGCGATATGAGGAAGCCCTGCAGGCACTCGATCAATGTTTACAACTGAAGTTTGAAACCCCGGAAGTCTATATCAATTTGAGTCACGCCCTCTCTCATCAGGGACGGCAGGATGAGGCACTGAGCTGTAATCAGAAAGCACTGGAACTCGATCCGAACAACACCATCGCCATACAGAACTATCTGGTGCAGCTGCTCTACACAGAGGACGATCAACAAAAGATCTACACTGAGGTGCGTAAACTCACCCACTCAATCAACAAGAGATCGAAAACCCTCTTTCCCGGCGCGCCCGACTGTACCGCAGAGCGCCAACTCACCGTTGGTTTCGTCTCGGCCGATTTGCGTCATCATGCAATCTCACACTATTTCAAACCGATACTAGAGTGTTTTGATCGAGAGCGGTTTTCACTCAATTTCTACTATAACAATCACGTCTATGACGATACGACCCATGCAATAAAAAAGCATGCCGATCTGTGGCGGGAAACAGCCCACCTGGATGATAAGGAACTGGTCAATCTGATTCGTGGGGACCAGGTCGATATTCTCATCGATCTCTCCAATCATACGGTGGGAAACCGGCTGCTGGCATTCACCCAAAGGCCGGCTCCGATGCAGGTATCCTGGATGGGACTACCGATAACCACCGGCCTTGACTGCATGGATTATGCGCTGAAGGATCAGCTCACCATTGAGACCTGTCAGCTCGATAAGAACGCTTCGGAAAAGATGCTGCCGGTCGACAACCTGACCTTCTATAACCCGATATCCGAATTGCCCCCATTGAGTGAGCCTCCCTGCCTACGCAATGGTTATGTCACCTTCGGCTCATTCAACGTTTTAAGAAAAATCAATCAGCGCATCATGGAGACCTGGGCGAAAATAGTTCTTAAACTCCCCGAGTCACGTATAAGAATGGTCATCGAGGACTATAATAACGCCACGATGCAAGAACATATTTACGAGATTTTTGCCCAGCATGGCGTGGATCGCTCAAGAGTTGAACTCAAACCGAGTCTGGCACTGTCAGACTACATGGCCTCCCATAACGAAGTGGATATCGCGCTGGACCCTTATCCCTACCATGGCCAAACCACCAGTTTCAATTCCCTGCTGATGGGATTACCCCTAGTCTCCTGCTGTGGTAATTCTGTGGCCAGTAATTACTCGAGGCGTATTCTCAATGCCATCGACAAGCAAGCCTGGTTGGCAGAGAACCTTGAACAGTATGTCGATATTGCGCTGAGACTCGCGCAGGACAAGGAGAACTTGAGTAGACTGCGAAAAAATTTACGACAGGAGGTTCAGAATTCCAGTTTAACGGACTATCAACACCTTGCAAAAGATATCGAGTCGGCACTGCTGACCGGCTGGGATAATTTGTGCAAAGAAATCGGTACAGATCAAAACAACAACAGCAAATAACGATCACCTCGACCACTGCCACATCAATTTGGAGTACCCTGAAAACATGAACATGTCAGAGAAAGTTGATTCAATCGAGGCGACAATCCCGGAATTGGACACATTGTCCAGATTACGCAGATGGGCCAACGCACCAGACCGGCAGCTTGCAGCAAAAGAGGTTGATGCCTATACCGAACAGCTGATTGAACACAGCGGGCGCGGCATGGTATTGCGCGAAGCCGATCTACGCGGACTGAACCTGTCCGGGTTCAATCTACGACTTGCGGTCCTCAACCGTGCCGTATTGCATGGCACCAACCTGAGTAACGCCAATCTGTCAGGCGCCTCGATTGTTTGTGCCGGCATGGAGCGGACGATCCTCAAAGGTGCCAATCTCAGTGGTGTCTATATGCATGCCTTTGCGGCACAGGTATGTGACTTTACCGGTGCCGATATGAGCAATCTGACCGATGCCACAGGCAGTCTTTTCCATGGCTGTTTCATGGAAGGTGTGAAACTATCTGGATCGGCAATTGCCGGCACCAGCTTTTATCAATGCATTATGGACCGCGTCGATTTCAGCCGCAGTAATCTTCAAGGCTCGACGATCAACGAGTGCCATCTTGGCGAAGCGGAGTTTTCCGGTGCACAACTCTCTCAGTTGACAATCACCAAATGCAATCTGCGTAGTGCCATCTTATCCGATACCAGCGGTGAGGGACTGGTACTGCAACGTCTGTTGGATGCGGACGGTTTAACCCTCGCCCGCAGCAACCTGCCTGGATTGAGAATTCGAAACAGCACCCTATCAAAACTGAATGCCTCGCACCTGGCGGCCAGAGAGGCCGATCTCGCTGCTGTTTCCATGCCGGCGGCAGATTTCGCTTGCGCCGATCTCGAGTATGCCCGTCTGTCGAATGTGAGTCTTGAAAACAGCAACTTCAGCGGTGCGAAACTCGATGGCGCCTTGATGGCCAACTGCATGGCCAACCAGAGTGATTTTTCCGGCGCCATGGGTGAGAACCTGTCGGTTCGGGAATCCTCTTTTCAAGCAGCGAACATGAACCGCTTTACCGCCCGTTGCGCCCATTTCCGGGACTGCAATCTGGCCCATGCCTCGCTGCACAAGGCCTATCTCTATCGGGCCATGATCACCGGGGATCCGCCAAAATCCATGTCTATGATGGGCGCCGATCTGTCCGAGTCCACACTGGTACAGGCTTACATTGCCGGGGATCTGACTGGCGCCAGACTGAATGGCGCGCTGATGGTCTATGCACGTTTGAATCAGGCGGTATTGACCGATGCCGACCTGACCGGTGCCTCCCTGTTTGGCGCCAGTCTGGTCAAGACCATCTTCCATAACGCCTGCCTGGATGATGTGATCGGACCGGCCTTCAGCGATCGTTGCAACGGCCTGAGTGATGCACTCTCATCAGCGACAGGTGAAGAGAGCCAGCGTTTGGCAGACTTCGTCGATGGGCTGGAAGGCCTGCTGACCGATCAGCGCAGAGGTTCCACTTGAGTGCATCCAGCGATGACATGACTAAGCTCAGTCTGGATGAGGTGAGTGAAACCTGTCACTCTGCACTGGCCCGATTCATGACACCGGAGCATGCCGCTGAAGAGGTCTTCAGGCAACTGCTCGATGCAGAGCTGAGAGGTAAACACTCCCATGGTCTGGTTCGAATTCCATGGATGTATGAACGACTGGGCGAAGTCAGCCACAGTAGACCTGAAGCTGAGCAGATTCTGCCCTGGTTCAGTCGCTTCGATTGCAGTAACAGCATTGGATACATCGCCGCCCGGGAGGCACAAACCAGCTTACAAGTGACTTTGGCAAACAACCCATTCGGTGTAGCGATCTGCGCCAATGCCTTTCCGACCGGAGTCATCGGCGACTATCTTCGCCCTTTGGCAGAGTCCGGCCTGGTGGCCATCGGTTTCGCAACCAGTCCGCCTCTGGTCACCCTGCCGCCAGGCAAATCCCCTCTGCTGGGGACCAATCCGATTTGTATCGCCTTACCCTCCAGTGAAGGACATCCGCCGTTTATCGCCGATGTGAGTCCCGCCCCCGCCACTTTCGGCCAACTGCTCTCCATGCTATACGGTTTTCCCGGCAAGCTGGACGAGCTGGATGTAACCACCCGCGCGGGAGAACCTCCGCAAAGTGCAGAGGCACTGTTTGACGATCGCATCCGCCTGACCGGCAAGATCGTGCAGCAGTTCGAGACACCGGCAAATAGGCGTCAGTACGCCCTCACCCTGGGTATCGAGCTGCTGACCACCCTGCTTGCCGGTAAAAATCCACGGGGCTCCCTGGTAATGGCCGCCATCGATCCTGCGCAAGTCGAGGGACTGCATCCTGATGCGGTTGCCGAAAAAATCGATCACATCGCAGCACAAACCGACTGGCGATCGATACCCGGTGCACATGGCGAGCGTAGCTTGCGTAAAAGTCAGGAGCAGGGCTGGATATCCCTGCCGAAGAAGCTGTGGGAGCGGTTACAACAGATGGCAGATATCAATCAATAGAAATGAGGTCCCAGTGCTACGTCCGTGTCGAGCGGATTCTCCTTGATGACTTTTGCAGGAGAGCCCACAGCGACAACGTTACTAGGAATATCCCGGGTCACGGTTGCACCCGCACCGATGACCGAATGTTCGCCTATACTCACCTTCTCAATCACCTGACATCCCAAGCCCAGATAGCTCTCTTTGCCACACGCCACATCACCGGCGACACGACTGCCTGGTCCGGCGAATACAGCCCGACCCAGGCGTGAACCATGCCCTACGGTCACTTGCCAGTCCAAGGCGACAAAATCATCCAGCCGGGCCGCGTGATTCACCGCGTTCATACCCATCAACAATACGCCAGCACCCAGACTGGCATCAGCCGAGACATAGGATGACGGGTTGATGATCGCCGGACAATCCGCCCCCTGGCGCAACAGCAGATCACCATAGCGACTTCTTGCAACCGGGTTGCCGATACCGACGGCAAATTGATGGGCCTGAATGAAGCTACTGTCGAGCAGCAGATCATCGCCACCGAGAATCGGCAGGCCATTGATACTCGGTTTGTCAGTAGAGGTTCTGTCAATTGCACCGATGATATTGAAGCCGGCCAACAGTGCAATCTCCCGCAGACAAAAGGCGTGACCGCCGCTGCCTATGATCACCATAGGTTTGCTTGGATCATTTCTGCTCATCATGATTTCCTGTACGATCGATCACCCGCCTCGCCTTGAAAGCGGTACGGGGAAAAGCGCCTGGCTGTTTACCTATCACTGAGACTCTCAAACCCAGGTTGGCCTCCAGTTTCTGTTCGACTATGGATTGATAATCGGCTGGTGCAAAAGCTCGATCCACCTCCACTTCAACCGTCACTTCCTGCAAAGCCCCCTTCTCGTCAATCACGATTCTGAACTCGGTTCCCAGCCAGGAGATCGAACGCAGGATCGATTCGATATCCGAAGGATAGAACTTAACCCCACGTATGATCAGCATGTCGTCAAGTCGTCCGATAATGCCCTTGGGCATGCGTGGATAGCTCCTGCCGCAGGGACACGGCTCATCGGTGATGATCGTCTCATCCCCTGGAAAATAGCGGATCATGGGCTGGGATTTTCGCCACAGATGGGTATACACCACCGCACCCTTCCGGTTATAGCCCAAGGGTATGTTTGGATCGGCGGGGTCCACCACTTCGGTATAGTCGATATCCTGATAGACATGCATACCGGTTCTCTGATCACACTCCATGTTGGAACAGGGATGGAGTTCCGCCACATTGCCGAAATCGATGGCCTTGATACCAAAACCGCTTTCGAGACGTTGTTTGACCCCGGCAATACCCGCCCCCGGTTCACCGCCAAAAAAACCGAGCCGTAACGGGCCGGCCGCCAGATCAACCCCCATCTCCCGAGCCTTCTCCAAGATATGCAGACAGAAGCTGGGGGTACCGCATATCACCGTGGAGCCAACCTGCTGCATCAGCATGATCTGACGCTCTGTATTACCGCCAGCCATTGGCAATACCTTGGCGCCGATTCTTTCCGCCGCACCCAACAGCCCCCAGCCGCCGACATAGAGACTCAGGGGAAAGACGATCTGTACAATGTCATCCGGACGAAGTCCCGCCGCCCAACACTGCATGGCCTGAGCTTCGGATATCTCATCCCAGTCCCGGGCTGAAATGGCAAACAGGGTGGGTTCTCCTGTGGTGCCTGAAGTTCCTTGAATACGCACCACCTCTTCGAAGTCGACCCCGAGATAGTTACCGAACGGCGGATGATCACGCTGAGATTGTCTCAACATCGCCTTGGTCACCACCGGTATTCTGCGGCTGAAACTCTCGAGACTGTCTATTTGCCGGGGCTCGACCCCGTGAGCCTGATAGAGTTGCCGGTAGAAAGGGATCTCTTCGTAGACATATTCCAGTTGGGCTTTGAGTCGTTCAAATATCACGCGCTGACGCTGTTCAGCCGGGCGCGTTTCCCGTACCTTGTCCCAATAGTAATCGTCGTTTGGATGCATGCTGAATGGCGTTTTATGACAACCTGGAAGTCTCTCACTACTTTCTCACACTTAGAGTTCGGCGACCAACTATTTATGATGAAAATTGATACAATTCAACAACGATTCTGTTTCGCTGACCCAACAGAATCCGTTATCTACAAAACAACAAACCCTGTCATGGAGTCTATTTTATCAATGCCAGCCCTACTCAGAAGAAAACCGCTGCCAACGACTCAAGTCGGGCCAATGTCTTCAGGCTGAAGTTATCGCGATGCACTGTCTCGTCTGTAACGCCGACACACACCACTACTTCAGCAAGCAGTTCGAAGAGTACGGCCTCGGCAAGGTCGACTACGAGCGCTGCAGTCACTGCGGTACTGTGTTCGCCACCAGCCTACTGCAACTGCCTGAAGATGAATGGCAATCCCTGTGCAGTCGATACCATGGTCGCTATCGTAAGGATAATGAGAATCCTGACGATCCAAACTGGCGTCAACGACTGCAAAGTCAAAGTGAAGTTTTACTCGCCATGACAGAGTTGGGTCTACTGCCGAAACAGCACCACTGGTTGGACTATGGATGCGGTGAGGGTGAACTGGCGGGCTTACTGGGGCAGCAGGGTGTGCAGGTCGACTGCTATGACCGCTACTGGAAGAAAGATCACTATATCAACGAATCCCAGCTTCTATCCGACAGCTACCCTGTTGTCATCAATACGGCACTTTTTGAGCACTTGAGGGCACGTGCCGAAATGGATGCGATCATCGATCTACTCACACAGGGTGGCACTTTTGCCCTGCATACCCTGGTTCGTGGTGAGATACCGAAAGACCCTTCCTGGTTCTATCTACTGCCGGTCCATACCATATTCTTTACCAATCAGGCGATGCGAATACTATTTCAGGCGTGGGGCTTTACAAGCTCACTCTATGCGGTTGATGCCCGTTTATGGCTATGGTTCAGATCTTCAAAAGCGACTCTGCTCAAGCAACACCCAGGATTGGCCTCTGAATCCGATTGGAAGATCTGTGATGGATTTATGGCTTACTGGCCCTGATCTGGTATAACGAACAATTTAAGGCTGACCTTATGTCCTACGAGTTGCGCAACGAAGTCAGAACTGAACCTTTTCGTCGAAACGATCGTCTCGAATCCCTTCTGCAACAACTGAACGAGATCTTACACGACGCCAGCAGCAAACAATCGGCACTTTTTGATTCCCCCAACTATCCGGTTGTTTTCGTTGTTGGCGGACCCAGGTCCGGCACCACCCTGATGATGCAGTGGCTGGCGTCAAGTGGTCTGTTTGGCTATCCATCCAACCTGATGGCCCGCTTCTACCGTGCACCTTATATCGGCGCATTGATCCATGAAATGATGTTCAATCCAGAATACCGATATAAGAATGACTTTTCCGACCTGCTCCCGTTCACACTGAAAAGCAGTTTTGAATCGGACCTGGGTAAAACCATCGGCACGTCAGCGCCCAATGTATTCTGGTACTTTTGGCGGCGCTTTTTCGATTTCGGTGATTGTCCATACCTGAATGAAGCACAACAACAGCGGGCGGACACAACCCGTTTTGTCAAAGAGCTGGCAGCCATCGAATCGGCTTTCAACAAGCCCTTTGCCTTGAAAGGGATCATTGTCAACTGGAACCTTGAGTTTATTGACCAATTATTTGAAAAAGCCCTGTTTATACATGTTCGACGTAATCCCGCCTACCAGATGAATTCAATACTCAAGGCAAGAGAACGTTTCAGGGGAGACAGAAAGCTCTGGTGGGGGTTCAAGACACCGGAATTCGAACATTTGAAATTCTCAACCCCTGAGGAAGAGGTTGCAGCACAGATTTTTTTCACCCGCAGAGCCATCTCAACCGCCTTTGACAATATGTCCGAAAATCGCTGGATGAGTGTCGACTACGAAGATTTCTGCTCCGAGCCTCAACAGGTCTATGGTGAATTGGCCGATAAGCTGTCCAGTCAGGAGTATGATATTCCGAGCCAGTATCCTGGAACAGCCGGCTTTACCAACAGCAACGGCCCAGGCAGTCCAGAAATTGAAGCGTTCGACAAAATCTATTTGCAGTTTGAAAAAGCTCACACATCAAACTGACGGTTGATCCACAGCAGCATCATCAAGCAAGACCTGAAGAACGGATGCCACTGTATTGACACTCGCTCTATCCATACAGGGTCCAGTAGGCAATACGATAACCCGCTCAGAAACCTGCTCAGTGAAAGGTAGACTCTGATTCGCCTCCGGATAGAGATCCCGGTAGGGTTTCATGTTGTGGCAACCCGGCCAGAAATAGCGCCTGGCCAGAATGTTTTCAGCATGCAGCACCTCTACGATCCTGTCCCGGCTGATGGGACAATCTTCGCTAATCTCCACGACTGCATACTGATAGTTGTTCGACTCGCTCTGATTGAACTCGAGCAGCTTTAAGCCTGAAATATCTGTCAGCGCCTGCCGATAGGCTTCATGGATTTGATGGTTATGTTTTACCACCTTTTCGATAGCCTGCAGGTTCGACACACCCATGGCTGCTGATATCTCTGTCATCTTTCCATTGGTACCGGGATAGATCACATTATCAACACCGGCAAAGCCGAAATTACGCATCAAACGCATCTTTTCAGCCAGCCGGGCATCATTGGTCAGCACCGCCCCACCCTCGAAGGTATGGAAGAACTTGGTGGCGTGAAAGCTCAGAACTTCGCAATCACCGAATGCCCCGACTTTGGTACCCTGGTGGGAACAACCGAATGCATGTGCCGCGTCGAATATCAGCTTTAATTGATGCTCAGTAGCAATCGCCTGCAAGGCTTCAACCGCGGCGGTTCTTCCCCAGAGATGAACGCCGATGATACCGGTTGTCTTATCGCTCAGTGCTCTTCTGACGGCAGCGGGATCAAGGTTGTGAGTCTTAGGGTCTATATCGGCAAACACCGGCCTGATGCCCTGCCAATGAAGCGCATGAGCCGTGGCAATATAGGTATAGGAGGGAACAACCACCTCGCCTGCAAGTTTCAAGGCACGGATGGCGATCTCCAGCGCGATCGTGCCGCTGCACATCGCGACACATTGGGTCACATTGTGGTATTCCGCGATTTTCTCTTCCAGTTCGCGCACAACGGGGCCGTTGTTGGTCAGCCACCGACTGTCGAGAATCTGCTCGGTGTACTGTAGGAACAGCTCACGATTCCCAATATTGGGTCGACCCACATGCAAAGGATCGCCGAACGCCGGTTCAGCACCATTAATTGCCAAATCATCACGCTTTGTAATCGATTTGTTGTGGTTATTGATATTTTTATGGTTCATCCAGTCACTCGGATCTGTGTTAGGGCCTGGAAGATCTATCGCTGTCGCGGCTTCCGCGATCGTTGCGGCATGACCCCTTTCATGATTATGACACCGGTATGTCACCGGGGTCATTATCAATCCCGACACAGGCTTCCCCAGCTTGGTTCATTAACACCCTAAGCTTTACCCCACCCCTCAATCGCCAACCTGTTTGAAACTAGAAATATTCGGCTTGGAAAAGCTAGGCTTCCAGCCGACATCGAAGCACAACGAGCTGCAGATGGACTCTATTGCCAGCCACGGATAGAGGCATGACGGGTGTCAGCCTCAAACGTCCTAATAGAGCTCGCGGATCCATTCTACACTGACCAAAGTTTGATAAATATACTGAATTAACAACAAAGTAAACTCTATTATTAACTTAACTATTAAACTTTTAATAACATCATATGCAGATTACTGTCTCTGCAATGGAGCCCATGCTATACGTCCATCGATAAAACCCAATGGCAGGTGCTGACTACCGTAGTGATGCAGGTCCACCCCGGGGTGATGAGGCAATTTAAGGCTTCAGCTTTATATCTGTTATTTTGATTATTTATCATAATTTATTACTTCCAAAGATAACAGATCTCTTCCAATATTATTTTCCAATAGACCCGAAAATTAGATATTGGAGACATCCCGATGGAAGTCGCAGTTAAAAACAGTGAGCGTTTTCCAGCACATCCACTGGATGATTTACAGCTATCCCGTCTGCAACAGGCAATTGAAGGGCTCAACAGTGAGCAACTGGTTTGGGCCAGTGGATACCTCGCCGCTCTGGCCACCTATCCACCCAAGCTCAAACAGGCTGCCAACGAATCGCCTGCGTTGACCCTGCTGTATGCCACCCAGAGTGGTAATGCCCGAAGTGTGGCGGAAGCGCTTGCGGATAGATTTCAGGCATCGGGTTATACCCCTCGCTTGGTCTCAGCCGAAAACTACCGCCCCCGTGATCTTGCAAAAGAGAAAATACTCATCGTTGTGATCAGTACCCAGGGGGAAGGCGAACCACCAGAGAGTGCGTACGGTCTGTTCAGCTATCTGGAGGGTAAAAAAACATCCACCCTGTCAGATCTCCACTATGCCATATTTGGTTTGGGCGACTCCAGCTACGATCAATACTGCCAAGCCGGCAAGACGCTTGATCGCCTGCTTGATGAACACGGTGCAAAGCGACTGCTCGACAGAGTCGATGCAGATGTGGATTTCCAACCACAAGCCGAAACCTGGCAGCAGCAGATCCATGACGTGGTGAAACAGCATCAACCGGAAGATCAGGCGCTGGTTATCCCACTGCAACGATCAACGCCAGTCCGATATGACCGCAACAACCCCTATCAGGCAGAGCTGATTGAGCGCCGCCGTATCACCACGGACGATGCACTGTCTGAGGTCCACCACCTGAATCTTGAGATCGATCCACAACGGATTCGCTTTCAACCCGGTGATGCCCTGGGCCTCTACTTTCGCAATGATCCGGCGATGATCGAGGAACTTCTCTCACTTACCGGCCTGTCCGGCGAGGCAAAGGTAACGCTAGGCAGTGAGGAGATGAGATTGAATCAGGCACTGGCCGAACGGCTTGAGTTGACTCAGCTCCATCCCAGTGTGGTCAGAGCCTGGTCATCTCTGACTGAAGACCGTCGCTTGAGCGACCTGAGTGAAAACATTGAACAGCTGCGGAAGTTTGTCAGCGACCGACAGTTGATCGATCTGGTATCCGCCTTTCCGGCAGAAGTGGATGAACAAGGCCTGGTGAAACTCCTGCACCATCAGCAATCCCGACTCTACTCCATTGCCTCCAGCCAGCGTGCCATTGAAGATGAGATACATCTGACAGTTGCCACACTGAAATACCAGAGTCATGGCCGCAACCACCTCGGTGGTGCTTCAGGGGATCTGACACATCGAATCGAGGAGACAGACCGAGTCGGGGTTTATGTCGTTGAGAATCCAAGTTTCAGACTCCCGGCTTCACCTGACACGCCCATGATCATGGTCGGTGCCGGTACCGGCGTCGCGCCCTACCGGGCATTTCTGCAGCAGCAGGAGAGCCTTGGCACGCATGGCCGCAACTGGCTGGTGTTCGGTAACCGCCACTTTCACCGGGATTTTCTCTACCAGACCGACTGGCTCGGCTACCGCAAGTCGGGCTTGCTGGAACGTATCAGCCTGGCCTTCTCACGGGACAACCAGGAACGCACCTATGTCCAGGCCCGCCTCTATGAAGAGGGAGCCGAACTCTACCACTGGCTGCAGGAGGGTGCCCATCTCTATGTCTGTGGCGGTGTTGAGATGGAGCGTGGGGTCTACCAATCCCTGCTCGCTATCGCCCAGACCCATGGCGGGCACGACGAAGCGTCGGCTGCTGAATACATTGAATCCCTGCGCACCCAGGGACGCTACCAGAGAGACGTCTACTGATGGATATCAAGGTCAACCCCAATGAACTGATCAAGGCGAACAGCCGCTACTTGCGTGGCACTTTGAAAAAGAGCATGGCGGATCAGGCAACCGGCGCCCTGTCAGCGGATGATGCCCAAATCAGTAAATTTCACGGCTTCTACGAACAGGACAACCGGGACTTGCGACTGTCGAGACAGCAGCAGTTCCTCGAGCCCTACTACAGCTTCATGTTAAGGGCGCGCCTTCCCGGTGGTGTCTGCACCCCCCAGCAGTGGCTGACCATCGATAGCGTTGGACGGGAGCTGGGTAACGGCACCGTCCGCCTCACCACCCGCCAGACTTTTCAGTACCACGGTATTCTGAAAGCCAACCTGAAACCACTGATCAAACGAATCAATCAGGTGATGATCGACTCCATCGGCGGTTGTGGCGACGTGAATCGCAATGTGTTGTGCAATCCCAATCCACATAACTCCTCATTGCATCGAGAGGTACACCAGTGGGCGAAACGGATCAGCGAGCATCTGCTACCGAAAACCAGGGCCTATCATGAAATCTGGCTTGATGGTGAGGCTGTAGCCGGCGGTGAATCCGAGCCGCTCTACGGAGAGACCTACCTGCCGCGCAAATTCAAGACAGCAGTTGCGATACCACCGCATAACGATGTGGATGTCTATACCAATGATCTCGGCTTTGTCGCAATAGCCGACGCTGATCGTCTGCTGGGCTTCAATGTCCTGGCGGGGGGCGGTATGGGCGCTACCCATGATGACAATACAACCTTTCCCCGCTTGGCGGATGAGCTGGGTTTTATCTCACCTGAAGATACCCTAGCGGTCGCGGAAGCTGTCGTTACTGTGCAGCGTGATTTCGGTGATCGTGTCAGCCGTCGCCACGCCCGACTCAAGTACACCATTGAGCGGATGGGTTTGTCAGCCTTCAAAGCCGAAGTGGAGAAGCGTGCCGGTATTCGTTTCGATGCGCTGAAACCGGTCAAATTCACCAGTCAAGGCGATCGCTATGGTTGGGTGGAAGATAGCACCGGTCAATGGCATTTGACCCTGTACATAGAGAATGGACGCATTGCCGACACACCCGAAGCAACATTGATGAGTGGCCTACGGGAGATTGCCGCCATCCACCAGGGAGATTTCCGCATTACGCCGAACCAGAATCTGATTGTTGCCAGCGTGCCTGAGCCACAAAAAGATCGTATTGAACAACTGGCCCGCCAGCACGGTCTGTTGAGCGATCGGCAAAGCCCAACCCGCCTGGCCAGCATCGCCTGTGTCGCCCTACCCACCTGCCCCCAGGCAATGGCTGAAGGAGAGCGCTATTTTCCAGAGCTGATGAACCGGATTGAGCAGATCACCGATAACTATGGCATCGATAAAAACGCCATTGTGATGCGAATGACTGGCTGCCCCAATGGTTGTGCACGCCCCTATGTGGCTGAGATAGGTCTGATCGGCAAAGGTCCTGGCCGTTACAACCTGCAATTGGGTGGGGACGGTATCGGATTGAGGCTGAATCGTCTCTATCGTAAAAACCTCAATGAGCATGAACTGCTGAAAACTCTGGATAGCCTGTTCAAGCTCTATGCCGAAAAACGATTGGCCAATGAAGGTTTCGGTAACTTTACGATTCGCTACGGCCTGGTCAAGCCGGTGATCAATCCAGCTGAGGACTACCATGACACACCTTGAATCGATTACCGCTCCGGAGATGGTTGATGAGCGATATCTAGAGCACCTCAACCAGGAACTCGAAAAGCGAACGGCTGAGAAACGCTTGGAATGGGCCTTGGAGTATCTGCCCGGCAATCATGTGCTCACCTCAAGTTTCGGCATACAGTCGGCACTGATGCTGCATATGGCCACAGAAATCCAAGCGAATATTCCAGTGATTCTGGTGGATACCGGTTATCTCTTTCCAGAGACCTACAACTTCATCGATCAGCTGACAGAACGGCTGAAGTTAAACCTGCATATCCACCGTCCTGTTCATTCACCGGCTTGGCAGGAAGCTCGATACGGTCGTCTTTGGCAACAGGGTCTGGCGGGTATTGATCGCTACAACTGGATTAACAAAGTTGAACCGCTACAACATGCATTGAACACACTCGACGTCGGCTGCTGGTTCGCCGGGTTACGCCGCCAGCAATCCACAAGCCGATCCTCCCTGCCGGTGGTGCGAATTCAGGATAGACGTTTCAAGGTCCACCCGGTAATCGATTGGCATAACCGGGACGTACATCGCTATCTGCAGAAATATAACCTGCCATACCATCCGCTGTGGGAACAGGGATACGCCTCAGTCGGTGATCATCACACCAGCCAACCGCTGAAGCTGGGTATGCAGGAGGAAGAGACTCGGTTTTTCGGATTGAAGCGGGAGTGTGGCATTCACGAATAGTCCATTTGATTGATCAATAATCACTTTACCATCCCGGCGCATGCCGGATAAAAGCGCGAAACGCATTGCACGACTGAAAGTCGTGCCCAAAGGATGAAGCGAGTAATCCAGGAAACCAGATACTAGATCCGGCATGCGCCGGACTGACAGATTAATCAGAGCATCCAAAATATTGTAAGAAACCTAAGGAGACAACCCAAAATGAGCAACAGTAATATCGTCTGGCACTCGCACCCCGTGGACCAGCAAACCCGATCCGATCAGAAATCCCAGCGACCTCTGGTTATCTGGTTTACCGGTCTCAGCGCTTCTGGAAAATCGACCATCGCCGGCGCCTTGGAGCAGATCCTCACCGGCCAGGGTTACCACACCTATCTGCTTGATGGAGACAATGTACGCCATGGCTTATGCAATGACCTGGGCTTCAGTGACGACGATCGCCAGGAGAACATCCGCCGGGTAGGCGAAGTAGCAAAACTGATGGCAGATGCCGGACTGATCACCCTCGCTGCATTCATCTCACCCTTCCGGGATGACCGCCGGCTGGTCAGGGAAATTCTACCGGAGAGTCAATTCATTGAAGTCTATGTGGATGCCGATCTGGAGGTTTGTCAGGCACGTGACCCCAAAGGGTTATACGCCAAAGCCCAACGGGGTGAAATCAAACAGTTTACCGGTATCGACAGTCCATACGAAGTCCCTGAAAAACCGGAGGTCCATATTCAAGCCGATCAGATCAGTGTCGCTGAGGCGGTCAACCAGCTGCTCTCCTATTTACATGAGATCGGCGCACTGCAGGCTGGGTATGAACCCATCGCCATAGGAGCTTAGTTTTTTAATTGATATGGAGCATGGACGCTCCTCATTGAAATTGCCATTTCAGATACAGTGCTTTTTTTGAGTAGGTTCAAGTGCCTTTTGTAGATCAGTACAAATTCAATCGTCCCTAAAAGCCTTGTTTCATAATGTTTCTGATTCTGGCCTTAACCGATGGCGCCTCATCCCTCATGGCCATTTCAAAAAAGGATTTTGTCTCTTCCATATATTGAGGATGTTGGATCGCCAGCTCATAAAATCCGTTATAGGCCCAGGCTCTGACAAATTTGTTGCTGCTCGTTAAACACGCCCTTAAAAACAGCTCTAACTTTCTCTTATTGGCTTTCGATATTTTAAAATAGCTTAAGCATTGAAGCAGGTGTAACTTCGACTGCCAGTGATTCAAACTGGCAAGACTTTTAAAAACCTCATCCAGAGACGAATCATCGATACGCTTATTATCTTCCAGGTATCGTTTCAGTAACCAGGTCGCCCCGGATTCGCAATCCGGTTGCTTGAACAGTGGAATAATGATAGTGACAAATGCGTCATCAGTTCGATAGAGGTCATACAATCTGCTGATATCATCAACGGATTTGCCGTTCCATTTTTCCAACGCTTTCCTGATATTCATAACGACCCATCAAACCCAGTCTGGCACTCTGTTTTTAGTTTGGTTTTCCATCGACTTCTACCAGTCGGCTAACCTGAAGCGGGGCTTATTTCCAGCTTCGTAAAACAGCTCAAACCTATCACATTTTCTAGCTTTCCAAAGTGGCGGATTCAAGCCATGGGAAATATAAAACAGCAGAGTAGAACCATGAGTAATTATATCAATAGTTGATCTCATTTTTCTAATAATTACATAGTATTAGATAATTAACTTGATAATTCACTGGATAATGCATTAAATACCCAGAATAGTACTTTATTTCCTATATGTCATATAGCTGTAATATTACTAGCATATTATTGTAATCTTTCTGTAATATTGGTTATCACAGTCGCACCCTCTCCTATAGGGAATTCAAAGTGGGTCCTGTCCTAACAGACAACCGTTACAGTGAAAAACAAAGAGGCTTTCTGAAAAAGCTCGTTTTCAACAAACCAACCGTCTGAGGGGAAACATGAAGATTCTAAGATCCACTGCCCTACCAATGGCAGCCGCTCTCTTATTGTTCTCTGCACAAGCTGTAAAGGCTGCTGATCGCACTGTCATTCAGAACAAAGGTTCAGATACGCTCGTGAACGTTGCCCAGGCGTGGGCTGAAGAGTATGGAAAGGTCGATGCCAATGTGGCGATCGCCGTATCCGGCGGCGGATCGGGCACTGGTATTGCCTCGATGATCAACGGCACTGTCGATATCGCCAACGCCAGCCGAAAGATGAAATCGAAAGAGATCAAGCTGGCTGAGAAAAAAGGCCAGAATCCCGTAGAACATGTGGTCGGCTACGATGCCCTAGCTGTCTTCATTCACAGCAACAATCCGGCAACTGAGTTCAGTTACGACCAGTTGAAAGCGGTGTTTGCCCGTGGCGGTAATGCCACCAAGTGGTCTGATCTGGGCCTGAGTGTACCGGGATGTAAGAGTGATAAAATTGTGGTCGTCAGTAGACAGAACAACTCGGGCACCTACGCCTATTTTAAAAAGGCCGTACTCGGCAAGCGGGGTAAGTTCCGTCAGGGCACACTCGACATGCACGGCTCTAAAGATGTGGTCGACCTGGTAGAGAAAACCCCATGCGCCATCGGCTACAGCGGTCTGGCCTATGCGACCGATCACATCAAAATGGCCTGTATCACCAAACAGGCAGGTCAAGCCTGTGTCAAGCCAACTGTTTCAACCGCCAGTGATCGCAGCTACCCGATTGCCCGCCCCCTGCTAATGTACACCAATGGTGAGCCTGCAGGCAAAATCAAAGAGTATATGGACTGGGTAAAAAGTGATGAGGGCCAATGCATCCTGAAGAATAAAGGCTACGCCCCAATAAAAGATTTGAGTTGCAGCTGATAGTTGTTGCATCAGACTCTGCATAATGTCGGATAGGTTGTTGTTCTGTCTGTCATGGCAACTGAAGCCTGCGCATTCAGAATCTAACCGATCCGGCATGAACGGCATATAAATAAGATGACAAACGGTCTACCACGGAGCATTAATCAATGTCCCATCTTGAAGAACGATTAGAACGAGACCTCAATGATCTACACGACCGAGTCGCCAAAATGGGGGCACAGGTTCAGGAGGCGGTTAAAAACTCTGTGTACGCCTTACAAACCGGTAATCGAAAACTCGCCTTTACTACGGTATTGAATGACAACCCGATCAATCGCTGCATGCGGGAGATCGACCGGATCTGTCACCGTTTTTTTGCTATTCATATCCCCAGCGGCGGCCATTTGCGCCTGCTCTCATCGGTGATCCGCGCCAATATAGAGCTGGAGAGGATCGGTGATTATGCGGTTACCATCGCCCGGGAATCGGCGCAACTCTCGGAACCCCCTAGCGGTAACCTCGGCAGAGAGTTGGACCGGGTTGCCGGTGAAACCATGCTGATGCTGAAACAGTCGATCAAGGCATTTACCGAGCTGAATGCGGAACTGGCGAAAAGCACCATGGTCATGGCGGATGAACTGGAACACAATCTGGACGTTGTCTATACCGAGATGATGGCCAACGACGATCGACAACGGGTTGCTGAGGTGCTGGCGATCTTCGTCGTCTTCACCCAGCTCAAACGTGTTGCCGATCAGTCCAAAAACCTCTGTGAAGACACGATATTTGCGGTCACCGGTGAGCAGAAGAAACCCAAAGTCTTCAACATTCTGTTCATCGATGAAGACAACAGCTGTCACTCCCAACTGGCAGAAGCGATTGCCCGTCGCAATCACCCCGAGGTGGGTAGATACCGCAGTGCCGGGAGAGTCGCAACCGGAGAGATCAACAGCAATCTTGCCGCCTTTCTGGAAAACAAAAGCATCGACTACAGTCAGGCGAGTCTCAAATCCCTCGATCAGCTGACTGAAAAAGAGATCTCCGAGCAACATGTGATTATCAGTCTGCAAGGTAATATTGAATCCTATCTGCCGAAGCTGCCGTTCCACACCTCGGCTCTGGAGTGGGACCTGGGTGAAATCCCCCATGATGAGGACAGTCATGACTTCGATCATCTATACCACCAGCTCGCCGTACTGATTAAGGACCTGATGGAACTGCTTCGTGGGGAGGGTGCCTGAGATGCCAGAAGCCATCCCACTGAAGTTATCCAGCACCAAGGACTTCGACCGCCGGGACCTGGATTGGTACATCGATAAGTTTGTTCAGCTTATCGTCTTTATTGCCGGTATCTCCGCCATCATCTTCATTATCGGTATCTTTATCTTCATCACGATGGAGGGACTTGGGTTTCTGTTTGAGGATTTCACCTTCAGGGAGTTTTTCCTCTCACCCTTCTGGGAGCCTTCTGATGAGGATGCACCGGAGTACGGTATCCTGGCACTGATTGCCGGCACCGCCAGTGTCACCGGTCTGGCAATGATTGTTGCCATCCCCTTTTCTCTTGGCGCTGCCATCTATATCGGTGAGTTCGCCACCGGTAAAGTCCGCGAGACCCTCAAGGTACTGGTTGAGCTGTTGGCCGCCATTCCATCGGTCGTCTGGGGCTTCATCGGTTTGTCGATCATGAATCCGCTGATTATCGATCTGTTCGATGTGCCGGTCGGCCTGAATGTCTTGAACGCCGGTGTCATCCTCGGACTGATGGCGGCACCGATCATGACATCGATCGCGGAAGACGCGCTAAAAGCGGTACCTGATCGTTACCGGGAAGCCGCAGAAGCCCTGGGAGCAACCCGCTGGCAGGTGATCTTCAAGACGGTTCTACCAGCCGCGAAAAACGGCTTGCTGGGTGCAGTGCTGCTCGGTGTCGGCCGTGGCTTCGGTGAGACCATGGCGGTCCTTATGGCCACCGGCCATGCGGTGAACATTCCTGGCAGTCTGTTCGATCCGGTGCGGGCGCTGACCGCCACCATCGCCGCAGAACTGGGTGAAACCGCTGTGGGCTCGCCTCACTATCAGGCGCTGTTCACCATCGGCATCTTCCTCTTCATCATTACTTTTCTGATCAACCTGACTGCGGACCTGATTGTCCGTGGCATCCGTAAGGGGTAAGGCAGATGTTTGCAGAATCCGATCTGAATGCCAGAAACAAACGGGTACAAGGCCTGTTTCGCATGCTTTTTCTCATGATGACCATACTGCTGATCGTACCGGTGGCGATTATTCTGTTCACCCTGGTTTCAAAAGGCGGCAGTGTTATCTCAATCGATTTCCTGTTTACCAATCCCACCGACGGGATGACGGCCGGCGGTATCTTTCCCGCTCTGTTGGGAACCGTATGGATCGTCGCAGTTGCCCTGCTCGCCTCTGTTCCACTGGGGGTGGCGGCAGCCATCTATCTGAACGAGTATGCCGGCGACAACTGGTTTACCCGCCTCATCCAGTTGGCCATCATCAACCTGGCCGGTGTGCCGTCCATTGTTCACGCGCTCTTCGGGGTCGGCGCCTTCGTCATTTTCTTCGGCTTTGGCACCAGCATACTGGCGGCCAGTCTAACCCTGGCCATCATGACCCTGCCGATTGTCATCGTGTCAACCCGTGAGTCACTGAGAGCGGTGCCACAGGCGTTTCGTGAAGCCTGTTGGAATATGGGTGCGACCCGATGGCAGACCATCCGACGGATTGTGCTGCCGAATGCGGTCAGCGGCATATTGACCGGTGTGATTCTCGAAGTCTCGCGCACCACCGGCGAGACCGCACCGATCATGTTTACCGGCGCGGCTTTCTTTCTGCCATTCCTGCCTCAGGGCGTATTCGATCAGACCATGGCGATGTCGCTGCATCTGTTTGTGGTGGCAACCCAAGTACCAGGCGTACCGGAAGAGCTGCCCTTTGGTGTGGCGCTAGTGTTGATCGCCATGGTGCTGATCATGAACAGCATCTCGATCGCCTTCCGCATGTATCTGCGAGGTAAAAAGAAATGGTAAATCCCAATACCAATCTCAAAGTGGACACAGAACAGGTTGCCGTCGCGGAAGAGGCCCCGGTCAAACTGGCGATCAATGACCTGACCATAAAGTATGGCCAACACACTGCCCTGCAGGGTGTCAACCTGGAGATTCGCGAACATGAGGTGTTCGGCATCATCGGCCCGGCCAATGCAGGTAAAACCTCGTTCCTGAAATCGATCAACCGCATGGACACTTTTGACAGCAACATGTCGGTTGAGGGAGAAATCAGATTCAACGGTCTCGATATTCAGAACCTGAAAAACATCTACGCGCTGCGCAGCCGGATCGGTGTGGTGTTCCCCCTGCCGGTCGGACTGCCACTGACGATCTATGAGAACGTCGCCCTCTCACCCAGACTCCGGGGCATAAAGAAGCAGAGCGAACTCGACATCATCGTCGAACGTTGTCTTACCCGTGCCGCACTTTGGGATGAGGTGAAAGACCGTTTGAACTCACTGGGCAGCCTGCTCTCCGGTGGGCAGCAACAGCGTCTGACGATTGCCAGAGCACTCTCACAGGATCCGGACCTGTTGATGTTGGATGAATTCTCGATCGCCGTCGACCCGGTCACCACCATGCGTATCGAGGATGTGCTCAAAGAGCTGAAAAAGGATATGACCATCATCCTGGTCACCAATCTGGTTCAACAGGCAAGACGCCTGGCCGACCGAACCGCCTTTTTCCTCGAAAGCGAATGTGTCGAGGTAGGCAACACCGAGGATCTGTTCACCGGCGAGGTCAAGGATCAGAGAACCCGTGACTACGTTGAGGGTAAGTTCGGCTGATACCGCCGCTTAGCGCCTGTTAACACGAATACGAAAACCAATATGAATGCCATTGTGAACCAAGACGACAACCAATCCCCTGAGTATGCCATTCATACCCGGAAGCTGAACCTGTGGTATGGCACCTTTCAAGCCCTGTTCGATGTGGATCTGAACATTCGAAACGGCATGATCACCTCGCTGATCGGCCCATCCGGCTGTGGCAAATCGACCTTTCTGCGCAGTGTCAACCGCATCAACGAGCGCTTGGGTTACGTGCGTATCGAGGGTGACATCGAGGTCCTGAACAACAATATCTACGACCCGGGCGTCGAACTGGTACAGGTCAGAAAGCAGATCGGCATGGTATTCCAACGCCCTAACCCTTTGCCGATTTCGATCCGTGACAACATTCTGTTCGGCCATCGGCTGCACAACAAAGGCTCCAAAGCCGATCAGGATGAGATCCTCGAGTCCGCACTCAAGCAGGTACTACTCTGGGACAAGGTCAAGGATCGTTTAAATAACAAGGGCACCGAACTCTCCCTTGAGGAGCAACAGAAACTCTGCATTGCCCGGTTACTGCCGGTGAAACCCAGCGTACTCTTGATGGATGAGCCCTGCTCCGCTCTGGACCCAAAGGGAACCGCCGCGGTTGAAGAGTTAATCTGGGAGTTGCGTGGTGAATATACCATTCTGATTGTGACCCACAACATGGCGCAGGCCAGACGCGCCAGCGAAGAGTGTATCTTCATGCTGATGGGTAAAGTGATCGAGCATCAGGCCACGGAAGATCTGTTTGTTACACCGGCACAGAAAGAGACGGCGGATTATATTGAAGGGCGGTATGGTTGATAATCGATTTTAATCTTACGTTATAAACAGAAGAAAAAAGTCCGCAAATGAACACCAATTAACGCAAATAGGTGTTATTTTGCTCAAGTATGTTTTTACATATATTTCTTAATTTCTGGATGACAAGAACCTGCATTGGGCAAAGCAACGGATGAGTGCACAACTTCGTAGATAACAATAACGAGTATGAGCTGAACGGCCCGACGCATTGGCCGGGCTGTCCAGCTTGTTGTGCTATGGCCGTTTACTTTTATAAGGCCATCCTACGATCAATCATCATCCTCCTCATCATCACCGCTACAAGGTGCACAGACCACTGGTGCCACATCCAAGGCAAATGCGGCATTGTCATGATCCCAACTAAAGCTTAGATCATCACCATCGGTGCGCTTGTTGTAGGTTGTCAGGAACACCGTGAAGGCACACTTGGTTCGTGGCGGTGTCGATGGTGTGGGATGATTCAACATATGGCCGAACGTATGGGTTGGGCTCGCACCTTCCGCCCCAGGAGGGACGCCCACGTTATTCGTGCTGTTGTGCATGGTATCGCTGCCGCCGCTCAAGCCCCGCCTCCAGGAGATCACATGGTTTTTCTGGAACATCTCCCAAGGGTGATAGGCCCGGTATCCGATGCCGAATGTGGAACTCTCTGTGCCATTCATGAACTGGCACTCCTCATCCGAGGCCACACCATTCATTCTCAGATCCTCGATGCTGGCTATCACGTCTCTGTTATCCCACCAGAACAGGTGGCTCAAGGCACCGTACGGCACCATATTGGTGGGTCCGGTATCCTGAATCTTCCGGCGATAGGTAAATCCAGCTTCGACCTCAGCTCCCGGAAGACCCGAGGGAGGGGTACCGTTGGGCCGCAGACGCTCTCCGGCTGCATTGAAAACCTCGATGGTCACCAGATGACGCTTGGCAGGCTGACCGGTATCGGCATCAGGATCGCTCCACTGTTTGGTTACGTCCCGGGTATTGAGATAAGCATGGTACTGATCCGCTTCCCAATCCGCATTGGTTCCCAGATCGCCATCAAATGGGATCAGATAGAGATTGTCTTGAGGTTCGTCGGGCGCCGATGTGCTGACAGGACCCAGGCTTTCAGATACCACGTCGACACCACCAGGCACAGCGACCGCCTTATTCCATGAAAGCCCACTCGTGACATATTCGGGTGATCCGACCGGATTGCCGTTGCTATCGGCCTCAGTCACACTCACCCGATAATACTTGGCACCCGTGTCGCGCATGCTTTCGGAAAACATGATCGCAAGTTTGAGGGTACCGCCCCAGTTTCGATCATGGGCCCCATTACCCGCCGGGCCGCCGCTGGGAAAAGCTACACCACCGTTCGAACCCGGTGAAGCCACCGAGGTGGCCGATGTCTGATCGGGTGTATTGAGCAATGACGAATCCGTATCGCCGATCTCATCCAGATAGACGAAGGCATCGCCTTCACCACCATTGTCACGACAGGCAACAGCCAGAGGGTGGTAGGAACTAAGCACTGGATTGTCATCGATATCGTACCAGTGGCCTGCGTTAACACCATTGTAGATAGTGATGGTAAATGGACCAAAACGCTGTTTGACCTTGTAGGCATACTCTTCATGGCATCCTCTGCGCAGCAATACAGGGAACTCGTGCCAACAGATATTGAATCGGCCATCGGCACCAATCGTACCCTCGGCCACCTTAACCGGTGCGCTGCACTCATAGCGCCGACATAACAGGTAGGGTCTGGCATTGATGTATTCGGCAACCCGCTCAACGGGTAGTGTGCGCAAGGCATGCAGATCTTCTCCGGCATGCAGCACGCGCTCGTCCAGGGCACCCTCCTGTAATATTGCTCGTTGGAAAGGTGCCGGATCGGGACCAGGTCCTGGGGGATCGGGAAAATCGGGCACTTCAGGAATCCGTTCAAGTAACTCCTCCAATTCCCTGATCAAGCGCTCCAACCGATGATCAGTGAATACCCAGGGTTCACAGCAGCATATGCGCCGGTAAACTTCGATGGTGCCCAAACAGATGGGGGTGCAGCGGATCGGCCAGGCTATAATTTCACCCAACTCCAGGACACTGGATAAACCCGCGACGGCTGTCGGTTGTAGAGCGGTAGCCAGACGATTCAGCTGAAATCTTGTGCCGGTTTGAGCCAACGGACGCCTGACTGCACCAGCCAACTCTCGGTACCACCAAGGAGAGGGACGACATCGACGGACACTTCCCGATACACAGCGGTAACGAAACAACCATTCCCGCCACACACTGCGACCAATATCCAACACACCCTGCTCCAGCCGCGCTACAAAGTCTGCTACACGATAGTTAAGAAACAGGGAACCTGGGGCCTCTCCACCCACGGCTTCCACAGTGGGACCAACCCGAATACGATGGGCTTTCTCGATGGCGCCCAGGGGCAAACCAAAGGCGCCATCTTCCGCGATCTGCACAGTCTCAAATACTTTACCTTGTCGATCGATCAGTGTGATCTCGACCTGAGGTTTTTCATCTCCCTTGTTGAGTCCTCTAAGAACTAGTTTGGAATTGATTCCCTTGCCGCTACCTGAACCTTTCTGCTCACTTGCCATATCGGTCACTCCTTGATGATTGGTAGGAATCCATAAAGGCGGAGACTACTCCGTTAATCCGATAAATCCCGTCACACTGGCAGTAGTAACAACATCCTTATTTATTCCTAAATTCAGAAAAACACCACGTCCACCAGTAAAACTATTAGCCGTAGTTTTGTACCTATCAAGAGTAAAATAATGAAAATGGTATTATTACCAATTCAGTTGACAACCGAGTCTAAGCTAGGTATCCGATAAGTTTTTTATAAAGCAGGTCATTTTCAGAATGAGACTGCAAGGCCATTGAGGCGAAGCTTCTCGGTGAGCCACGCCTTGATCAAGGAGAGGCTTGAAGCCCTGAGGGGGAGCCATTTCGTCGCCAGGTTTAAAGTAGTGGTAAACAAGCCGTTCGACATACGTTGATGAATAATATTCCCATGGCTTGGTAGGGTGAGGATCAACAACCCTATGATCACAAATTTGAGCAGAATTCCTGCACTTAGGTATTCATCTTAATTTTCCAGACGGTTAATGGTTTTGTCAGAGGAATCGGGCCAACAAATGTGACAGACGCAGCAATCTCGGCTTTATCTTTCACTAACTCACTAACCGTCAGCCGCAACCTTGTGGTATATGTCGTTAAACCTGTATCCAAATCGCATTAGTCGTGAAGTTTTATTGAGGCTATTTATCTCCTGGATCACGCATGGAGAACAGGGTCTTCTGTTGCCTAGCACAGAATATTGAGAATGGAGTCGGAGTATCTGCATACTCCCATGATTAAGGTACACACTATTATGGATAATACTCGCTATCATCTTCACACCCCCCGTTTATCTCGTCTATTTGTATTGGGGCTTCTGATATTCGCTCATGCCGCCTATAGCGACTACATACCGCCACTTGGCGTGCCTGCACCAGATTTCGGCATCGACAATGTTGCCCCTGCGCTACCTACGAATTGGGGCTCGAATCAAGATGGTTTCTACTATGTGAGATCGGGTGGGGGGAATAGCGGCAACGGCTATCCCGATGATCCCCGCTCGACCATTCCCGATCCCATACCGGCTGGGTCTGTCGTCGTTATCGAAGGCACTTATACTACCAAGCACGAATCCAATCCTTTGACCGCAAACGGTACCTCTGATCAACCGGTATATATCCGGGGGATAGATGAAGCCAATCATGCC